>JBAXDX010000001.1:0-78140 GCA_037140715.1 Ignavibacteria bacterium
TTGTGGCGGGTAAATTAAAGTATGATTACCCACTATAAACAACATAGAGCCGTTTAAATACGGCAACATACCGGGTTGTACGACAAATTCTCCTTTTGGTTGTTAGTCCAAACAACAAGTCGGGGCGGAAATATATTATCCTCCATATAACAGTCCAAACGGATGGTCTGTAATTTTCTTAATCATATTCTTACTCATAATCATAATCGCTTCAGGGGAAAAATGAGTATGATTAAAAGGAAAAGTTGTCGTACACCCAACGAAAACTAAATTTTCTTTTCTGTTTTGCAAATTTAATAAACCGGACTGGTGCGCTACCTTCTTTTTAACTCTATTTTCACACAAAAAGGAAGACATTACCGCTATAAAGAGAGAAAGGAAGAAAAGTGGTTTGAATTAAATTTAGTCGGTTGATAGCGATTTATTTTATATATTTACAGTTCAAAAACGTAGTATGATTCTTTCTCATACTCACAATCTTAATCTTAATCTTAATTATACTCATCATTATGGATTATAACTCAAAACCTTACTGTAGTAGCCTGACTGAATACCACCGGTATAAAACTAGAGAAGTCTGTATTGGCGACATTCCGCTTGGAGCCTCCAATCCGATTCGTATTCAGTCAATGACCACAACCAATACAATGGATACCATAGCAACCGTAGAGCAGACCATAAGGATGGTAAATGCCGGATGTGAATATGTCAGAATCACGGTTCCTGGTCTCAATGATGCTCAAAATTTGCCGAGAATAAAGAAAGAACTCAGGTCGAGAGGCTGTAGTGTACCGATTATTGCCGATATACATTTCACGCCCAATGTTGCCGAGTTTGCGGCCCGAGTTGTCGAAAAGATCAGGATTAATCCCGGCAATTATGTGGATAAGAAGAAATTTCTTCAGATAGAATACACAGAGGGGGAATATCAGTCAGAACTGGAGCGGGTTGCCACAAGGTTTCTGCCATTAGTAAAGATTTGCAAAGAATACGGCACAGCAATGCGCATAGGCACCAACCATGGTTCTCTTTCTGACAGAATCATGAGCCGTTACGGAGACAGTCCGCTTGGAATGGTAGAGTCGGCGCTGGAATTTGTACGAGTCTGCCACCAGGCGGGTTATCATAATATTGTTCTTTCTATGAAAGCCAGTAATCCGCAGGTTATGGTTCAGGCGTACAGGCTTCTCGTCCGACAGATGGAACAGGAAAATATGAACTATCCGTTGCATCTTGGCGTAACCGAAGCAGGCGATGGTCAGGATGGCAGAGTTAAATCCGCCGTTGGCATAGGCGCGTTGCTTGAAGATGGTCTGGGCGATACAATCAGAGTCTCGCTGACCGAGGAACCTGAAAGAGAATTACCCATCGCGCTAATGCTTGCCAGCCGGTACAGCACGCGGGTGGCACACACACCAATTCCAGAGGTAATAACGCCCCGGTTCGACCCGTATAATTATAATAAGCGTACAACATCTGAAATTATGGGCATCGGCGGAACAAACTTCCCAAGAGTTTTTGCCGACTTCAGTTCGGGCATTAACGTTCCCGAAGAGCTTGAGACTGTCGGTTGCTTTTACCATGCCGAAACTGATAAGTGGACACTAACGAATTCGGCCTGCGATTTTATTTATCTTAAGGATAGTGATATTTCATTCGGACTGCCCGGCAGTCTTAAGCTTGTTTACAGCTCGGATAAATGGGCTTCGCTTGCGGATAAAGAGAAAGGTTTCCCTGTCTTTGCATCACTTGATGAATTTATTTCTGTCGCTGATAAGTCTGGTATATTAAACTTTGTTACTCTGACAATTAACGACCTGAGCCGGCTGGCTGAACGCACGCAATATGAGAATGTTGTTTTTGTACTTGAGACATCCAACATTCACGGCATGGCTGAAGAACGCCGCGTTATGCTCGAACTTACAGACAGGCAGATTGATAATCCCGTCATACTAAAGAGAACTTATAATAACATCTCCCTCGAAAAGTTTATGATTTATTCATCGACAGATTTTGGCGCGTTGCTTCTCGATGGTTTTGGCGATGGACTCTGGATGTCTGCTAAACCGTTTGCCACACTAGACAGGTATGAATCGGTGCGGGCTGTAAACCTGATCCTTTTCGGCATACTCCAGGCCACAAGGCTACGCATTTCGAAGACCGAGTATATTGCCTGCCCTTCATGCGGACGCACGCTTTTTGACTTACAACAGGTTACAGCCAAAATAAGAAATCGCACAGAAAACCTGCAGGGAGTTAAAATTGGTATAATGGGCTGTATTGTAAACGGCCCCGGCGAAATGGCCGATGCTGATTACGGGTATGTGGGTTCTGGCGCAGGTAAGATTACGCTCTACCGTGGCAAAAAAATCGTCAGACGAAATATCAGTTCTGAGCTTGCCGTTGATGCGCTGATTGAGCTTATCAAAGAGGACGACAGATGGATAGAGCCTACTGATTATTAATGGGATATACGGCAAATTTCCTTCTTAAATGATAAAATGTCGTACACTTTCTTACTCATTTGCATATTTACTATGGCAATTTTTCTCATAATCATAAACTTATAGAATTACGAGACAATCAAATGGACGAATAACGGCGTTCTGTTTGGGGGGAAATATTGCTCTCCGCCGGGACAATAGAAAATATCTTACCCTGGTTGCATTGCCTGCGGACGAGTGTCCGGCAAACTTCTATTGTAAGAGAGGAATTTGTCGTACACCCTTATTGATGAATATTTAATGAAAGAATCCTGAGTAATTTATCCCGCAACGGGGCTTTTTCTTTAAACTTTTTACTAATCAATGATTTATTTTTGATTTATATTGAAAATAATTTCGCAAAAGGCTATCTTTGTCTTAGACAAAATATGAAGAAGACAGCCTTAATATCGTTATATAAGTTAATTTTACTCAATTACTATTAATCAGAGAAGTATAAAAATGCACTCCATGTACCGGTAGTGCATTTTTTTTTCGTATGCTCAAAAAAATTATATCTCAATGTATAGAAGAATGGGCACCTAAGGATATCGCCTGGGTGAAGGATAACCCGGGTTTGCAGGCAGGATCACTTGCAGACGAGGCACAGAACATTTTTCTTTGTTTAGAGCTGACTGAAAAAGCTCTCAGAGAAGCAATAAAAAAGAAAAGCAACTTTATTTTTACTCATCACCCCTTAATTTTTCAGCCATTAAAGAGATTAGACACTCAAAACGATAAAATATCCGGATTAATCGAGCTTCTTTTCCAGCACAGCATAACACTCTATTCAGCCCATACAAATCTTGACTTCACAAAACATGGTGTAAGTTTCCAACTCGCAAAAACTCTCGGTCTAAAGAATATCGATTTCCTTGAACATCAGGAAAATCTCCGCTATAAACTCGTTGTATTTGTGCCGGAAGAAAGTTTATCGGCGGTATCAGAAGCACTTTTTACTCAGGGAGCGGGGAAGACAGGCGAATACGAGAAATGCAGTTTCCATTTTAAAGGCGAAGGAACATTCAGGGGAAGTATGAACACAGCACCCGCTATTGGCAAAGCCGGGAGTTTTGAGAAAGTAAGCGAAATGCGCCTTGAAGTTGTTGTGGATAAATGGAACCTTAATAATGCGGTTTCTTCCATGCTTAAGGTCCATCCGTACGAAGAACCGGCATACGACATTTATCAGCTTGCAAATAAAAATCAGAATTATGGCGCGGGTGCTATAGGCAGTCTGGATTCAGAGATGACAGATGCCGGTTTTCTTAGCCATGTTCAGCATTCGCTTAAAACTGAGAACCTTAAATATAGCGCAGGCAGTCGTGAGCGAAAGATACAGAAAGTAGCCGTATGTGGCGGAAGTGGCTCGGATATGTTGAATACTGCGATTGCAAAGGGAGCCGATGCCTTTGTAACGGCGGACGTACGATACCATACATTCCAGGATGCCGATGAAAAGATACTGCTCATTGATGCCGGGCATTATGAGACTGAATTTCCTGTCCTGACAGAAGTAAAACGCAGACTTGATGAAGAAATAAAGAGACAGAAATCTGATAACAAAGTTTATATATACAGCGGAACAACTAACCCTGTTCATTTTTTAATAAATATAGGAGAAGAATAAATTGATAAATCGATTAAAAGTACTATACGAATTACAGCTTATCGATGACCAGCTTGATGAACTAGAAGAACTCAGGGGCGACCTGCCGGCAGCCGTAAATGAACTGCGCAACCGTATCCAGGCTCTGAATACTCAGGTTAATGTCAAGAAACAGGAACAGCAGAATTCCATTGACACACGGATGAAGAATGAAGAAGAAGTAGAACGCATGAAGACTAATCAGAAGAAATTCAAGGCGCAGCTATTTAATGTACGCAATAATAAAGAATATGATGCTCTTACAAAGGAAATCGATCATACCGAAGGGGAAATAAGCAAACTGGAATCACAGAATCAGGCGTTCGAAGAACTTATTCAAAAACTTAAAATCGAGATCAATGAGATAGCTCCGCAGACCGAAACTCTTTCGGAAGAACTTAAGCATAAAGAAGCTGATCTTAAAGAAATCGTTAAGACAAATGAAAAGGAAGAAGCCAAGCTGAGGATAAAAAGAGAACAGGTTGAGCTTAATGCAAAGAAGCCGGACTATTCGGCATATATGAGAATCAGGAAAGCCAAAAAAGGTAAGGCTGTTTCAACTATTAAAAGGGGAGCATGTTCCGGCTGTCATAATGTTGTCCCGCCGCAACGCCAGCTTGAGATTCGTCAGCATAAGAAAGTCTGGAACTGCGAGTACTGCGGAAGAATTTTGGTTTCCGCTGAGATATCTGATTCTTTGGGAACCGAAGTATCCTGACAGGTTAGATTACGCATGGATTCATACTTAAATATAGTTAAACAGTTTTAAATTATTTTACCTGCGAGGATATATGGAAGCATTGGAAGCTATTCTTACCAGACGGAGCATCCGCCAGTTTACGGAAGAAATGATTTCTGAAGAACTGATACATAAGTTGCTTGAAGCCGCGATGAGTGCTCCTTCGGCGCGCAATTATCAGCCATGGCACTTTGTGATTGTATCTCAAAGAACATCGCTTAATGCCATTGCAGCTTTTCATCCTTATGCCGGTATGCTTAAACTGGCGCCACTCGGAATACTTATCTGCGGAGATAAACAGACTGAGACTTACTCCGAATACATCGCGCTTGACTGTTCAGCCGCTACTGAAAATATGTTGCTGGCCGCCCACGCTCTTGGACTTGGAGCTGTATGGCTGGGCATTTATCCTGTTAAAGACAGAATTGAGAACTTTGTTAAACTGCTGAACATTCCTTCCGGTATTATTCCTGTTTCATTTGTCGCCATTGGTCATCCGGCCGAGACAAAGTATAGGGAAATTCGGTTTGATTTGTCGAAAGTACATCAGGAAATCTGGTAATAATCATTTTTGCAAAAGGGAAACATTTTTATGGAGATTAAAAATTTATTTTCAGATATACCCGATACGTTCCCAAAAGAAGTCTTTGATATTCTTCTTCATAATAAGAATTTGACTCTTGAACGTATTGTATCCAGCGGGCAGGCCTCGCCAGAGGAAGAATGGTATTGTCAGGAAACTAATGAGTGGGTAATACTGCTTGGTGGCTCAGCCGGTATAATGTTCGAAAGCGACACAGAGGAAAGGGTTTTATATCCTGGAGATTACATATTCATCCCTGCAAATACAAAGCACCGCATTGAGTGGACGGACAAGAAACAGAAAACCGTCTGGCTGGCTCTGCACTTTATGGATTGATTATCGCTCAGAATAATTTAGAGCATATAACTATCAATTTATTTTTGACTTTTCATGTCGCTTAGTTTATGTTTAGGCATTTATATTTATACTTTTCAAATTATCCGGAGAGGAAGTATGTATTCATCAGTTAACCGTCATATGGCAATCATCAAACCAAAGGCACCTTTTCTTCACTGGCTGACGAGCGTCAGCCCTGAAGATACGATGCTTACATTGGAAGATATAAGGCAGGACAGTACCGGCTATATGATTCCTGCGCACGACCTGTTAGAGCAGGATTACGAATTTGTTAAAAGCATCTACCCCGACATTTTTGAAATGCAGCTGGAGGAATGGGCAGTAGATGTTGAACTTTGGCCAGCGGAGCTTACTTTTGAATTATTCAAGGAATGGTTCGAAGTATATATCCATTCGACTATCATCGACATCTGCGATGAGGCAATTGAAAAGGAAGGATTCAGCACTTAACTATCGCGAATACTTATGAAACTAAATCTCGGCTGTGGCAAAGATATTAAAGAAGGCTACATTAATCTTGATATTGTCGATTACGGTGGCAACGCTATTCATGACATTAATACGGTTCCATATCCTTTCGGGGATAATACGTTTGATGAGATATATGCTTCGCATGTGCTGGAACATCTCGACAGTTTTCATAAAACTGTAACCGAGCTTTACAGAATAGCCAGACCGGGAGCAATGATTATTGTTTATGCTCCTTTCTTCCTGAATACGAAATACTTTGGCGAGCCGGATCATAAGATTCCTTTTTCTATCCGCACTTTTGATAATTATGAGTATATCGGTGGCAGGAAACTTAAGTTCTATGAGCAGTGGAAATTAAACCACCGCACAAACTATGAAGGCAAAGCTCAGTTTGAAATCATTGAAAAGAAATTTATTACGAGTAATTTCGCAGCTATTAAATGGATGGATATGATTGTAAACATCGAGCCGGTTATCTATGAAAGATTTTTCTCAGGCATCTTTTCGCCTGAGGAAGTGTTCTTTAAACTGAGAGTAGTTAAATAAAACAGATGTTCTGGTTCCATATTTGAGTTTATTAAACATATACATTCATTTTTCTTTCTGATTATACTTATTTTATGCACCGGGATTCTTAATGCTATTAATAAAAACCACAGGATTATTTATGACACAAACAAATGGACCAAAATTAAGAGATGATTTTAAGTCAAAAAAAATAAAAAGGACTTTTACACAGAAAATCAACTCAACTCCGGATAAGATTTTCCCATTGCTCTGCCCTGAGAGAGAAAAGGACTGGCTCGATGGTTGGAGCTATGATATGATTTATTCCGAAAGCGGGTTTGCCGAAAACGGAGCCATATTTAAGACCCGGTATGGTGAGACCGTTGATACTATCTGGATAGTTACCAAATATGACAAGGAACTTGGTATAATTGAGTTTGTCCGTATGACCTGGGACGTTGTGGTTGTGAATATCAGCTTCCGCCTTGAAGCCGTAAACGATACGGTTACGGATATTCACGTGGAGTACATTTTTACTTCAATTACGGAAAAAGGGAATGAATTCATCGAAGGAAGCTCGTCCCGTCAGTTTCTTGAAATGATGAAATGGTGGGAAAAGAGCCTGAACTATTTTATCATGACGGGGAACAAACTGCTCGCGATAAAACTATAAAGCAGGCAGAAGGACTTATTAAATGAACGATGGTAATCCGACACGTTGCGTCTGGTCCACTTCTGACCCTGTATATATAGAATATCACGACAAGGAATGGGGTTTCCCCCTTCATGACGACAGAAAGTTATTTGAATTTATGATACTCGATGGAGCGCAGGCGGGACTTAGCTGGCTTACCATTCTTAAGAAAAGAGAGAACTACAGGGAAGCTTTCGATAATTTTGATGCCATGAAAATAGCCGGTTATGGCACGGAGAAGGTTGAAATGTTGATGCAGAACTCCGGTATTATCCGAAACCGCCTGAAGATTAACGCAACAATTAAGAATGCAGCATGCTTCCTTGAGGTCGTAAAGGAATTCGGAAGTTTCGATAAATATATCTGGCAGTTTGTCGGCTATGAACCAATTAATAATTGTCGTGGTACTCTGAAGGAGATTCCGGTTAAGACTAAAGAATCCGAAGCAATGAGCGGGGATTTAGTAAAGCGGGGATTTAAGTTTGTCGGGCCAACGATATGCTACGCCTTTATGCAGGCATGCGGGATGGTTAATGACCACACAACCGATTGTTTCCGCCATAAAACGCTTTAGTTTTGAGTTAGAACCATTTACGATTTATTGTCTGCCGGAAAGAACCATTCAGGTACATCATCTGATTTCTTCTGGTAAAGCGCTGAGTTAGGAGCCATGGAAAACATAGAATTTAATTGGGAATCAAATGCGGGACTTCGGATTTTCGGGCAGTTTTGGAAACCGGAAGGAAATAATATTAAAGCTGTCGTATGTCTGGTGCATGGACTTGGCGAACACAGTAGTCGCTACAAGGTTCTTCCTCAGACTCTTACAGATAACGGTTTTGCACTAATCGGTTTCGACCTTGAGGGACATGGGAAGTCAGAGGGCAAAAGGGGTCATACTCCTTCCTATCAGGCTTACATGGATAATATCAGCATACTTCTTGACAAAGCGCATCAGTTTTTCCCTGGTACTGATATTTTTCTTTACGGGCACAGTCTTGGCGGTAATCTTGTAATTAATTATATACTTCGGAATAAGCCTAGTGTCAAAGGTGTTATTGCTACCGGACCCTGGTTCAGACTTTCCAATCCCCCAAAAGAATCGGTACAGAAATTTGCTTTCTGGCTTAATAAGTTTTGGCCCAGTTTCAGGGCTTTTAACAGGATCAAGTCGGGGCATCGTGGAGAAGAGCGGGTCTGCAAAATGGTTAAAGACAGACTTATACATCCCTGGATTTCGGTAAGGACATTTCTTTCGGCTCAGGAGGCTGGTTGCTGGGCTATCAGACATGCAGGGGAACTCCATGTTCCGTTGCTTATACTGCATGGTGGTGAGGATCAGGTTACTTCGGTTAATGCCTCGCGTGAATTTGCGGGAGTCGCGGGTGAAAAATGTGATATTAAGATATGGCCGGGGCTGTATCATGAAATTCATAATGAGCCACGTAATACTGAGCTATTTGATGAAGTTATTACATGGCTGAATCTGCGCATTGATTCGGGCAAAAAAAAGCCCCATTCTAATTAAAGATGGGGCAGGTATCTAGGAAATAACCGGAGGAACGGGCGGGTCAGTTGGTTTTTCATGCCTTATTCCGAGGTTTTTAATGGTTTTTATTGCCTGATACTCTTTGTACATTGCTTCATTTTCTGTTCTGAAGGGGATCATGCTTTTGTCAAGACTTTTTCTGATAAACATTCCAGTTGTGCTGACTTTCTCAAAAATTTCTTTTCGCATTGCTTTTTTCTCACCCTGGCTGAGTTCGCGTTTGCCGAGAGCGGATTTATAGAGTCCAAGCAGATCTTCGATTTCTGTAAGTTTTGGCAGGTCATATTCGTAAACAACAAGGCCGGCAAGGTTATCTTTTGCGGCATCAATAATACTTTTTGAGCTGTTGTAGAGATTCATTTCCGTCATTTCCTGGAAAACGGATAAAGATTTATCGCAAAGAGCTTTTAGTTCCTCGCCTGCGATATCAACGCCAACTCCGTAAAGAGCACCGGACAAAGGGAACATTACATCAATAAGATTTTTTGCAGCAGCCTTTTTGGCATTAGTTTTGCCTACAACGGCTTCGTCATAATTGCTTATCATATTTTCCACGGCAATGGCTTTTTCTTTAAAGGTTGTGAAAGCTGTGAGTACGGGAGGTTTGGTGGCAATAGTTGCTGCCCATTTCTCTATAAACTCCTGCATTGCCTGGTACATTACTACTTTTCTTTGAATTGACATATCCATTTTTACTACTCCTTTTTGAAATCAGGTATTTAAATGAGTCACTATTGTTTAGTACAGAACAATTTTTGCCTGTCCGAAACAGGCGGAAGAACAGTTATTACGGGTTTGGACTAACATACTAGGTTCGGGGCGTTTTCAGGAAGACAAGAATCGAATATTAATGGCGGGGAAGATGCTGAAGGCGGATAAAAGCGGGTTCAGGATTGTTTTCCGGAGACTTCAGGTAGTCATCCGGAGAGTCAAGATTGTTTTCCAGGAACCCAGGATGGTCGTCCAGGAGCTTCGGATGGTCATCCAGGAGCTTCGGATGGTTTCCAGGAACCTCAGATAGTCATCCGGAGAGTCAGGATGATTTCCAGGAACATCAGATGGTCATCCGGAGAGTCAGGATGGTCATCCAGGAACTTCGGACAGTCATCCAGGAACTTAGGATGACTTCCAGGAACCTCGTACAGACAAAAGTGAGTTAATTTTTTCCTTCCAGAGACTTCGGATAAGCTTCCAGAGACTTCGGATAAACATCCAGAGACTTCAGATAAGCTTCCAGAGACTTCAGATAAGCTTCCAGGAACTTCGGATAAGCTTCCAGGAACTTCGGATAAGCGTCCAGGAACTTCTGACAGACATCCGGAGGCCCAGGATGGCGTTGGAATACCTGAAATAGAGCATAATTTCGCAATATCAGGTATTTTGACACGAATTTCTCTTCTCAAGCTTACGATCTCATGTGGGATGAAGGGGGAATTTACACAAAAAGGGACAGAATCGGGGGAAGGGGAGTGTGAATGCCGTGTTAGTCCAAAATTTCAAAGAACTGCAGGGTGCCGGTCATTGTAACAGAGGTTCCTGCCATGAAACTATAGTTATAGATTCTGGTCCCAAGATATTACTTTGAATTTTCAGACGCAAGAGGGGAGAGTAATTTTTTTGAAAAAAAAAATGGCTGAGCTGTAATTTTTATGATTAAATGAGGGAGCTGTTATCTTTTGGATAACTTATTCTAAAGATTTACTGCCTGACATCAGCGGGAATGACTTCATTTTGTTCTGAAAAATAGCGGGACTATTGGAAATGAACAATGCCCTAATAATAATATCCTATCGTAAAATAGAAAAACACAGGTCCTCTGGCGATGCGATTCCCATGTGATTTGTCCTGTCTGAATAAGAAACTGCGTCCAACGGAAAATTCCGCTGGGCCTAAAGGAGTGTCGAGTGAAAGCGTTGCACCGGCACCGTGCCTTAGGTCGGAGAAACGAATTAGTTCGCGGTTTACCCAACTGGAGCCTAAGTCATAACGAAGTTTTAGGTAAGCGTCAAAAAATACTTTTAAAGGGATTCTGACACGGTACTCAAGCGAGGATAAGAATATTTGTCGTCCGCGGAATTCATAGTCGCGGAGTCCAAAAAATGAATTTTGCCCGCCAAATGAAAACTGTTGGCTTAACGGCAATGTGTTATCCGCAAAACCGATGGCTACTCTGGGGCTGAATGAATGGACTTCATTTGAAGTAGTGATATGGCTTGTATAATCAAAATATATTTTTGTATAGCCAATGTCACTGACAAAGAGATTCTGCGCTGTTTCATAATATGCCTTAACCAGAAAACCCTTGTTCGGGAATGGGTATTTGTCCTGATTATCAATGGCAGATTGAACAGCCAGAGTAAAAATGTTATTATTTTCGATAAAATTAAAATCGCGGATATTTGTGATTTTGCTATTCTGGTATTTTCCTTCAACTATCAGGTTGCCAAATTTTTCTGCCTGCATTCCAAATCCCAATGAAAAACCTTTGTTTATCTGCTGGTATTCGGCGACCGAAAGACGATCGAATTTACCGCCTATTACAAGCGGGTTGTCCTCGTAGGAATATATATTATTAATATCATAGAAAGCGCGCAGTTTATAAGTCAGGTATGTCTGAAAAATTCTATTTGCTTTATGTTCAAGAATATAAGAACCATTGCGCTCGCCTCCTGAAATAATAAGTCCAAGCTCGGTGCCAGTGCCGACTAAGTTTTCATCACGGATATCGATGTTGCCCTGGACACGGTTTTCATTGTCAATCCTGAGTCCGAAACGTACAAGGCTCGACAGTTTTTCGGATACTTTAAGCTTCAGCGTATTTACTCCACCTGAATCGGACGATGTAAGTGAAATATCATTAAACAGATTTGTGCCCCGCAGGCTAGCGAGGCAGCCGTCAACTTTTTTATACTGAAAATAGTCGCCTGAATCAATAGGAAATTCTCTTTGTATAATACTGCGCTTTGTCTTCTGATTTCCATCAATCTCAATATTTAAGATTTTGCCTTCGGAGAATTTAAGGCTAAGGAGTCCCTGCCGGTTGTCGAAGTTTAGATTTTCAATTTCAGCCAGCGAATAACCGAGTCCGCGGTAGAGTTTAAGGATATTAAGGACAGTTAGATATATTTTTTCAATATTAAAAGGATTATTGAACAGCGGGGATAGCAATGAATCAACCTTTGCCTGTTCAAGGAAAGTTATGCCTTCAACTGAGATTGCTTTGACGTATGGATTTTTCTTAGCGATAAATCTTATATGCGTCTGCCCGCTGTTTTCAGTTGCCGTCACATAAAGGCTGTCATAATCACCTGATTTATAAATATCGTTAAGGTCGTTAAGAATTTCGTGGTTGCTTACAGAATCCTTTTGTGAGTATTTATTAATAAGCTTTTTTTCAAACAGTTCGGTGTCATATCTGGAAGTAATGTTTTTGAGGAAAAATTCTTTCTCCTTAAGCTTGTTTATCGTTGTTTCTGCAATTTTTTTTTCAATTTTAGCAAGTAAAGGCAAAGTAGTTGTATAGCCTGCTTCTATGAGAGAATCGATATTTGAGAAGTCGGTATTTTTTCTTTTCCCCAGTTTGGGACTGATAACTACGTCTGCCATGCGCAGTTGCTGTTCGCTTAAGAGTCTCATTGGTATTGAAACAATCTGGCTGGCTACATTCCATGGAGTTGCAAGTTCCAGTTGCGAATTAAGCGGGCTTGTGGTATTGAAAGCAATAACTATATCGTTGCCCGATTCGCGCGCAAGCTGGACGGGCACATTGGCTACAAGTCCGCCGTCAACGAGAAGCAGGCTGTCAATTCTTACAGGAGAAATAAATAATGTAACGCTTGAGCTTGCTCTCATTGCCTGACTGAGCGAGCCTCTGTCAAGAACGACTGCTTCGCCTGTAACGAGATTGGTGCAGACGGCTTTAAAATCAAAACGAAGTTCGTCAAAACCCGACTTAACGTGCAATGGCGCGTTAAGCGTTAACATGTTCAAATTGTTTGAAAATCTCTGCCCGTTATTTATAGATGTAGGTAGCACGACATGAAATCCTTCAAGGCGTAGCGTAACGAGCGCTTTATCTTCTGTTATTTTTTGCTCTACGAATAATTCATTTCTGCTTGTTTCGTCTGTCGATGTAAGAAATTCATTCCACGGCATAGCGCGAACAATTGAGTCAATTTCGTTTATGCTGTATCCTGCCGAGTATAATCCGCCAATAATGCTTCCCATGCTCGTCCCCGCAATTGAGCTGATCTGAATATTCTTTTCATCTAATGCTCTGAGCACTCCAATTTGCGCCAGACTACGGGAACCGCCGCCGCTTAGAACGAGGGCAATCGAAGGTTCTATGGTTGAAATTTTTGCAGTAAGACCAAAGGGAAGTTTTTTCTCTTTATACTGAAGACTGATAATTTTATTCGACTGGCAACAGACTCGGGACGGGCAGGCAAACAACAGGAAAAACAAAGGTGCTATTTTTAATAGCTTAAATATATTTGCCTGAAAGACTTTGTAAATATTTTTCATGCCGTGTTGTAAACGATAAAAAAAGCCGGGCAGATATCATTGTTCAGAAAGCGAACCTGATAAACCATACGGCTTAAAAATATTAATTATTTTCTTTTATTATTCTTCTGCTGATCTAGCTTCTGCGTGTGCGCGTTTTTTTCGGCGGCTTCCATCATGCGATGCATAAATCCGCCCGATTTCTTCGGATTTGCAACCGGTACAAGTTCCATGTCATTTTTCGAATTATTAACATAGTACTGCTGAATGATCGAGAACAAATTGAACATGAAATAATAAAGATTAAGTCCGGATGGAAATCCCATAAACATAAGCGTAAACATAACAGGCATAATATAAACAAGAGCCGCCTGACTTGGATCCTTAACGCTCATCTTCTGCTGGAAGTACATTGTAATGCCAAGCAACAAGGCAAGTCCGCTCACCTGTTGAATGCCAAAAATTGGAATAGCGAATGGCAGAGTAAAAATAACATCGGGAGAAGACAGGTTAGTTATCCAAAGCGTAAAGGGTTGTTGCCTGAGTTCGATTGCAACGTTAAACAATCCCCACAAAGCTACAAGTATCGGCATCTGGAGCAACATTGGCAAACATCCGCCCGCCGGATTAATTCCGTAGGTGGAGTAAAGCTTCATTGTTTCTTTGTTTACTTTCTGCGGATCGTCTTTGAATTTTTCCTTTAACTCTGTAATCTTCGGCTGAAGCTGTTGCATTTTCTTCATCGACTTAAAGCTACTTTTTGTAAAAGGATAAAGAGCAAACTTAATTATAAGCGAGAATACAATGATTACAATGCCATAGTTAGAGATAAACAAGTGCAGGAACCCGAATAACGGCAGAAGCACATATTCTGATATTGGTCTGATAATTATCTTTAAGCCGAAGAGACTCCCAAAATCGACAATCTTTTCAAAGTTCTTACCGTAAGCTTTAAGTACGCTATAATCAACGGGACCGATATAAATTAAAAATGAATTAGTTTGAATGCTTGTATTGTTAAAAGGAACCTTAAGCCCTGCGCTGTAATACTTTCTGACACCAAGATCGTTGCCTGCATGCTTTTCAGTTCCTTCGATGTATGCGCCGCCTTCGTTGCCAGGGTTTTGGGGAGCGATAATTACTGCAAAATATTTATTTCTGATACCGATCCAATCTACTTTGCCGTTAATTTCTTTTTTTGCCGGTTCATTGACCTTAACATTAACAATTACCTGTTCATCGCCCGAATAAGCGCTGGAGTTTGAGTAAGTTGCTTCATCTACTGAGTTCTTCTCAACGAAATTAATTCCATTAGCCCAGACAAGGTTGTAGTTATCATTGCTTATGATCTTTTCCATATTATTCATCTGAACATCGCAGCGAACGGCGTAGTCGTTGCCTTTGAATACAAAGTTCTTTGTAATCGAGCTATTCTCATATACGCCAACGCTATATTTAAGAACGAGTGAATCAGCGTTGTTTAGCTTATAATAGTTTTTATCAAGATTTGAATTAAAGGAGGCATCAGCCGTATTAAGAAGCTTTCCATCCTTTGTAACAAAGGCCAGGTTCAAATCGCCTTCATCTGAGTTAATGAGATCGATATGCTGAGTGTAAAAATTATCTTTATTCTTTGGAAGATATGCGTACCATGTCTGATATTTCTTAAGAAACCATCTTCTTATTTTAGCTCCCTTGCTTGTCATTTCAAGCTTAACAAGATTATTTTCAATAGTAATAACCTGTTCCTTTTCCTGAGATGAAGAGAAAGCGCTACCTATGGATGAAGAATCAGAAGAAATATTATTCTGAGCGGGAACGTTGCCGGTATTCGGTTTTGAAGTCTGGTTGTTTGTTCTGACCAGAGTAGAATCGGCCATTTTTTTTATAGCTGGTTGTGGTTCGGGCGAGTTAAAATAAAGCCATATAATAAGTATAGCTCCAATTAAGACGAAAGCAATAGTTGTCTGTTTATCCATTTAAATTCCTGAGATTAGTCTAATGGGTCAAATCCCCCCTTATTGAAGGGATTACATCTTAAAATCCGCCAAATTGATTTTATACTGCCTTTGAGAACTCCGTATTTGGTAAATGCCAGAAGACTGTATTGTGAACAGGAGGGATAAAACCTGCAAGAGGGCGGAAAAAGCGGAGAAATAAATTTTTGATATAGCCTGATAATGAAAACAAAAACATGTCGCATTATAAACTGCCATTTATTTTCTTTAGAAGATCAGTAAGTGCAGGCATAATATCAACAAGCTTAATAAGCTTATTTTTTATCTGGCTTAAATTGCCGGGAGAAAATACAATACGCACAAAAAACTTTTCCTCCTTATTATTTAAGTCAATTAAATGCTTGTTTAACCGGAAAGATTCCCTGATCAGGCGCTTAACTCTGTTTCTCCAAACAGCATTGCCTGCCCTTTTAGAAACTGCCGCGGCAATTTTAATCTTTCCTTCTCCGGCATTTCCCTCAATAATATAGACAGCTTTAAGTTTCTGATTGCCAGAGTAAGCTGTCTTTCCTGCTGAGTAAATTAACTTAAAGTCCTTTTCACTTTTGATTCTTTCATCTTTAGAAAGACCAAATTTTTTCAAAGCTTCTATTTCTCATCGCTGACTGATAATTTTTTTCTACCTCTTGCGCGTCTGCGGGCCAAAACCCTGCGTCCGTTTTTTGTGCTCATGCGTTCTCTGAAGCCGTGTTTGTTTACTCTTTTTCTCTTACTTGGCTGAAATGTTCTTTTCATTGTGCATCCCCTTTAAAAATAAAGAGTTCAAAGTTAATAAAACAACTCATAATAAACAAGAATTAAAGAAGCCCAAATTATTCTTTGTATCAGACATCAATGAGCCGGGGCACCGCGGAGTTAACCGGTCCCTGATTGTGGACACATTGGATTCTGCCAATATGTAACTTCAGGCGAGCTATGTCCTGTTACTCAGAGTTCACTCAGAGTTCACTCCGGCTTCAATAGAAATCAACTGATAATTCTTAAATTTATCCTTGCGATGTTAAAATGACAGAGATTTATCCACCATATTTTTTGTCTGGGGAAACCTGACTTTTCGAAAAGGCAATAATTAACCATCCTAATAATAAACTTATTTCCCATTAGTCCGAAAATATTTTTATATTACCTTGTAAATACCGGAAATTGTGCGAAACCAGGAACCCAATGGCCAGGAAGTTTTCATTTTATTTTTTGTTTATTGGTATTTGTATCACAACGGTGTGGTATGTCCTGAATACAGGGAATAAGCCTGAGAATAAACCGTTCTCCAGTAGAGCAGATATTCAGACAGAAAAAACAATTGCAAATGTTCCTGCCGCCACTAAAGAAAATAATTGGTTCATTAATTCATTTCATGAACTCACTAAAAGTGTCCGGCATCCTTTAAGTATATTAATTTTACAAATTCTTGTAATAATGGTATTTGCAAGGATTATGGGTCTGCTTTGTCTTTTTATAAATCAGCCTGCTGTGGTTGGTGAAATATTTGCCGGTATCATTTTGGGACCATCTCTCTTTGGGATATTTTTCCCTGGACTTTCGACCTTCTTATTCCCGCCTGCATCTTTGAATAACTTACAGTTCCTAAGCCAGCTCGGCTTGTTGCTTTTCATGTTCATCATCGGGATGGAGCTTGATGTAAAAAAGATTAAGAGCAGAGCCAGCGATGCTCTGATAGTAAGTCATACAGCGATTGCTTTTTCCTATTTGCTTGGGGTGCTGGTTTCCCTCTATCTGTATCATGAATTTGCCGCCGGCGATATACCCTTCTTTTCTTTTGCTCTATTTATGGGAATTGCAATGAGTATTACCGCTTTTCCTGTACTTGCGAGGATAATTCAGGAAAAGGGACATTCAAAGACTCCGCTTGGTGTTTTTGTGCTTACATGCGCTGCTGTGGACGATGTTACGGCCTGGTGTATTCTGGCTGTTGTAATAGCAATTATCAAGGCGGGTACTATATTAAATTCTCTGTTTACAATCGCGCTTGTCCTTGTCTATGTTTTTTTTATGCTCAGGGTGGTTCATTCGTTGTTGCAGAAAATCGGGAAAGTTTATATTTCCAAGGAAAATATGAACAGAACCGTAGTAGCTCTGGTTTTTCTCATACTTCTCTTATCATCCTATACTACCGAGGTTCTGGGCATTCACGCTTTATTCGGAGCTTTCCTTGCCGGGGTCGTAATGCCGGATGATTTTGAATTTAAGTCGATAATATCTGAGAAGATTGAGGATATCAGTCTCGTTATGCTTCTTCCATTGTTCTTTGTATTTACCGGGTTGAGAACTCAGATCGGGCTTATTAACAGTCCTCGTCATCTGCTCATCTGTCTGTTTATAATAGTAGTAGCAATTTTTGGGAAATTAGGCGGAGCCACACTCGCGGCAAGGTTTGTAGGACAGTCCTGGAAGAATTCCGTTTCAATTGGTGTACTAATGAATACGCGGGGACTTATGGAGCTTGTTGTTTTGAATATAGGGTATGACCTTGGCGTTCTTCGTCCTGAGATATTTACAATGATGGTGATTATGGCTGTAGTTACAACGGTCATCTCCGGTCCGTTGCTTGGAGTTGTAAATAAAATATTTGGAGAAGATAATAAAAGTATCTCCCCGCTTAATGATGGCAAAAAGATACTGATTTCCTTCGGCAATCCTAAAATGGGAAGCGTGTTGCTCCGGCTTGCAAATTATCTGACATCAAACCATAACGGCATATCCGGCATTACAGCCCTTCATATTACTCCCCGCTCCGAAATTAGTATACAGGATGCACAGGTTTATGAAATCGAGAGTTTTAGACCGATACAGCAGGCAGCGCGGGAGCTGGGCATCCGTATCGACACTCTTTACCGCCCGGCGGGTAAAATCGAAAAAGAAATAGCACTTGAAAGCAGAAAAGACAATTACAAAATTATTCTTGCGGGTAGTGCGCGTTCAGTCTTTAATAACAGCATTACCGGCGGTAAAATAAAATATATACTCGATGAGAGTGTGTGCAACGTTGGTATTCTCGTAAATAATAACTTCAGGGAAGTTAATAATTTGCTGGTAATTCTTCATCAGAAATCCGACCTGAATCTTGTAAAGTACGTTAACGATTTTATTGAAAACAGCGTGGCTAAAGTGCTGATTTTCGATCCTGGCCGTCTTGCTGAAGAATCCCGGGAACTAATAAATATGTTGCAAAAGAATCAGGCGGGAACGAATATAATAAATGACTTCCTGATAAATAAAGTAAACCTTGCACCTTTTGATTTAATCATCGTAAGTATTGACTACTGGCAGAAAGCCAGTGAGTTCGGCGGACAGATACTGCACAGCAATTCTTCTGTTCTAATTATAAAGACGGTACAAAAGAAACAGATATAACAGTTTCGGTAATGTTAGAACAGATTATTTTCATCCGGCTTTTATTAATTCTTAATTTGATAATCAATAACTGATGCTAAAATAAATCTAATTCCTCTTTTATTATTCAACAAACAGGTCAGCAATGAAACAAACAAATTCCTCTGGCAAAGGAAAAAAACAGCCGGACTCTGGCAACGAAAGCGCGGTTCCTCTTAATGAGGATAATGACGTGGCAGAGTATCACAAACCGAAGACTCTTGAATTGCTTTATGAAATTTCAGAGGCTTTGTCAAATGTTAAAAATGATTTTAAGGACGCACTTAATCATGTTACAAAACAAATAGCTACTGTGATTGGTGATCTGTGTGTAGTCCGGCTTATCTCCGATGACAAAAAGCGCCTTGACGAGGTCGCCTTCTTCCATCCGAATAAAATGATTCTGCGCTATGTCAGTGATTTGTACAGAGATGAAACTTATTATCTTAAAGACGGACTTGCAGGCGAGGTTTTCAAGACCGGAAAGGGACGGCTGATAGCTGAGATAAGTCCGTCAGAAGAGGCACCGCCTTATAAAAAAGAATATGCAAGGTTTGCAAATAACTTCGGTATATCAAGCCTGGTTGTCGTTCCGCTAAAAGCACAGACCGAAGTAATCGGCGTTATTAGCCTGATTCGTAATAATTCAGGAAATCCATATACGGAGACAGATCAGAAAATTCTTCAGGTCATTGCTGATAATATCGCTCTTGTAATATCTAATTCAAACCAGTATGAAGAGAAGCTAAAGGAAACAGAGGCAAAAAAGATTGCCGAAGATGCCCTGAAGGTGTAGCAGGATCTGCTTCAGGCAATACTGGAGGCCGTTCCGGTGGGAATATGGGTTTTGGATCAGGAAGGCAATAAACTGATTTCCAATAAAATGACGGATGAAATCTGGGGCGGTTTAATATATGAAAATCCCGCGGATCTCGGAAACTTTAAGGCGCGCTGGAATGATTCAGGCGAGGTCATAAGCGCAAATCAATGGGCGGCTATAAAAGCCCTCAGGGGCGAAACGCACTTAAATCAGACTCTCGATATTGTGAACTTTGACGGAACCCATAAGACTATTTTGGACTCTGGTATGCCGATTATCAAAAATAAGGACGATATCGCGGGCGCAATAATTATTAATGTGGATGTTACTCAGCAGAAAGAATGTGAGAAAAAGCTGAAGCAGGTTCAGTCCGAACTGGAAAAATATAAGCAAAAAAGCAAATAACTGCGCAACGGCGAAATGTCTGTACTCGGCATCCTGATGGATTTTTTTTATATACCTATTAATCGGACAGTCCGCAAAAGCCCGGATATCCGCAGAGGAAGCATTCTTTATTTTAGTTACAGATATTTGAAAAACAGCTTTATCTGTTCAGATGTAAAATATTAAATTCTATCGCGGATTTTAATAAATATATCTGTATTTTATGTACGGGAGTAACAAAAAAGAAGAAGGTAATTGTATTTTATCATAAAAGATTATAATTTCGGGGAAATTACAACAGGAATTAATGCAAAGTTCTGTCATAAATATTTTAATGGAGAGAATCTTCTCGGAAGCTGATATGGGTATTATGATTCATAATACTAATGGAAATATTCTTTTTATCAACAAAAGAGGGATTGCGCTCTTAGGCATCTCCATTCAGGATATAAAGTCTTATAGAGAAGGTAATCTTAATCTTAATTTTTACGATGAAGAGGGGGAATTAATTCCAATTGAGGAATTGCCACCGCTTCAAGCCCTTAAGTTAAAGCAAAATATTGCTGATCGGGATATCAAATATGTGGACAGTAAAAAAAATATCTGCTGGTTTCGTATAAATTCAACGCTGATAAAAGATGATGAGTGTAATATTACAGAAGTGATGAGTACTTTTATCGATATTACCATCGCAAGAAATATTGAGGGGTATCTAAAGGATACGGTAAAATCAATTGAGCCGGTACTTTATTCATCTGATATAAAGGGTGATTATTACCTTTTTATTACCGATTCTGTAAAAAAACTATTGGGTTACAGTTCCGGGGAGATAATAAGCAATCATAAAACTTTTCTGCGGCTAATCCCGAAAGAAGACTTCCCGCGTTTTAAGAATTTTGCCCGTCAGCTTCAGCATGGTAAACCTGCGGTAGTCGAATATCGGATAAAAGATAAGTGGGGATCTGAGCATTATCTGCGTAATTCAGGGTTTCCTGTTTTTCATGGTACTGAGCTGACAAGAATCGATGGTGCGATAGTGGACGTAACGGTTGAAAAGAAAATTCAGTTGGAACTGGAAAAATCCGAAGAAAAATTCCGCCTGCTGATAGAAACTGCCAACGATTTGATTTTTAATCTTGATAACTCAGGATATTTTGTAACCGTCAACAGCTACGGTGCTCTTGCGCTTGGCTATAAACCTGATGATATGGCAGGGAAGCATTTTCTTGAATTCATCGGAGATGAGAACAAGGCGGACATAGCTATTGCATTCCGGCAGATACTGAAAGTTGACAAGGTAATATCGTTCGAGGTTGCCTTTATTGATAAGTTTGGAAAGAATATATTTTTCGAGATACAGGGGCGGCCCACAAAAATGGGCAACCGGATTTCCGGGATGCTTGGCATAGGACGCAACATTACTCAGCGCAGAATTGATGACGAAAAGCTAAAAGAGCTTAATTCAAAGCTGATTGAAGCAAACCGCCTTGTATCAATTGAGCGGGACAGGGCAAAGCAACAGGTCTCGGTGCTGGAAGAACTCAACAGGCTTAAGAACGATTTTATATCAAATATATCTCATGAACTGCGCACTCCTCTGGCCTCGATCGTTGGATTTTCTGAAACCATAACATCGGACCCGGAAATGCCAAAAGAGATGGTTATGGAATTCAGTAACATAATTTTAAGCGAAGGCAAGCGGTTAGCCAAGCTGATAAATGATGTGCTTGATTTTGCAAAGATGGAGGCTGGTGAGGTATCGATATTTAAGTCGGAATTCGATATTGCACTTCTGCTAAATCAGTTGATAGATATTGCTGTTCCGTCTGCTAACCAGAAGGGTATAATACTGACGGCTGATATTCCGGGTTCTGGTGTCATAATGAGTGCCGATAAGGAAAAAATCACACAAGTATATCAGCATCTGATAAATAACGCTATTAAATTTACAAACCGCGGTGGCAGGATCACTCTTATAGCCCAGGACTTCATGAAGGAATTAGAAGTAATCGTAAGCGATACGGGAATGGGGATTCCGGCTATGGATTTGCCTAATGTATTTCAAAAATTCTTCAAAGCCGGCAGACCGGGCATACAGATACCGGGTACGGGTATCGGGCTTGGTCTTGTAAAGCAAATTGTAGATATGCACCGTGGACTGATAACTGTTCAAAGCGAAATAAATAAGGGCACTACATTTATTGTTAAGCTCCCTAAAAGTAGTATAAATTAAATACGGAGGCTAAAATTGGAAAAACTTGTTTTTATTGTTGATGACGAAAAGGCAATTTCGAAACTGCTTACTTATTGGGTCAAAGATAAATGGAAGTACAAAGTAGAAACCTTTGAGAAAGGCGAAGATGTATTAAATCGTATGCCGGCAGGCCCTGACCTGATACTGCTTGATATTATGTTGCCGGACCTTAATGGTGTGGAAGTTCTTAAAAGAATAAAGCAATATGACGAACATATTCCGGTCATTATGCTTTCGGCTCAGGGGAGTATTGAAGTGGCTGTCGAAGCTTTAAGACAGGGAGCCTTTGATTATTTTCCGAAGCCTATTGATACTCAGAGACTGGATCCTGCAATAAAGAATGCCATTAAGAGTTATGATCTGCAGAAGGAGTTAAAACTTCTGAAAGAAAATGCGCAGAAGGAATATAACTTCGATCATATTATTTCAACCGATAAGAAGATGCAGGACGTCTTCAGGATGGTAAGCAAAGTTTTAGATAACAATATTACCGTTCTTATTCATGGCGAAAGTGGTACGGGCAAGGAGTTAATTGCGCGCGCTATCCATTATAATGGAAACAGAAAAGACAAGCCTTTCGTAGTTGTAAACTGTGCCTCTATTCCAAGAGAACTGCTGGAAAGTGAATTATTCGGACATGAAAAAGGGTCTTTTACCGGAGCTTATCAGAAGAAGATAGGTAAGTTTGAACAGGCAAAAGACGGGACAATATTTCTTGATGAGATTGGAGACATGCAGATTTCACTTCAGGCTAAGATTTTGAGAGTAATCCAGGAGCGTGAGTTTGACCGCGTGGGCGGAACGGATATAATTAAAACTGATGTAAGAATTATTTCAGCTACAAATGTAGAACTAAAGTCCGCGGTGGAAAAGAAAGAGTTCAGAGAAGATCTTTTCTATAGACTTAACTCATTCCCAATAACAATTCCACCGTTAAGGGACAGGCGTTCTGATATACTTGTGCTTATGGATCATTTTATCTCAACATTCAGCCATAAGCTGAACAAAAATATCAGAGGTTTTTCGAAGAGAGCATTGAAATATATGTATGAATATAACTGGCCGGGTAATGTCAGGGAGCTTGAGAATACGGTTGAGCGCTGTATGATTATTTCTGATACTGATATTATAGATGTAAATGATTTGCCACTACATATTCGGACATCGGAAGGAACTCCTGTTTCTCTGAACGGTCCGTTGTTTGGCGATGGTTCAGTAATAATTCCGTTTGACAGATTAAGGGAAGAATCTATAAAGCATGCGTTGAAAGTTACTAATGGAAATATTGTAGAAGCTTCAAGGAAGCTGCATATCGGGCGGGCTACTTTTTATAGATTTATGGAAAAATATAATATTTCGCCCGAATGAAAGTCCATGCCCTGAATATTTTTTATATGAGACCTCCCCAAGTGGAGCTTTCTATTGAAACATCTTATGCTATGTGTTTTCGATAAGACTTTTCTTAATGTATTCCAAATGTTCATTTGTCAGCATAATCTGTTGAAAGATGTCAATTATATTATCTTTAGTAATCCTGCAAAAATCTTTCTCAAGGGGAGTAATAAGGACTCCGCCCATATCGACAGAAGCCGGACTTAAGAGAATATTTTCATCCCCTTTGGCAAAATAATATGACGGACGATGTTTTCCTCTCGGGAATACTATGACACGCCACCTGTTTTCCTCATAAGAACTGATAAGGTTCATCATCGGCTCTTCGCCGGGAGTTGAAAGTTCTGAAAAAGCTTTAAGAAATATTCTAAATGTTTTTTGCAGTATTTCTATGTCTGAAGACTCGAATGAGAAGAACCGGGCAGGATACTTATCTACAAAATAAATCTTAAGTTTTCCGGTTTCCTTAATCAGGGTACCCTGTGAAATTTTTACCTGATCATAATCAGTATCAATCGGCATGAAATATTTATTACCTGCCTGGAAGTGAAGATGGTCAGGAGCCGAAGCGCCGCAACCGGGTCCGTTGTAAAAAATGGTATAGTATCTGCCAAGGTCCTTTGCAAACATGAGGAATTGATAAAATGAGGTCTCAATGTTTTGAGACACATGTTTAACATTTGGCAAAGTGAAGTGTTCGTTAAAAATAGGAAAAGGGTTGCATAATATCAGGTAGTCATTTGGATAAAGAATACTCTTTTGACCAGATGGCAGATGTTTATAGCAAAGAAAGCATTTCCTTTCATTAATTGACTTTGCATCCACCTTTGCCGAAGAGGAAACTATACGACCTGGGTTAAACTGGACTTTTATCTTATAATCGTCAAATTCAAAAGTTCTTATCTTAACATTGTCGAGTCCAGAATAACCATTCTGAAGTAATAGCCAGGTATCTTTCTGCTGAGCAAGCAAAGCCCTGGTTTTATCTGCACAGTCATAATTATCGTTTAAATATGCGGTCAGTTCATTATCTGTGAGCAATACATTTTTAATCATAGCGAATTTTTTCTCTGTCTTGCCATAATTTCAAATGTTCTTATCCTGTCTTTATATACATTATAGATGTTCTGCTTTGCAATATCAAGAGCCGCGTCTGAGTTACCCTCCCAGCGGCGGCAGAGATAAACAGGCTCGTATATTCTGCCAATCTTGTAATTCCTTGAAATCGCAAGTCCGAGCGCATAATCTTCGCCATAGCTTACATCAGGTACTTTAATTTTACGGAGAACCGGAGTATAGAAAGCTCTCGGGGCGCCGAGTCCGTTAATTCTCAAGGCATTGTTACGTCCGTTATCAGGAGTCCATTCCCTGTGGTCAATTAATCCCGGGGGGATTAATTCAAGATTAAAGTTAGTCATCTGGTAACTGCCGACAACCATCGCGCATTTTTCTTTCCTGAATGTATCGACAACAGTCTGAATTGTGGTGCCATCTTTATAAAGGTCATCGCTGTCAAGCTGAATAGCAAAGCGCCCGCACTTTTCATGCTGGATACCGGCAGTCCAGCAGCCGCCAATGCCAAGGTCATCCCTTTGGGGAATATAATGAATTAAAGGAGGGTTATTTGAAGCCATTTCTTTAAGTATTTCGGTTGTGCCATCTGTTGAATAGTTATCAATTACGATCAGGTTAAACGGAAAGGTTGTTTTCTGTATTAAAACTGATTCAACGGCATCTATAATTGTTCCTGCACGGTTTTTAACCGGGATAATAACTGAAGCCTCTATCTCAAAAAATTCTTCATCAAGGTTAATTTCCTGAAATTCCGGCTTGAGATAAGCTCCGATTTCTTTTAGATGTTCGGTTGCCGCTTCTTCCATTTCGATTTGAACCGCGCGGTTTTTCGGATCAACATAGTCAAACTGCTTCTCGCCTGACTCACGTGTATCAGTTTCGATTGTGGTATAAAGAAATTCCGGGACTCTCGTTACCGGGTATCGTGCTGATATCTTAAGTCTCAAGTCATAAAGACCCGCAAACAGGTAATTGCTTTTATTTCCGCTTAACTGAGCTTTCTTCAACGCCAGCGTGCTAATAAAGTAAACATATCCAAAGTTAAAATCATCCCTGATACTGCCGGACTGGTAATCAGTTATCGGATGAGGAATTCTGAGGTTTTTCTTTGTTTCATAATAATCAGAATAAACAATACCTGAACCGGTATCTTCGGCCACCTGAAGAAATCGCTCGATGCCAAAATAGCCAAATTCGATAAGATTATCATGAATAATAAAGAGATTATGCTCAGTATCTGATTTCTTAGCCATAAGTTCTATTGTCCGGCTTCCGAAGAGAGCCTCGACTCTCAGGCTTTTGCAATCATCAATTATTTCTTCAGCATTACTGCTTACAAGAAGGTAAACCTCATCAACCAGCGGAGACTTTCTTAGTTCTTCCACGTTTTTTTTTGCAATCTCCCGCCCGCTAAATGGCATAAATACCGTTATCCCTTTTTTCATAGCATCTCCAAATTTTTGAAAGTTAAACATAAAAATAAATAATCAGATTAATAATAACTAAAAAGGAAAGCCTGCCAAGAAAAAAATATCTTTTGACGAAAAATACGAATATAAACTGGATAAGTTCGTATAATTGTGTAATCGCCAGGCTCGGACTTAAAAGTCATAAAAAATTGAAACTATTAGTAGAAAGGGGTTAATTACAAATGGATAAAATATTTATACATTAAATAAGTGAGGTAAATTTGAAATCTATAGCAAAAGGACTAATATTGTTTACCATGCTATTTTTGGTAGGGTTTACAATTTTTCAGGAAGAAATGAAGTCTGACAGAATAGTTGATCAAAAGATTGAATTAAGTGGATCAGGCGGCAGTATCGAGACGAAAAATTCAATTACCGCTAATGAAAAGAAATCGTTCATTCAGTTTATCAACAAAGTAAAAATGCGTGCCTCCTGGTACGGGCCAAGGTTCCATGGAAGGCAGACAGCCAATGGCGAAATTTATAACCAGATGGCTTTTACCGCGGCACATAAATCAATTAAATTTGGCACTTTGCTTAAACTTACAAATATAAAGAACGGAATGACCGTTATAGTAAGGATTAACGACAGAGGCCCATATATTAATGGCAGACAACTGGATTTATCCAAAGGTGCTGCCACTTCACTCGGAATCGTAAAGCCTGGCGTGGTAGATCTTATTGTTGAGGAGGTAGCGCTTGCTGATGAAAACAGACCATTGCTGGCTTTGAATTGAAGTTCGATGGGTACTGACATATCCTGCTCCTTCAGGGCGAATATATTATTGGATATCAATTAATTTGCAACACCTGCAATTTCATAAATTTTGCCCTGAAGGAGCAAATATAAAAGCACAGGGTTGCAATGCCCTGTAAAAATGATATCCCCCTCATAATCCAAAGCCCTGCATGGAAGGAATAAAAATAAATTCCAGTTTCCCTTTATCTCCGAGCGTTACCTTTATTACAGTTCCATCAGTCTGGTTATCTCTAAGGAGAATCTGCGAGAGAGGATTTATCAGATAACTCTGTATAGTGCGCTTTAACGGTCTGGCTCCATAGGTTATGTTATAGCCTATTTCCGCCAGCCAGTCTTTAGCTTCGTTATCTATTTCAATCTTCAGATTTTTTGACTTAAGCAATCCGGTTACATGTTCGAGCTGAATGTCCACAATCTCTCTAATCTCCGACTTGAGTAATGGCTTAAATAGTACTATCTCATCAACCCTGTTCAGGAATTCAGGGCGTATAGTTTTCCTCAGCAATTCCGCAAGCTGTACCCGGAGGTTATCAAGAACGAATGGAAGCTCCTCTTCTGTTGTATTCTCCAGCTTATCCTGTATAATGTGCGAACCAAGGTTGGATGTCATTATAATTATAGTATTTTTGAAATTTACAGTTCTGCCCTGATTGTCTGTAAGGCGGCCATCATCAAGCACCTGAAGCAAAATATTAAAGATGTCCGAATGAGCCTTTTCGATTTCATCCAGCAATACCACAGAATAGGGACGGCGTCTTACGGCTTCGGTCAACTGTCCGCCCTCTTCATAGCCCACATAACCCGGAGGCGCTCCGATAAGACGTGAGACGGAGAACTTTTCCATATACTCGCTCATGTCAATTCTGACCATTGCATGCTCATCATCGAAAAGAAAGTCGGCGAGGGCGCGTGCAAGTTCCGTTTTACCTACGCCCGTTGTACCGAGAAAGATAAAAGAACCGACAGGCTTATTAACGTCCTGAAGTCCGGTACGGCTTCTGCGGATTGCATTTGACACGGCTGAGACAGCCTCATTCTGTCCGATTATTCTACGGTGAAGTTCCTCTTCCATTCTAAGAAGTTTGCTTCGTTCGCTCTCAAGCATTCTGCTGACCGGAATGCCTGTCCATTTGCCCACTACTTCAGCGATATCCTCGGCATCGACTTCCTCTTTGAGCATTCTGTGCTGTTTCTGAATTTCTGCAAGTCCGAGTGATTCCTGCTTAAGTTTTTTCTCCAGCGAAGCTATTGTACCATAACGCAGTTCAGCGACCCTGCCAAGATCACCAGTACGCTCATACTGTTCCGACTGAAGTCTGGCAGTTTCGATATCGCTTTTCATTTTCCGAATGATCTGGATTTTATTTTTCTCGAGATGCCAGTGAATTTTAAGTTCCTTACGCTCATCGCTAAGACCGCGCAACTCACGGCTGAGGTCTTCAAGTCTTTTAGAATTATCATGGTCACGTTCGAGGGCAACCTTCTCAATTTCGAGCTGTTTAATTTTTCTTTCCACCGCATCAAGTTCCTCGGGCATCGAGTCAATTTCAATTCTGAGTTTTGAAGCCGCTTCATCGATCAGGTCAATTGCCTTATCAGGCAGGAACCTGTCGGCGATATATCTGGCAGAAAGCTGAACAGCAGCAACAATAGCGGAGTCAGTAATACGCACGCCGTGGTGGACTTCATATCTTTCCTTGAGACCGCGCAATATTGAGACAGCGTCTTCTTCGCCTGGTTCACCAACGAGCACAGGCTGGAAGCGGCGTTCAAGGGCGGCATCTTTCTCGATATACTTTTTATATTCGTTTAATGTTGTCGCACCGATTGCATGCAGTTCGCCCCTTGCGAGGGCAGGCTTTAAGATATTTGCCGCATCCATTGAGCCTTGCGCGGCTCCGGCCCCAACCAGAGTGTGAAGTTCATCGATAAACAATATTATTTCGCCATTTGAATCCTGCACCTCTTTTATAACAGCTTTTAGTCTTTCCTCAAACTGTCCACGGAACTGCGCACCGGCAACGAGTGCGCCTAAATCAAGGGCTATAATTTTCTTTGTCTTTAAGTTTTCGGGCACATCTCCGCTTATTATTCTGTGGGCAATGCCTTCGGCAATGGCTGTTTTGCCAACTCCGGGTTCGCCTATTAATACAGGATTATTTTTCGTGCGGCGGGAGAGTACCTGGAGGACACGCCTGATTTCCTCATCACGACCAATGACGGGATCAAGCTTTCCTGTACGGGTAAGTTCATTTAAGTCACGCCCGTATTTTTTTAGTGACTGGTAAGTATCCTCCTGGTTCTGTGAAGTTACGCGCTGACTGCCACGAATATCCTTAAGGGCTGTAAGGATGGAATCTCTTGTAACACCATTATCGCGTATTAACTGCCCTGCCCTGCCGTCATTAGCCACCATTGCAAGAAGCAGGTGCTCAGTTGATACAAATTCGTCCTTAAGCTTCTGTGCCTCATCGGTTGCCGCATCCAGTAAGCGGCCGGTTGTCTGCGACAGCTGCTGATTGCCGGCTCCGGCACCTGAGACCTTTGGCAGACGCTCGAGAAGTTCGTTTACTTTAAGTTTTATATGGTTAAGGTTTACCTCTGTTTTCCTCAGGAAGGAAACAGCAATACTATTATCATCCTGAATCATCGCGGCAAACAAATGTTCCGGTTCGACAATCTGGTTATTATAGTTTTGCGCAATATCCATTGCATTTTGAATAATTTCCTGCGCTTTTACTGTAAGTTTGTTTAAATTAAAAGCCATAATTCTCACCTGTTAATCAAAGATTATTACTTAAAAATCTAGAATAAAATAACGGAAGGTACCTAAAAGTGCATATAGTGCATTTAAAATTCTTTTTCTTCCTCGCCCGAAACAGAAATCTCGTATATTCTCAAATTTATCACCTACAGCGGTTTTCCATGCTTCTTTCTCTTTTTGCTGCAATCCGGTTTTTGCATATTTATTAAGCGCACCTCTTAAACTTTTATTTACGGGAACTGTTTTCACGCCAACTGCTTTCGGCTCCGGATTTTCCTCGCCTTCAAAAATTATAATTTCAACCATCCGTCCCTTATATTTTTCCAGTTCCTTTATCTTCACTACGTTGTTCATATTGTAAACTTAACCTATACATTGATTATTTGCAAATCTTACAATATATTTTTGTAAGCGACTGAGCATCTGCCATTAAATCAGTTAATATTCACATTATCAGGCAGAAGAACCCACAAATTTCGACCGCGAAACTGTTTGAATTCACCCCATACGAAAAAATTTCATCCCACAGCTATAATTTCCAGGCAATTGGACAGGCGCAACGGCCGCACAGCTTTAAATTTCGACCGCATACATATAAAATTTGACCGCATTGATTCTAAAATTCACTGCATTGAAAGACGCGGCGGCCGTATGGATATAATTTTCCGCCGTTTGGATATAATTTTTCTTCGTTTTGATTCCGGCGGAGTTCGTTTTGCTCCCGGCTGAGAATGTTTCGTATAAAATTTCATCTGCAGTGAGTGCGTCCGGCTTTGTTTCGATATAAAATTCAGCTGCTGCGACAGTAAATTGAAATGCTGTGCTGTAAAACAAAACCGTTTTACTTATAAATTTATTTTTTATGCTGTAAATTGAAAATGTTTCATGCCTGTTTAAAAATGTTTTAGTTCCGGCAAAGAATGATATGCCGGAAAGCGGATTCGTTTTTGTAAAAGCAGACTTCGTTTTTCAAAAAACAGCACTTGTTTTGACAAAAAAAATCTTCGTTTTTAAAGATGCGGCGACTGCGATAGAATAAATTTTTCTCGTTTTTGAAAAAAATGGATTCGTTTTTACAAAAGTAAACTCCGTTTTAACAGATGCAGCACGCGTTTTAGTAGAAATTCACTCCGTTTAGATGTGAATTCGGATGATGAAAGGCATTTATAAATATATAGATTATAATTATTCCTGCTCTAAAAACCAGTAAAAATAATTGTCGTCAAACGATAGTTCTAAATGCCGCTAATCAGAATCTGAATGCCCTTTTTGTCCTCCGGTCGGATGCCTGCTTTTTTCTTTTGTGTTTTTCGGAAAATGATGATTCATAACATCACCTGATGGCGGAAGACTGCTGTTATGGCCGTCTGAATGTAACACCGGCTCTGATTTCTTCAACCGCTCATCAGGTATTTCTATTTTTAATTCCGGCTCAATGATATAACTGATTACGGACTCACGACCCTGATTTATGTCTTTCTGTCAGATTTATCATGGGGTTCTGTATATCAAGTTTTACTTTAATATGCAGGACATGTCTTATTATTTTATAACATTTTTTTATTTATGCTGAGTAGTTACATTTTTTTGTATATTTAATGAAAGAAAAAGTTCTGCAAAGTTTTATCAGATTAAACGATATAATGAAATTCATAAATTTATTAGTTTATAAGTTCAACTATCTATAAAAGTAAGGATTTACGAAAATATATAAAATTTTATCGCCAGTAGATTACAATACGATTACTCATTTTAAGCAATATGGAGCAAAAAACATGAGTATATAATAGAAAAATGATTTTTTAGTTGCTTTTGAATACTACATATTAAAATATAGAAAGTATGAGCAGAAATCGTACTGGATTTTATTAACTAAAATGATAAGACTAACAAATGAATTATTATGAAAAAATTAGAGAATTGACAAGAAACGTTCCAACAACATTAGTGGACTTTAATTTACGTAGAGAACCGGCAAGAACGCCAACTCAGGCGTCTTCAAATTTTATAACAAACAAAGAACAAGGGGACTGGGCAGAATATCTTATCTTCCGCGCAATTAATGAAACATCAAAGAATTTTGTAGCTGTAAAATATGGTAAATCAGATAATCTTGTCGCCGGCGAAGAAGGATTTGATACTTTTTATCAATCTTTTCAAGAAGAACTTGATTCCATAGGTAAACGACCAGATTTATTAATATTTAAGAAAACTGATTTTGATGATAAGCTGGGAGTCAACATTAGCAATATTCCATATCACCAAATTACAGAGTATGTTAAAAAAGCTATTGCCGGAATTGAGGTCAGGTCAAGCTCTTTTTTAATTGACCAGTACGAAGCTGAAATGCAATCGCGAACAGAACGGTTTACGAGAATTGCTTTAGAGCTCAGAGACAACATATTATCTGAATATCATGATATCCTTAATGTTTCACCACGACAGAAATACATTTCCGTTTTAGAAGGTATTTCTAACGAAACTCTTAGTATTACGGATTTTAAAGTCCCTGGGTGGAAATCTTCGGACAGGCTTGTTCAACTAAATAATCAGTTTAAGAACCTAAAAAAAGCAATTAAGGAAATTCAAAAGAGGGATTATCTTTCCATAACTCCCAAAGTAGAAGACATCAAAGTTGTTTATAAATGGATTGAAACTTTCAATGTACCTCATTTTTATTTCCAGGTTTTTTTTGATAAAGTCTATGGCATTTCCTTTGAGCATATTCTTGAAATAATATCAGATACTGACAATGACGGCGTAATATTTTCAGTAGAAACAGATACAAAAAATCAAAATAAAACGACCATAAAAATAAATTCAAAAACCGGGGTTCAAATAGCTTATAAGGTTGACGAACCAGACCATAAGAGTGTAAGAAAAGAAATAGAGCGGGGCAGATTGCTTTTTTATGTAAGCTTTAATGGAGGAACCGCTTATTTAGATGTAGATAACCTAAAAAATATTTTAACACTAAGCGAAGAAGAATTTTAATGGCGTATATAAATGTAAATAATATTTCCGATGAAGTTGAACGAGAATATTCGGCTTCCACGCCTGTTGAACATAGAAAAAAATACGCTCAGTTTTTTACCCCGCCGATTATTGCTGATCTGATGGCGACATGGATTATCGGAAATAAGAAATTGGAAGTTGTTCTGGAGCCGGCTTTTGGGCTTGGCATTTTTTCGAGAACTCTACTTAATAAAAAGTCCGGTATAATAATTAACGGGTTTGAAGTTGACAAGAAAATCTATCAAAAATCATTAGACTTATATAAAAATGAAAAGAATATTTCTATTCAGTTCAAAGATTATATGTATAATGATTGGGAAAATAAATACGATGGCATTATGTGTAATCCTCCATACTTCAAATTCCACGACTATGATAACAAGAATATTCTTAATGAGATAGAAGAAAAAACATCTTATAAACTCAACGGGTTTACAAATTTATATGCTCTTTTTCTTCTAAAGTCTATTTACCAGCTAAATGAGAACGGCAGAGCGGCTTATATTATTCCCTCAGAACTTTTGAATTCTGACTATGGTAAAAAAGTAAAAAAATATTTAGTAGAAACTAAAACGCTAAGACATGTAATCATAATAGATTTCGAAGAAAACGTTTTTGATGGCGCATTAACAACCGCATCTATACTCTTATTCGCAAATGATGATGAAGCTGCCAGCGTTCAATTTCATAATATTAAAAATGTCACCGCTCTTCACCCAATAAAAAAAATAATAGATGAATATCCGGACAATAAAACAAATTTATGTTCTATAAAAATTGAAGAGCTTAAACCAGCAATTAAGTGGCGGGCTTATTATCAGGAACAAAATTATAAAAAATATAAACACTTCGTGCCATTTGGAACTTATGGAAAAGTAGTAAGAGGAATAGCAACCGGCGCAAATGAATATTTTACCTTTAATCCATCGAAGGCAAAACAGTTCGGTATAAATCAGAAGTATTTATTGCCCTGTATATGTAAGTCTGTCGATATTAAGGGTTCTTTTTTTACAGAAATAGAATTTGAACAATTACAGAAAAATAATAAACACGCGTTACTTCTTAATGCTATCAACCCGATAGATGACTCTGTAAGGAAGTATATTTCAATAGGAGAAAAAGACGGGATAGATAAAAAGTTCCTGACTTCTCATAGAAATCCCTGGTATGCTTTAGAGAATAGACTGCCTGCGCCTATCCTGGTATCTGTTTTTAATAGAAACGGATTGCGGTTTATTAGAAATGAAGCAGGTATCTCAAATCTTACAACCTTTCACTGTATGTATATAAACAAATACTTCATTCATAAAACAGACTTGCTCTTTGCTTATCTGCTTACCGATATTTCAAAAGAAATATTCGGAGATAACCGCAGAGAATATGGCAATGGTCTTCAAAAATATGAGCCGAATGATATAAATGGAGCAAAAATATTGGACTTAGAATTGATTGACTCCAAAATAGAAAAAGTAATACTGCAACTATTCAATAGTTATAGGGAATCAGTTCTAAACCGGCAGCCAAATGATAATTATATCAAAGAAATAGAGACTCATCTTTTGAAAATCTTCTGCTAAGAAACTCATCGTTTCGCTATATCCAAATCATACTCAGGTTTGTAAATATTTTTGTATAGCTGAGGAAAACAAACATCAGATGAATATGTTTTTTTTGCTCCAGCAGAGATAAGAGCGCTGCCCTCCTTGCCTATATTAGTGAGACAAAAAATACAGATAAAATAAGACTGAGGGTAAAGGAGAGAATAAAGTGATAAGTCATAGTGTAAATACCGAAACATCTGAAACGGAAGGATCCCGAAGGGCGGGTGGAGTTTCAGATGTTTCATCGCAAAAAAAAGCAGTCCCGGATTCAGAGGTAAAAGTACCGGTAAGATGCCCCAGGTATATAGAGAACTTTAAGCAGGAAGTCCTGAAACATGTCTGTGAATTACGAGGGGGTTATAGAAACACAACTAATTTTATTCATATGATTTACTTTGTGGCGGGTAAATTAAAGTATGATTACCCACTATAAACAACATAGACCCAAAAATAATTGTCGTCAACCGGTAATTCTAAATGTCGCTAATCAAATTGTAAAAGCTAATAATTGTATAAGTAATTTTGGAATTCTTTTAATCGCGCATAAGTAACCTTAATATATTCAGGCTTCATTATGTTTCTTTTTCTTTCATTCCATTCATATACTTTTGTTACCGCAGCTTCGTAATTGTCCAATAATGAAGGGTCTTCATTAATTACGAAATCAACTGTTGACAGCAATTCCATGCCAAAAGGAAATTCAAACCCTTCGATTAATGAATAAACCTTTTCTAATCTGTCTTTTTGTTCATCAGAGCAATTTTCATTTGTAAATAAATCAACAACAGACAGCATTTCTTTTTTAAGAGTGATACAATCAAAAGGTTTTGCATCCTTAAATTTCATTCCGTCAAGATAAGTCCCGTCCATATCGCTTAATACATGAACTAATTTACCGGCATAGGGACCATAAAGATTTCTTTGATAATCCAGTCGAAGATTTTCGCCAAATCTTTGAAGAAAATAGACTAATTTTTGAGCTTCAAGCAAAGTAAGGTCTGTCCGATAACGGTTTAGAATCATAAGAACTAATGCTCTGACCTTAGTCAGTTTGGGAGGTCTCGCATTTATCAGAATATTATTATAAGCACTTTCTGAAGGCTCGTATATTATTACATCAAGGTCTTCAATACCAGACATATTATTTAGAATTATCTGCTTCACTTCGTCCCAGTTTAACCCTCCGTTACCACATCCTAAAGGCGGAATGGCAACAGACTTTATTGAGTAATTTTTAATTACTTCTTTAAGATTAACAAGCCCGGTTTCAATATAATCAATTTTAGACGGGTTCCTCCAATGTTTCTTGGTGGGAAAATTGATTATATATCGTGGTTTAGTAATCTGTGTGGTTTCTGTTACAAACATTTTACCGATGTCAAGCTTATTGGTTTTAGCGGCATTTTCATAAAGTTTAAAGTTATAAGGATACATCTTCTTAAATTGAATAGCTATTCCCTTGCCCATAACCCCCATAGTATTTATGGTATTTACGATTGCATCGGTTTCGGACTCTAATATATTTCCTTTCACAAATCGTATCATTAAAAATACCACCTTTCTTGTTTTTTGACTATTATTTTTAGTCCCGTTTTTCCTGCTTCTTTTTCAATGTAATTTAGCATTTTATCATTATAAGAAGCAATGCCCGATATAGAGTTTGCCGGGAAGCAGGAGAATTTAAGAGTTTCCAGTAGCTGCCCGTAAAACCCCGGTACCTGTTTTTGTCCGGAGAGCCGCACAGAGCAAAGAAACAGGACTGCCATGAACGGCAGAGACGGGCAGTAATTCACTTCAAAGCTGAAAGGCAGGAATAATTTCAGGGATAAAAGTAATGAAATAATTCACTCCGTTTAGATGTGAATTCGGATGATTAAAGGGAATTTGCTACGCACTCTAATAATGAGACGAAAACAGTTCGAAATATTTCCGGCTCATATCTTTAAGCGAAAAATTCTCCGCGGCATAAGCGCGTGCGCTGCCGGATAATTCCTGCAGACGGGTTTCATCGAACAACAACCGGACGGTTTTTTCTGCGAAGTCATTTAAATCAAAAGGCTTAATCAGGCGGCCTGAGATATTATCTTTAATAATTTCACCGCAGCCACCTATATCAAAAGTAATAGCCGGAGTTCCGCATGAGACTGCCTCTACAAGAGCGTTCGACAGATTATCCGCCTTCGTTGGAAAGACAAGCATATCGGCAGCCGAAAGACACAGGCGCATCTTCACTTCATCCTGAACATAACCTGCGCTGTGAATGCGGAAATTCTTCAGCTCAGATATTTCCTCTATTTCTCCAAGTCCCAGTATCAGCAGGTGAATCTCAGTTTTAGCCATTGAGCCGATTAATTTCAGAATCTGAATAAGGTCGCGTCCTCCTTTGTAAATATTCTTGCTGAGCTTTTCGGCGCTAAACATAAGCGTTTTTGCTTCACGCGGAATATTAAGCTCTTCGCGCGCCCGCGCCTTATCCATAGGAGAAAAAATCTCCAAATCAAGTCCGTTAAAAATATGACGCACCTCGCGGCCTTCAAGCACGGGGCTTTGTATGGCAAGGTTGTAAAGCCATTTGGAAGGAGCAACGAAACTGACATTGGAAGCTGCGTATATACGCTTTTTCTGTCTTAAAAGAAAACTCCCCGTGTTAATGCCGAGCGCGGGGAAAGATTTGGCATTCGAACGGCTGTTTTTCATTTCTTTCCATGATTCATCTCCGAAAGTATGGGCAGAGTTGCCTGTGAATGTCCACATATCGTGCATTGTCCAGACAATAGGGGCTTGTTTCGAGAGTTCAGCAATCATCGGTGTTTCAAAATATCCGCCCAATGTGTTATGCAGACTTATGATATCAGGTTTTAGCTCCTTAACTTTTTGCCTGATTATCTTAGGTGATACGGGCAGGTACTGATACTGAAGTCCTAATGCATTGGAGAAGACATTAAACCAGCGCTCAAAGGACTGGTCGAAGCCGTTTTGACGCGTGGCAAATACATTGGGTTTGTCGGAACGTTTGGTCCTTACTACAAAATAGTTATCAGTATGGCAATATTTTTCCAGTCCGCTGCCCAGCCGGGTAGCTGCAATAGCCGATCCGCCTATTACATCCGATATGTTTATGAATAGTATCTTCAAAAGATTTCTTTTCCCGTTGCAAAGTCAAATTATTTAATTCCCCCCCAAGCACCGTACTGATTCTCAGCTTATGTGGTAAGTTAAAATACAGTCTAATTATCTTTGAGGTGCTGACGCAACACAAATCTTTGTATATCTACATTATGCAGATCGTCTTCTACTGAAATTTTGATGCTGTCAAGTTTTGTTGTAGGTATCTCCTCAACTATTCTTTTATACTTATCGAATTTAGCCCACTTGGGAAAATAAAATGCTGTATATTTTACCTGAATGCCAGACTTTGAATAATTACAATGCATATTTGTAAGTCTGCCCAATTTTTATGACCGTATCGGGAATGCTTGTAATTGATATTCCCATACCGAATGCTACTGACTTTTGAAAAATATAAAATTTAGCGAAATTTTCAGGTTATCTGTATTCTGAAATTAGCAGTCACCTGCAAAGCGAATAAGAAAAAACCGAGAATAGAGACTATAACTACAATTGCGATTAAATCTATAATTGCCAAAATTGAATAAATCTCAAAGTTCTATCAAAAGTCAGTAGCATTCATTCCCATACCTGCAATTGAGTTGATATTCCAGCTGACTGAAACAGTATCCATATCATTATAGACCAGAGCTGTTACTTTGTTCTGTCCGAGGTCATACTTTAGCGAATTATATGTAAAGGATTTAGATTTTGCCTCTGAAACAATACTGCCATTTACAGCCCACGCGAAGTTCACGTCTTCATCATAATAGCCTTTGGCGTCAATCCTAAATGTCTGGCTCTTTCCATACTGCAGGTCGAGGTCACGGCTATTAAACGACATCCGCGCGCCAAGACGGGTATCATTTATAACTGTAAAAGGCGCCCACTGCGTTATTTCAGGAGGATAATTGTTCTTAAGAAAATGGTCGAGCACATTCTTAGTAATGATTGATACTTTTGAATCATTTTCATAAAGTCCCCAGACCCACCTGATAGTAGCAGCATTAAAAACAAATCCCGCACCTGTTTTTTTATATTTAAATATTCCCATCGTTGCCCAATCCTTGACTAAGTCTTTAGATTCATGATTAGCAGGGCTGATACCGAGTATAGAATAATTCAGCGGAGATTGATCTGTCCCAGTCGGAACTGGTCTGCCATCAGTATATTTAAATAGAGTGGCATCACATTCATAACCTACGATTGATGAATCCTGCCTGTAGCCGAGTGTGTCTCCGTCTTTCAGTCCAGAGTTCTTGAATACCCAGTTCTGCGTGTTATGCAGTATATAGCCGCCATAACCCTTTTTCCATATCAGGCATCCTATGTCTTGATTTTGTCCATGATAATTTATCTGTCCGCCGTGTTCATAACTAACACCAATAAACGGATTTTCCCGCTGGGTTCTATACCATTCGATAGTATTCAGACTTGGATTGGGAAAACCGAAGAGATCTTCCCAGTCGCGATGTTTATAGCAGACAAAAGTTCTATAGTTATTCTCAAACCGTATCTGCCACCAGCAGGTATTGCCGCTCATGCACATCCAGTTACCGCCAGCATTTACAAAGTTTGTTACATTCTCTCTCATACCATGGCTCCAGTATTCATCATGACCACAGGTAAGCAACACTTTATGAGTATTCAGGTAAGCGGAATCATTGTCCAGTTCGAGACTGCCTATTACGTCCACATCATCGCCATAACCGTATTTCTCCAGCCAGCGTATCAGTTTCGCATCATAAGCATAGAAACTTCCTCGGTTAACACCAGTATGCACGTTCAGATTCATCGGTCTGTTGAATGAGAGCTTTACCGAATAATTAACTCCGTTATTTCCACCACTGCTATAGGCTGGATAAGAGCTTTTGCCGCCAAACATGTTATACGCCTGGTAGGTGGCAGTCGCACAAGCCACAAGCACTTTGCTTCTTTTAGTAACATCCTTTTCCTTGACAAAGAAAAGAACAGGATTGATAGTGTCACTTAAGGTAGGAAATTCGGCTATGTAGGCTCCGGCTCTCCAGTTGTCGGGAATCTTGAAATTCTCTACCGTAACAGGCCAGTTACAGCCTTTAACATAAACCTCATCGTTTTCCTTTACCTCCATTATTCCCCCCTTAAGATTTGGTATATCCTGAACCCATTCTTTGGTCTTTCCATATCTGTATATCTTAAGAGTAAAAGGGTTCTGAAATGTAGAGATGTAAAAACTTATGGTTTCTCCCTGATACGCGCTGTGTACAGACGAATAGCCGCCTTCCTGAAGCCCAACGCCAAAATTCGTTATTTTTAACGGCTGAGCACAGGATTTGATTAAGATAATCAGGATAACCAGCAAAAAACAAATTAACAAAATATTCCTGTAGTGACTATTCATATTAACCTCTTGACATAGCTTTTAATAATTTTAACTATCTGATTTTACAAAGATTTAGAACGCCTAAATATTTGTAAAATATGTATATAGACAACGCCAATTGTAAGATGAAAACCAGGCTTTTAGTTTCCGGATTCAAAAGTTAATCTATTAAAGACGCTGTTTTTTAAAGAGTTACTGAAATATTTTGGTAATGCCAAATTGAGCGTACGACCAATTTCTATTTAAGAGGGAAATTGGTCATACACCCAGTAAACTAAACTATGATTTCATTTATTTCACAGAGGCAATAAGAGCAAGTTCTGAAAACATTTTAGGCCACTTAGCCGCGAGGTAATGAGTAATCACCTTGCCAAATATATTCTTTGTACTGTAACCGGCCGTTTTAACAATATCAAACCCGCATCTTTCAAACAACATCTTCGACAAAGCGCTGTATGTAAAATAGTGGAGGTGCCCTTCATCGTATAAATCCACCGGTTCATTATCGTATGTTGTAAGTCCTTCATTTTTTGAAGCGGTAGACGGAAATATTCCGCGCAGAAGTTTCAGTCGCCTGTGATAGATAGCCATGTTCGGAGTATCTATATAAACAAAGCCTCCGGGTTTTAACATCCGGCGTATCTTCTGCATTGCGCCCAAAGGATCAGTAAGATGCTCGATGAGCGCAACCATTATAACCGCGTCATACTTTGGAAGAGTTTCAACAGGAATGTTTTCGCAATTAATTTGTATCACGTTAATTTTTGTATTTGTGATACTTTTCTTCATACCTTCAACGCGACTGTCGGAGAAGTCGCTGATTGTGTAAGAGTCAAAATTAATGTTGACCCCGGCAAAACTGCGCGCAAGGGTTCCATCACCCGCACCAAGTTCAAGTATATCACCGCCCTTAAACGTATTGACAAAATATTTTAAGCACGATTCAATTCTTGTTTGCGGAAATTTTTTCAGTTCGCATATTCCATCTGCTTTCTTGCTGATTTCGCTTTTATATTTATCGTTGTAATGTTTTATTAATCTCTGTTGCGTCTGCATGATTTTACCTGTATAATTATTTATTTCATAACTTCTTCAAGATAACAGAGGAACTGACTGAAGACGTTATCATAAGAATGTTCTGTTAAAGTTCTTTGCTGACCAGCTGCTGCAATGGCTTTGCGTTCGTCTTCGTGAGAAAGAAGATATTTAATCTTTTCAAGGCATTCATCAAATGATTTATATGTTACGATTTCCTTTTCTGGCTCGAAGAAGTCTGAGATATTTTCTTTCCAGTCGGTAAGCAAACATGTGCCTGTGCCAGTAGCCTCGAAGAGCCTCATGTTGCCCCCCTTCTTAAGCTGAAGATCTCCGTGTGTATTAATGGTTATCTTGGAATCTGCCAATACTTGATACATATCGAGACCGTAGATAGAGTTATTACTGATATTATCAATGTAGCTGGAATAATAAATATCCTTCCACTGCCCATTACGCACCAGTTTGGAGAGTGACCAGAGACTATTCACCAGTCCTTTACGCAGTATCGAAGGGGACCAGATGTCTATGTGGACTTTCTTCGTAAGATCTGTTATCAGCTTAAGACGCTGGCTGTGCAGGCCTTTGAACGGATAGAACGAACCCACAAAGGAAACGTCATATTTTAGTTCTCGCTGTTTTATCTTATTTAGTATCTTTTTCTCGAACGCGTATGGAAGAAAATAAACTTTATAGCCGTGCTCTTTGTAATAATCTAAGGTATGATGGAAACATGAGAGCATAATATCACAACCCAAAAAGAATTCGGACTGATGTTTTCCAGTGCCGTCATAGCCTAGTACATATTTAAGACTTGGTGTATTTTTGCGCAGACGCAGACGTGATTGGGAACTTATATCTCCGTGCGAAAACCAGATATCGGGCTTATACTCGGCAAGCTGAGCTTCAAGTATAACTTCCTGCCAGTTGCTTTTGTTATAACTAATGTTGTGTTCTTTTGCCCACTGCTTTTGCATTATCTCGTTGTTAAATATTATTTCTCTGACCTCAAAATTGTCCGTTGCTTCAAGATGGCTCTTCCAAAAGTCAGACCAGCCGTAGCAGTCCGACATGATACGCTTGTACTGCTCATCATAGGATGCATCCTTTAATTTTTTCTCCGCCTGATAAAGGTTTACTATATAATATTTATAGTACGATGATGTCTTAATGAGTTTTATCTTATTCATCTATAGCTCCTGTATTAATTCAAAAATCATTTCAGCTTTTTGTAAATATTCCCGGGCGAGAATAGCAACGAGTTTTTCTTTGCTTCTTCCTTCAGATGGCGAAGCTTTTCTTTGTTTGTAATAATCTCGTTCAGTATATTTCTTAATTCTCTGGCACCCGTGTATGCGACAGTTGAACTCTTAAGCTCTTCGAATATATCATAGCCGGACACAACCAACCCTGGCTTCGCGTAATGAATAAGCGTAAATGTAAAGCCGGTTTCTTTTGTCTTGCCGTATATGCTCAGTTTATCAATTACTACTTTCATATTGCCAAGTACAATATCCGTTGAGGCAAAGTGTTCGTCATATTCTTCAAAGGGAATAAACTTTTCAGAGAAATATTTTATCTTTATCCCTTTAGATATAAGCCTGTCGGCTTCAGCCTTAATGGACAGTCCGCCTTCATATTCGGCTATGCTGCCTAAGAGTAAAAGTTCAATTTTATCTTTAAAGAAATCTATATCGCTCTCAAGCGCCGTAAAGACGGTAGTATAATCGCGCCTCATAGTTGAAAGCTTGCCGGGAATGCTTACTTTAAGAATTGTGTTGGCTCCGGACTTATCTGCAAGGTTCTTATTATAAACAGAAAATGGAATTACCTCTGTCTTCCCGGCTGGAACGATGTAGCTTAACTTCGGTCTGAGGTTTTCGCTCAGTACTACGAACTTTCCATTTGACTGAAGCTGTTTGTTAAGTATTTTTTTTCGCCAGTAAGGATAGATTAAATATTTTTTTAAATTATATATGAGGCTTAAGTTTGAAAAGCTGAACAAAAAGCAGTTAATATTATAGCCAAAACTGAAATTAGACCATTCATCAATATTGTGAATGAGCAACACTACCTGAGAATTAAATTTGGCAGAGTAAAACTCTTTGAAATATTTTTCAAGCGTAATGATGTAAAGTTTATCTATCTGAAAACTCCCAATCCTTTTGAAGAAATGACTAAGAGACTCAACTTCATCTTTCGTTACCACATGAACATTTTTCTTATCCTTTACAACAGGAGTAATTATTCCAGAACCATAGCGGTGGGTAAAAATAAATATTTCATTTTTACAGTCTGAGGCAAAGACTTCCATTACCGATTCAACAAGAGTAAAGTGTCCAAGGGGCATAACTTCAATTATTCCGACTTTCATTATGCGAGATCTTTCCTGAGGTATATCGTATCCCATTCCTTCAAGCGACCTTTGTCCTTGAGCGAAGGAAATATATCGTAAAGGATAAAGCCATTCTGCCTCATGCACTCATCAAGCTGATAATACTTTGGAGAGCCTTCATAGTTTTCATGGTTATTAAGTTCAAGCACTACAACGGCTGTGCGCCTAAGGGTATCAGCAGCTCCTTTTAATACTTCAAGCTCGTAGCCCTGCACGTCTATTTTAAGTATGCTTATTTTTTTATCGTGCGGAATTTCCGAGTCAAGCGTTGTTATTTCAATTTCTTCTTCCCCTTGCTTTATCAGCGTATCGGAGAAAGCCTTACTGTTTTGCTCGGTCTTAAGCGAAAGTATCGAAGAAGACGTAATACGGTTAGCCATATTAATAACTGTCCTGCCTATACTATTACCGACAGCTTTTGGAACAATGGTAATATTATTATAGGTTGATACTGCGTTTGTTAATTTACTGCGGGTTTCCAAAATAGGTTCAAATACCCAGATATGACTATTTGGATTTTTTTTTGCAAATAATATCGCAGTGTTGCCTATTGCTCCCCCGACATCGAGTATGCCGGAATCATTCAAGCCCAAGGACTTTGCAAGCACGATTGCCTTTTCAACGTGAACATAGCACTGGAAATATTCACTCTCGATATAATCAATTACTTCATCATTAAGCGAATGGGCAAAGAGATACTTAAGCACATCTTTATTTTTCCTCGCCATTGAAGAGAGTATATTGATAAATAATTTTATTACTGTGTTTGTTAGTTTCATAGTTTATTCAAATTATGTTTTTCAAAAAAGGGGCATATCTCCGGCACTTGCGCGTGGAAAAAGGTTCTATTATTTATGAGACAATCTGGTAAAAAAACTGAGAAATAGTGTTACAAATATTGTATATTTGTAAGTAGTAATATGTTTGCGTTTTGTCTCGTAATTTCAGCATGGAACTGCAGACCTTATTTCTATCATCTCCATGATTTTAATATAGATAAACTCAGTTCTAAAAATAAGCAAATATTTCTTCAGATTTCGGAATATCCAATTATTTTTATGAAATTATTGTTATCCCTCCATGTGAAATAACAAATTAATCGACTGAGTTGATATCTAAATGTTAGAATATCCGCCATAAGTAGAAAAACAAAGAATTTTATACTTATCTATGAAAAAGGGGAATAAAAACCAATGGTCATAACTTTTCTTAAATCGATTAATACGGTAATTTGTGCGGAATGAAACAATATCATTTCATAGCAAATACCGAAAAAATATATTATAATGAGGAAAAGAGTAGTTAATAAAAGTCTTTTAAAGCGATTTTTAAGTTTTACGATTTATTGAAACTGAACAGTTAAGAAGGTAGAAAATGAGATTTAAACTATTAGTGCGTAAATTCCTTTATATAATATTAAGGAATCGTTTATTTTATTTTATAGAAAAAAGGGAAATGAACATAACAGAAAATATTGGAAAACTCAGTATTACCTATAGTCCGTGGACCGATATTGGGCTATCCCTATATTTAAAAAACAAGTTCGAACAAGATGAAATGAGTATGATGGAAAGTTTGCTTAAGGATGGCTCCGTTGTATTAGATGTTGGGGCAAATATTGGTTATCTTAGCCTGTTATTTAGCCAAAACAACAAAGTCAAAACGGTGCTTTCAATAGAACCTTCGCCACAGACTTTTAGAACGCTTTTAAAAAATATTCATGGTCATAATAATATCTTAGCTCTTAATGTTGGCTTTTCTGAAACAAATGGATTGGTTGATTTTTTTATTGCCGTAGATAATGCATACTCAGGTCTAAAAGATACTAAAAGGAAAGAAATTATTGATATTGTCAAAGTCCCTGTTTTTAAGGGAGATGATTATCTAAAATTGTTAAATATTGAAAAAATAGATTTTATTAAAATGGATGTAGAAGGTTTTGAGCATTCCGCCCTCAAAGGGTTAGAGGAAACAATAATTCGAAATAAACCAGCTATGCATATTGAAATTTATTCGGGGAAAAATTCAAACTTAAATCCTGAAGAAACTATCAAATATGTCGTTCAGTTGGGATATGATGCATATATATTGAAAGATGGAAAACTACAGCCTTATTCTTGTCACGATGATAAATATTATAGCTATTTTTTTACACCAAAGGCTATATTATTTATCTGTTCCATATTCCTCTGGCTCTTCCATTAATTAGTTTCAGATACTGGAGAGGTGCCAGAATAAAGCCAGGCAAAAGTGAAACACATGTACCCAATATGACTCCAGAACTTCCCATGTTGAGATATTTGGCAAATAATACTGATAACGGTATGTTAATGAGCATTGCAACAATATGATAGTATATTTCCACCTGAACCTTTCCCGAACCATTTATAAAAGTGATAAAAATGCTGTTCCATGTAGCTATTATTACATACAAACCCATAAAGGCTGATAAGAGAAACGGAATATTCACGGTCTCGCCTACCCAGAATCTGTAAACATATTTGGAAATTATCAATAAAAAAACTACTCCGAGTATTACAGCCAGCCAGATCATAATCAATTTTTTAATCGATGATTTAATCCATGGGATTTCATTCTGTGTAAATGCATCAGTAAAAGCCGACCAAAAAGGCGCAAGGATAATAGAAAAGATAGTCAGGGGAATATTGAAGTATTTAAAAGCGATGTTGTATGGAGTTACATCTGCAGGCCCAAGTACCTGCGCAATAATAACGTTATCAGTTGCATTAATTATAACAAATGCAATTTGTAAAATAAAAAATTTAATCCCGAGGCTTGCCAGTGGTTTAAAAAACTTAAAATCCACATACCTGATATCAGGTCTTATTAATTTATATCTTTGTTTAAAGAAATATAGCGTTGCTATAAATAAAACAAATACTGGTGCCACGCTGTATATCAGGCTGATATTCAGCAGATTTCCATACGAAAGTCGCGTTACAATAAAAATTGCAGTCAATGAGAGAGTATTTGCAATCAGAGATAGACCGCTACTTATGGCTGGAGACTGATAAGACGAAAGGATTACTCCGATTAGATTTAATATTAATTGAATAGAAAAGAATGTAAATACTAACAGAACAACTGTGTTTATTTCTCCTGCCATGCTTGGTTGTGTATTAAAAAACTTTATCCAATTAAAAAATGGATTAACAGTTACAAACAACAAGTAAAAAAAAACGGTTACGATTATAAGAGAAATATAAGTAGTACTTACATATTTTTTAGCCAGGTTATAATCTTCTACAGCCAATGCTTCAGAGAGTTTATTCCTTAATCCGTTTCCGAGTCCGATATCAAAAAAACTAAACCATCCAATAAAGGAGCTTATTGTAAGCCATAGACCATATCTTGTAGCACCCAGAGAATGCAGAGTAAGGGGCACAAGCAGAAAACCAATGCTTATGCTTAAGCCTCTAACAACAAGCGATGCCACAATATTTTTTCTGGTCTTCAGACTTCGCGTATGACCAATTGTAAAATAATCTTTGACTTTATCTATCATTTGGTGAAAAGTACATATTTGGTAATTTTTGGGAAATACTTTTTCAGACTTTGACGTCATCAATCTGTTTTCTTTTCCTTAAACGTCATAACCAACGAAACAGCAAAAATAATAATTACTCCGGCGCTTAAAATCAATGCAAGATACTTGCTTACAGTAAAGCTTATGGGAGCATAAATGAATTCGACTTTATGCTGTCCCTTGGGAACTACAATGCCTCTGAAGTTATGATTGGTTCTGTATATCGTTGTCTCGCTGCCGTCAACCAAAGCTTTCCAGCCTTTCGGAAAGTATGTATCGCCTAGGAAAAGAAAGTTATTTCCTGTTGCCTTTGCATCTATAGTTATATGTTCATCTTTATAGCTTACCATTTTAACATAAGCAATATTGCTGTCAGGCTTATCAACAGCAGGCTCGGCATCTTCAAGAAAGGCAATATTCTTCGGATCGAAAGAATTATTCTTAATCAGGTTTAATATCTGAATTGCCGGTTTCTTCTGTACCGTGTTGACAAAATATGCCCTCGGCAACGCTGTATCAAATTGGTAAACTGTGCTTTGCTGCGACTTATATATTTCAGTTAACGATGTAAAGTTAACCGCCTTATCAAAAACAACATACCTAACATTAAGCATTCTCCAGAGAGTCGGATTGACCACAGTACCGAGAACATCGATTATATCCTGATAAGCCCGCGGCTTAATACCCGAATAACCATATATATCCTGTATCAGAAAATAAGCGTGATAGTTCGCGTTATTGCCAATACTGCCCGGCGAGCCATCCTGCTTCAGGCTTATGATTCTGTAAGGGTCATTATCTTTCCGCTCTTTAATTGCTTTTACATAATCAGGCTCATTAAATTCCTGACCAATAGTTGTCTCCTGAACATACTCTGCTCCGCGGCTGTCAATTCTCCAGAGGTCGAACAATGTAAATATAATTACTGCAAGCGCAAGCAGTTCTTTATTTATCTTCGAATTAATGTATGCATAAGCAAGACCGAAGACCGCGCCCATTATTGCAAATGCAATCAGCGCATCGTTATAAAACATTGTAGAGATATAAGGAGCAAGCTGTTTAAACCCCTCGATTTGCGGCTGAATCTTTTCAGCGTTAAGCAAACGCGATGTAAACCAGTCCTTTACCACTCCGCCCATTACGACTGTCAAAATAAATAACGTGCCGAAGGCTATCGCGGAAACCCCGACTATCTTCTCTGCCTTCTTATCCCTTTCATGCCTCATCAAAATTATTTTATTCAGCCCGAGTCCGGCAAGAAACGGGAAGCTCAGTTGCACAACCACAAGCATCATCGAAGGCACTCTGAACTTATCAAAATAAGGGAAATAGTAAAACATCAGATCAAAAACCGGCGAGAAATTTTTCCCGAATGAAACAAGCAGTCCTGTCGCCGAAATAATCGTAAGAAACTGAACAAACGGGTCATTCCAGCTTGTAAATATTGCGAACAATCCGAGGAAGAAAACTATAACCCCCATATACATCGCTACGTCAACCATTTCCATCTGACCAAAATAAGTGTTTATCTTCGTATCCTGATTGTTTGAGAGAGTTCCGTTGTAAACACTACTTCCAAAGCCATAATACGACGGGAAAATAAATGTCATTACTTCGCCCGGAGAAAATGACCACTGTGTATGATAATCATAATACTCCGAACCGGAAGAAGGTTCACCCTTTGAATCAGCAGCCTTGCTTTCAACTACACTCTTGGCTCCTCTGGTTGAATATGGAGCGTAGTTATAAGTCTGAGTAAGGTCAGCCGACTGAATAAGCAAAGCTATAATTGCAGCGACTATAAATACCCCCGCCGATTTAAACAACTGTTTTACCGCGGCATTGTCCCTGACAATCAGATAGTGGATAAAGTAATAAATAAAATATACCATAACAGAAAACAGCGTATAGAAAATTATCTGAACATGCCATCCCTGAACAAAAAGCTGGAGAGCCATCGTAAGCAGTACAGCATCAAGCAGTTTTATTCTTTTTTTGAATTTCAAAAGGATTAGAAATATCAGCGGATACATACATATCGAGGTAAGCTTTGTAACATGACCAATGAAGAGAAAGACTATCAGTCCCGTACTAAAAGAAGCTGCTATTGCGGCAAAGAGACTGACAAGTGTATTCCTCGTTTTATATTTCATCAGGAAAAAACTTGTAAAGGCAAGCAGAATAAGATAAAGAGTCCACGTTACATACTGTACGCTGAATATATCGGCAAAGCCCCACTTTATTACTGTAATACCAACATAGATCAGGTTGAACCACGTAAACCCAACAGACATAGCATAAGCCGGTATCCCGCAGAATACATAGGGATTCCATAGCGTGAAACCTTCTTTATGCGTGGTAATATAAGTGGTCAGGCTCTTACTTGTTACAATATCGCCCGACTGAAATGTCTTGCCGCCGAAATACATCGGAGCAAAAAATATCAGAAATAAAAGGAAAAGAATTACGAGCGAAACGGCTGTCTGATATTTTTCAGGAACAATATTATTCAGTTCAAACTCTTTTTTATCTGATATTTTTTTCGTTTTAGCGGATGTTCCAATTACTCTTTTTGTTTTGGTCGCCATTTTTCCTTTCTCCTGGTCGGTCTGCTGATTTTTTATTAACTCATATTATACAAAATATCCGAACTATAAACACATTGTCTCTAATCGCCGACTCTCAACCGCCACACGTCCATAGTTTTTAGCTTTTTAATATCGCATGAATTAAAATCTTCTTTTAATTTTTTAAGCGCATGGGTTACCCTGGACTGAGTCTTACCGTCAAGTTTGAGATAAGCTTTTTCAAACGATATGGAAAATTCAATTTCACTTATCATATTTAGCCATAAATTTCTCGTATGGAATAGTTTTTTTTTGAACGTCTGGCTTTTCCGATCAGCTCAGTCTCTTCCTTTGTCGGTTCCTCTTCAGGAACGTTCTCCAGGAAATCAAGGAACGGGTCATTCTCTTTTGCTTCCCGTTTCCCCGCCAGGGATTCAATAATTGTCGTTACAGCTTTAATCTCGCTTTTTGAAAGCATGGGAAGCAGAGACTGTATTCTGCTTATTCCATTGTTTTCGCGCGTTCCCATTTATTTTCTCTCTTTAATAATAATTTTAATGCAAAATAAATCAATCCTGTGTCCGTTGTATTAGATCTTTTTAGAGTGAATTCATTCATGTTATGCAAAAATGTCAGAACTATGATTTATTTCATATTGATTTGCGTTATCATATAAATCACAGTTCAGATGGATTTTGTATAACGTGCGTTATTAATCCATACTATTTTTTCTTTGCGATAAAATTTATTCCCGCTCCGACTTTATTCTCCGACTGATAATCCGCATACATCATTATCAGCGTGAATGGAAATGTTATCAGATAATAAAAAGGAAGAAGAGCTGACAGTACTTTCGAAATATTAAGCATCCGCATCGGGTACTTAACACCGAGCCGCCAGGATTTATCTCCCCAGTAACCATAAGTATATTTTGACTGATATACCTCAAAACCAATCGGCTCAAGTTTATTTTTAAGATCTTCAAACGAATAGCCGGCTCTTGCATGCTCGCCTATAAAGCTCTCTTCATGTTCGTCATGAACATCGCTGCCGCCATATATCGAAGGAGTATTGATCATCAGAAACCCGCCTGGCTTCAAAGCCCTGTAAAAATTTTCAAACACCTTTACATCGTCAACAATATGTTCCATTACGTCAACTGAAAGTATTAAATTAAATTTATCCCGATGTTTAATCTTCGTAAGGTCTTCAACGCCAAATGAAACGCTGGTTAACCCGCTCTCTCTGAAAAACTCTTTACAGTCCTCAATCCATTCCTTCTTTATATCAATTGCGTGGATATTATTTGGGAGCAGTTTCTTTGCCATAAAATAGGCATATTGCCCGTAGCCTGTTCCTGCGTCATAAATATTTATTTTATCATGGCCGAAAAGTTTTCTAAGTTTTTTCAGCTCTCTTCTTACATACCATGAGCGGAGAAACATTATATCCAGGACTTTATAGAATAAAATTCTGAGAACAGGAAATTTCTTTATCCAGCCCGCGAATATATTTTTTATCGGATCGTAGTGCATAGTAATTATAATTGTTATTGTAAAAACTTCTGCCAGAACTATGATTCTGTGATTTATATGATGAAACACCCCACGGGTTGAAACCCGTGGCAATGAAAATAAATCATAGCTCAGACAATTTTCATAAAGTCCAGAATACCCTCGGTAAATTTATTCCAGGAGTATTTATCCACTTCCCGCTCTATGTTCTTTTGGAACTCTTCTTCCTTATTTTCAGCATAGAACTTTGCTATGGCTTCAGCCATGAGCGCGGGCTTTTCTTTTTCAACTATGTAGCCGGTAATGCCATTTAAAACCACTTCCTCAAGTCCGCCTACGCTGGTTGCGATTACCGGCTTCTTAAAATTCATTGCTATCTGTACGATGCCGCTTTGAGTTGCATCCCTGTAGGGAAGTATTACGGCGTCTGCGGCACAGAAGTAATAGCGTACTTCAGACGTCGGGATAAAGTCATTGAACATGTGAAGCGATTCCGCTAGATCAAGCTCTTTGATTATTTTTTTATACTTATCTTCATTGGCGTAAAACTCGCCGGCAATTATTACCTTTAGGTTCAGCTTATCCTTTAGCAATGCCGCCGCTTCTAAAAGAACATCAAGTCCTTTATAGTCCCTGATAAATCCAAAGAAAAGAATTAGCTTCTCATCCTTTAATTTCAAATGTTCTCTTGCTTCGGACTTTGAAACCGGCGCTCCGAAATTAGAATAGACCGGATGAGGCAATACCTTGTTTACCGCTCCCGGTTTAATTGTAAGCAGGTCAGCCTGAACTTTTTGAGAAAGCAGTACAAAATAATCAACTGCCCTGAAAAAATATTTAGTAAAGCTTTTATCGCCCGGTTTTCTTTCATGCGGAATTACATTATCGCATATAGCAATCACTTTAGTCTTTCCGTTAAGCTTTGCCAGTATGGATATTGTCCCGAAACATGGGCCGAAAAAAGGCATCCAGTATTTATATATGATAAGGTCAGGTGCATCCTTCTTAAGTCTTAATCCAACTTTAACCCAGTTTAGCGGGTTAACTGAATCCACAAGCACTTCAGTCGGAATTGGTTCAACCGTATCTCCCGATTCAAACTGCGATTTACCCGGGAAGAATATCGAAGGATACTGCCTCTTAAAAGTAATTACATTGACATCGTGCTCTTTGGATAACTGGTTATATAACAAACCAATAAAATGCGCTATGCCTCCCCTAAGAGGGAAAGCGGTAGAAAGAATAGTTATTTTCATCCGTGAAGAATTGCTGTAATTGTTTTAAGAACCCTGTCAGCCTTAATGAAGTTCATACACTGGTATTCTGTATTTACACAGACCGGACTATAAAAACATTTGCATTCCTTATCAGGCTGAATAATTTCACCAAGTCCGAAGAGTTCAAACTCACGCGGGTTGAAAATATTATTGAACAGGACGATTTTCTTATTTAAGCCGAGCGTGATGTGCATAGCCATTGTAACGCCGGTAACGACAAGGTCGCACTGGTCAACGAGATTAATAAACTTTTCAAGCGTAAAATAGCCGGGATATTTACCGCCCGTCTCAGACGCGAATCTCCTGTTCTTTTCATCTTCCTGTTCGCCGCCAAGGAATACTACTTCGCAGCCAGCCAGTATAAGGCATTTGGCAAGCTCGCTCCAGCTTTCATCGGGCCATAAACGCGAAGTCCATCTTCCGCCGCAGCCGGTGTTCAGTCCAATTATTTTTTTTGATCTATCAAGCGTCCATTCGCCGGCATACCGGCTGAATGATGAGAGAATATATTTTTCACCGTTATAATTAAAACCGGAGACTTCAAATATCTCTTCAAGGTAATGCTTTTCATTGGACTTATTAATATCATCAAAAATACCGGTCAGGTATTTTGCCTCAGCATCTTTGTCTGCCGGATATGGAGAACCATCTTTAAGGATGTAACCTTTCTTTACTTTTGCGTTGAGGCTGTTTATAAGAGCGCACGCCTCTTTATCTTTATCAAGATTTACGACATAGTCATAACTTAACGACTTTAAATATGAGACTCCCTCAGGATTATATTTTATAACCGAGTCAACATCCTTAGGAACAACTGACGGTGTCTGTGTAAGCCAGAATATTTTAGCATTTGGATATTTAGCCCTAAGCGGAAAAAGTATCGGAGTAGTTCTGATAACATCGCCGACCGCGCCAAGCTTTATTATTAATACTTTCTGTGTGGTGGCGTCATAATACTGGCAGCCTGACCCGTCTTTGCTATTGCAATGCACGCCATGTGTTTTATGCGGTCTGCATGGAATATCTCCGCGAAAATGACGGCAGTCAAATTTTATGTCCGATAGCTTCATGAACAAAATACCTTAACTTACTGTGTTATATATTTAACCGGATTACCGCACGAAAGCATGGTTGAGTTTACTATAAAAAGAATATTTTTGGTAAAAAATCCTTTTCGTAGCAAACTCAGCCATGCTCTACTCAGCTTTTCTCTTTTATCGAATACTCTTTATCGTTCTGTGAGTTATGCACCATCAGCTCGCCTAATAATCCTACCGAGAAGAATTGAACGCCAACAATAATAAGCAGCATTCCAAGGAATAAAAGCGGACGGCTGCTTAGGGACTTTCCTGTTATCCATTCAACCGAGAGGTAACCATTTACTACAATGCCTATCAGGAATGAAACAGCTCCGAGGAATCCAAACAGATGCATCGGACGCCTGATATAACGTGTAGTAAACATTACTGTAATAAGATCAATAAAGCCCTTGAAAAATCTCGAAATGCCAAACTTGGTTTGTCCGAACCTGCGGGCGTGATGTTTTACCGGTATCTCTGAAATCCTGTAACCCTGCCAGTCGGCAAGCACGGGCATATAGCGGTGAAGCTCGCCATATACGTTAATATCTTTCAGAACTTCTTTTCTGTAAGCTTTAAGTCCGCAATTGAAGTCGTGTATCTTAACACCGCTCATCAGTCCGGTAATAAAATTAAAGAACCTTGATGAATGTCTTTTTACGAAAGGATCGTGGCGCTGCTGCTTCCATCCGGAAACAAGATCATTCCCTTCTTCAAGTTTTTGAATCAGATTAGGAATTTCATTCGGATCGTCCTGAAGGTCAGCATCCATAGTAATAACTACATCACCGTTAACATGCTGAAACCCCACATGAAGAGCAGCAGACTTTCCATAGTTCTTGCGGAAACTGATATATTTAAACCGGTTATCGCTCTTTGAAATTTCTTTTAGTACTGAGAGCGATTTATCCGTACTGCCATCGTCAATGAACATGACTTCAAATTCCGCGATAATTCCGCGCATTACTTTTTTTATTTCCATTGCCAGAGGACGCAATGATTCTTCCTCATTCAGCAGAGGAATAACCATAGAGATTTTCTTAAATATCGTTTTTTTTCGTTCATATACAGGAATGCTGCTGTCTCTGGTATCGCTATAAGATCTGCCTCTGTAGCGGTTATAAGGAGCTTTCTTAGATCCTTTGGAAGATACCGTATCGTTTACAGCATCATTCCCCGATTTTTCCTGGATACGCACCGGAGGTTCCTCCGGTCTCGCAGTATCCTGTGCTTTTGCCTGTTGTTCCCCTGACTCCTGAGGCTTGTCTGGTTCTATTGCCTTATTTGAATCCTGAAGTTTATCTGTTTTTTGTTCTCTATGTGGAAACTGCCTCTTATTATGCCTTCCATATTGCGGAACCGGACCCCTGCCCAGGCCTTCAGACGAAGTATTCTGAGCCTTTGCTTCTTTAGCTGGCTGATTACCCTGCGGGGTATTTGAATCCCCTGTATCAGCGTTCTGTTTTTCTTCCAATTACATTATCCCGTTTATTTTTTAAATACCCATAAAATTAAGTTAATAAATAACTAAAATCAATTTAACTTTTATACTAATCAATTAATTTAGCAGCCTTACGCGAAATGCTCCGGTCGGAGCTGTGTCAGTCCTGCAATGCTGTCAGGTTAAGGTTCAAAACTTTTATTGCGCCCTTTCAGGGCTTTTTGGGTTGTCGGGGAATTTATTTTTCACAGGGCGATTGCCCTGTGCTATTATATTTCGCCCTTTCAGGGCTGAATCAGCCCTGAAAGGGCGAAATATATCAGCGATGGGCAACCAACCGCCCATCGAACAAAACAAAATAAAATCCATAAGCCCTACAGGGGCGCAATATGGTGTTAACCTGACAGCATTGATCAGTCCTGTGCCTCTGAATCATAGTTCAGTACAGGGGAGAGCCATTTTTCTGTTTCTTTCAGACTCATACCCTTGCGCCTGTGGTAATCTGTTACCTGGTCTTTGCCAATCCCGCCGAGACCAAAATACTTCGATTCAGGGTGCGCGAAGTATAGTCCGCTTACAGAAGCCGCCGGATACATCGCAAGATTCTCCGTCAGCCGGATTGATGTATTCTTCTCTGCCTGCAGCAGTTCAAACAGCGCTCTTTTCTCTGTATGGTCTGGCTGCGCCGGATAACCCGGAGCGGGACGGATACCGGCATACTTTTCTTTAACCAGCCCGGCACCGGTGAAGCTTTCTTCAGGAGCGTATGCCCAGTATTTCTTACGCACAAGTTCGTGCAGACGCTCGGCAAAGGCTTCGGCAAGGCGGTCGGCCGCTGCCTTTATCATTATGATGTTATAATCGTCATGTTCTTTTTCGAACTTTTCGATTAAGGATTCAATGCCAATACCGGCAGTAACGGCAAAGCCTCCGATATAATCGCGGCGTCCCGATTCCTTTGGCGCAATGAAATCTGACAGGGCAATATTCGGCACGCCCCTGCTCTTAAGGCTCTGCTGACGCAGCGTATGGAATGTGGTTAATATCCCGTTGGCGGATTCATCGGAATAGACTTCTATATCATCCCCAGCGCTGTTTGCAGGGAAAAGCCCTATTACGCCGCTGGCTTTAAGAAGACGCTCTTCAATTACTTTATCGAGAAGTCTGCGGGCATCATCAAATAATTTCTTTGCTTCCTTTCCATATTCCGCATGTTCGAATACTTCAGGATAATGCCCTTTTATTTCCCAGGTTGTGAAGAAGGGAGTCCAGTCGATATATTTTCTTAACTCTTCCAGCGGATAATCGTTTAAGACTGTAATCCCCAACGTTTCAGGTTTTACTATGCATGCCTTATCCCAGTCAAAACTAAGCTTGTTGGCGCGGGCTTCTTTAATAGGGATGAAATTCTTCGCAGCCTGCTTTTTCTTATGGTCTTCCCTTAGCTTTTCATATTCGGTTTTAATTTTACCGGTAAATTCATCATAGTTATTAGAATTAATAAGATTATTAACAACCGGCACACTCCTGGAAGCATCAATCACGTGAATAACCGGTCCGCTGTAGTTAGGCGCAATCTTAACCGCCGTATGAACGCGTGAGGTAGTCGCCCCGCCGATAAGCAACGGCAGTTTAAGTCCGAGCCGCTCCATTTCTTTTGCCACATCCACCATTTCATCAAGCGACGGGGTGATAAGTCCGCTGAGACCAATTACATCAACATTCAGGTCTGTGGCGGACTGAAGTATCTTTGCCGCCGAAACCATTACGCCAAGGTCAATTACCTCATAATTATTACAGCCAAGCACTACGCTTACAATATTTTTACCGATATCATGAACATCCCCCTTAACGGTTGCCATAAGTATTTTACCGACAGCACGGTGTTCGGATGATTTTGCTTTTTCTTCCTCAATGTACGGAATAAGATACGCAACTGACTTCTTCATTACGCGCGCACTTTTTACAACCTGAGGCAGAAACATCTTGCCGGAGCCAAACAAATCGCCCACAACGTTCATTCCGCCCATCAGAGGACCTTCGATTACATCAAGCGGACTTGAAGATTTTGCACGGGCTTCTTCGGTGTCTTCTTCGATATAGTCAGCAATGCCTTTTATCAGCGCGTGTTTCAGACGCTCTTCTACCGGAGCTTCGCGCCAGGCGTCTTCTTTTACCAGGGACTTATCCCTTTGTTTTACGTTTTCCGCAAACTCAACCAGACGCTCTGTGGCATCGGGACTTCGGTTAAAAAGCACATCTTCAACAAGCGCAAGCAGGTCTTTCGGAACTTCTTCATAAACATCAAGCTGTCCTGCATTAACTATGCCCATATCAAGCCCTGCCTGAACTGCATGGTAAAGGAAAGCTGTGTGTATAGCTTCGCGGACACGGTCATTGCCTCTGAATGAAAATGATATATTGCTTATACCTCCGCTGACTTTTGCCAGAGGAAGATGCATCTTAATCCATTTTGTGGCTTCAAAGAAATTAACAGCATAATTATTATGCTCTTCTATTCCTGTCGCAACGGTAAGAATATTCGGGTCAAAGATAATATCCTGCGGCGGGAAACCAACTTCCTCTGTAAGTATTTTATAAGCGCGTTCGCATACTTCAATCTTTCTTTCAAAGGTATCAGCCTGCCCCCGTTCGTCAAAAGCCATTACGACCGCCGCCGCGCCGTACTGCATTACCTTCCGCGCACGCTGTTTAAATACTTCCACGCCTTCCTTCATACTGATGGAATTAACTATACATTTGCCCTGGAAGCATTTAAGCCCGGCTTCAATAACCGTCCACTTTGACGAGTCAATCATAAGCGGGAGTTTTGCAATGTCCGGTTCGCTTCCGATCAGGTAAATAAACTTTGTCATTGCCTTTTCGGAATCAAGCAGACCTTCATCCATATTTATATCGAGAACCTGAGCACCGCCTTCAACCTGCTGGCGCGCTACGGACAAAGCTTCTTCATAATTTTCAGATAGTATCAGTCTCGCAAATTTCTTTGAGCCGGTAACATTTGTTCTTTCTCCGATATTTATAAAGTTTGATTCGGGTCTTATTACCAATGGCTCAAGTCCGCTTAGCCTCAGGTATGGTTCTGTCTGATGAAGTTTTCTTGGGGTCAGCCCTGAAACGATATCGGCAATCTCGCCTATATGATCAGGTGTAGTACCGCAGCATCCTCCGACAATATTGATAAAACCACTATCGGCGAAGTCTTTGAGAATAGCTGCCATATCGCGCGCAGTTTCATCGTATCCGCCAAATTCATTTGGCAGACCGGCATTCGGATAAAGACTTACATAGCAATTTGCAAGGCGCGAAAGCTCCTGAATATAGGGTCTCATCTGCCTTGAACCCAGTGCACAGTTTAATCCGACACTTAAAAGATTTTTTGTATGTGAAACTGAAATCCAGAATGCCTCGGTAGTCTGTCCGGAAAGTGTACGTCCGCTCTGATCGACAATTGTTCCTGATATCATTACAGGCAGGTCAGCACCGGTTTCTTCAAAATATTTTTCAATTGCGAATATTGCCGTCCTGGCATTTAGAGTATCGAATATAGTCTCAACAAGCAGAATATCAACACCGCCTTCGACAAGTCCCTTAACCTGCTCATAATAAGCATCGACAAGCTGGTCAAATGTAATGGCTCGGTAGCCGGGATCGTTTACATCGGGCGAAAGTGAAGCTGTTTTATTTGTCGGGCCTAACGCACCGGCTACAAATCTGGGCTTATCGGGAGTCTTATTTGTATATTCTATTGCCGCTTCCTTTGCAAGGCGCGCAGCTTCAAAATTTATTTCATAAACGAGTTCTTCGGTTTTATAATCAGCCTGTGCAAGCGAAGTCCCGTTGAATGTATTTGTCTCGACTATATCTGAACCCGCCTCATAATAAGCACGGTGAATATTTTTAATTATCTCAGGCCGGGTAAGACATAAGATATCATTATTGCCTTTAAGGTCATGCGGATGATACTTAAAGCGCTCTCCTCTGAAATCGCTTTCTATAAGTTTATGACGCTGAATCATTGTTCCCATGGCTCCATCGAGAACAAGTATATGCTTTTCTAGTAAACCAGACAAATACTGGAATGTTGTTATCATCGTTGACACCGCTTTATTATATCGTAATTATTTAGATAAAGTTTTTGAAAACTAACAATAATATACTTAAATTAGACCTCAATTAAAATTATTAACGTAGTGGGGATGTATCATGATTATTGTAACTGGTGGCGCGGGATTTATTGGTAGCGCTATTATCTGGCGGTTAAATCAGATGGGCGAGGAAAATATTATTATAGTTGATTCACTCGGTACCGGAGAAAAGTGGAAGAATCTTATTGGATTAAAATATACCGACATTTATCATAAAACTGATTTTTTAGATAAAATCATGGAAGATAATCTGCCGTTTGCAGTTGAAGCCATCATACACATGGGAGCCTGTTCTTCCACAACGGAGAAAAATGCTGATTATTTAATCAGCAATAATTACAGATACACAATCGAGCTTGCAAGGTACTGCCTGCCACGTAAGTCGAGATTTATCTATGCATCTTCTGCCGCCACCTACGGAGATGGCTCAAACGGCTATATGGATGATGAAAACAGCTTATCATCTCTCCATTCTCTTAATATGTACGGTTACTCAAAGCATTTGTTCGACCTCTGGGCAAAACGCCTGATGATCATTGATAAAATAGCAGGGCTTAAATTCTTTAATGTCTATGGCCCAAATGAAGCACATAAGGGCGATATGAGAAGCGTTGTGCATAAGGCTTTTGAACAAATCAGAGATACAGGAAAAGTTAATCTCTTCAGGTCCTATAACGAACAGTACAAGGACGGTGAACAGATGCGCGACTTTATTTACATAAAGGATGTAGTTGATATGGTAATATTTTTCCTTGAGAAAAAGGATAAAAACGGACTCTATAATATCGGAACAGGCAAAGCGCGCACATGGAATGATCTTACAGGTTCAATCTTTTCAGCACTTGGTCAGAAGACTAATATTGAGTATATCGATATGCCGGAACATCTTAAGAATAAATACCAGTACTTTACTGAAGCCAGCATAGATAAGCTTAGAGCCGCGGGCTACGATAAACCGTTAACTTCGCTTGAAGACGGCGTGACTGATTATGTTAAGAATTATCTGTCAGTAAATAAATTCCTTGAATAACTCCAGATATGAAACTCGCAACACTTTGCTATGTAAAAGATAAAGACCGGACTCTGATGCTTCACCGCGTTAAGAAGCAAAACGATATACACGAGGGTAAATGGAACGGTCTGGGTGGCAAACTTGAACCAGGCGAATCGCCTGAGGAATGTGTTGTCAGGGAAGTAAAGGAAGAATCAGGACTTACTATAACCGCTCCCAAAATGCACGGTCTTATTACCTTCCCTGCATTCGATGGTTTTGAGGACTGGTATGTTTTCCTCTTTACCGCTGACAAATTTGAAGGTGAGCTTATCGATTCGTGCGAGGGAAATCTTAAATGGATTAATAACGATGAACTGTTTAACCTCAGTCTTTGGGAAGGTGACAAAATATTTATTGAATGGCTCTTTCAGGATAAATTTTTCAGCGCAAAGTTTAATTATAAAGATGGCCGCCTGGTCGATTATCAGGCGGCATTTCATTAATTTTTTCCCTGTATCTTTTTTTCAGCATAAACCTTTGCCATTAAAAGTCCGCTCAAAGTCTTGGAATCGGTAAGCTCTCCGGAAAATATCATTTCATTTATCTCATCTTCCGTAAACTCACAGACTTCCATTCCGTACTCTCCCTCTTCGCGGTTATGCTCGCCCTGCACGAGATTTTTAGCAAGATAAATGTGAAGTATCTCGGTACAAAATCCCGGAGTGGTGCAGATAGAGCCAAGCTTAACTATGTTATTAGAGAAATAACCTGTCTCCTCCTTAAGCTCCCGCGAGGCGCAGACCAGCGGATCCTCGCCAGGCTCAAGCTTACCTGCGGGAAGCTCCAGCAACGTTCTCTGCAAAGGATAACGGAACTGTTTAACCATTATAATTTTACCATCGTCCGTTACAGGTACAACCACCGCTCCGCCGTTATGTACTGCAACTTCTCTGATACTGGTATTCCCGCTGTTATACTCAATCTCATCGACCTGAAGATCGAAAACTCTTCCGCGGAAAATAATCCCGCTTTTCTTTACTCTGAAATTTGTCATTAAGCCTCTTGTAATAATTATTAACTCATGTTATGCAAACTTCAGAATAAATCTCTATATAGTAAACAATTATAAGTGGGTGTACGACAAATTATCCTCTTAATCATACTCATTTTCCCCTAAAGCGATTATGGGTAAGAGTATGATTAAGAAAATTACAGACCATCCATTGTTGTCGGGACTAACGGCCAAGAGGAGAATTTGTCGTACACCTAAATATCTCTGACATTTGATTTCTTCATTTTACACTCCCGGATGCATGTACTGTGCGTGCGGACGATGGTTGTATCAATGCTGTCAGGTTTCAGGGTTGTGGCGAAGAGGTGTCCATTTCCATATAGCGCTACCCCTGTGCTGTTATATTTTACCCCTTCATCGCAAAACTTATGAAGCTACGGGTTCTGCTTTGTCAATAAAAATAAAAAGTAACTATTCAGGTAAAAAAAACAGACTAGTAGATTTGGGAAATAATAATTTTTGGTATATTTGTTACACATTAAAATGAATTGAATCACTATCCAATGAAAATATTGGATTGAAGAAGCAGACAGGGTTACTTTTTAATGATATTTGTGAGTCTGTATCATCAGGATACGGAACCGGCGGTACAGTTATCAAAATATGCCGCTGTTTACAATTATAAAAAAGTTATAGAGTCAGACTAAGATACGATGGAGATAATGGATAAGAAATTGAATCTCTCAAATATTATGGTGATTGATGATACTGTTGCCAACTTAACTCTGCTGAAGGAGATGCTGTCAAGCCATTATAATAAAGTAAGACTTTTTAGTGATGGATTTTACGCTCTTGAATCTGCCAGAAGAGATCCCCCTAATTTAATTTTACTTGATGTAATGATGCCCATAATTGATGGGTATGAAGTGTGCAGGCGTTTTAAATCGGATGAAAGACTAAAAGATATTCCCGTAATATTTATTAGTGCAAAAACAGAGACGTTCGATAAAGTAAAAGCATTTCAGCTTGGCGGCGTTGATTATATCACAAAACCATTCCAGATGGAAGAAATATTTGCGCGAATAGAAATACATCTCAAATTACGCAGTTATCAATATGAGCTGGAAGAAAAAAATAACTCATTAAATAATGCGATTAATGCATTAAAAGAAGCCCAGTTACAACTTATTCAATCAAAAACCATGTCTTCACTCGGAACATTAACAGCAGGCATAGCTCACGAGATAAATAATCCGGTTAATGCAATCAACTCCAGCAGTATCTCCCTGAAAAGAATTTTAGGTAAACTTAAAAACCTTGGGTTATTATACGAACAGATTTCTTTTGCCAATTTTGAATCACAATTTGAAAAAATCAAAAAATATAAAGAAGAGATAAACTTAACGGAGGCTCTGGAAGGGATTGATAATCTGTTAAATAATATTGACAGAGGTTCTAAGCGCACAATAGATATTGTCCAAAGTCTGAAGACATTTACTTACATGGATCTGAGTCAGAAAGAGTATATTAACATCCATGATAATTTAGATTCTACATTAACTCTGCTTAATCAAAGAATTAAAAATGAAATTATAATAAGAAAAAAATATGGAGATGTTCCGAATATTAGATGTTTCCCCGGGAAAATAAGTCAGGTATTTATGAACATTTTATCAAATTCTATTGATTCCATAAAAGAAAAGAATAATACCGCAGAAACAGGGGAAATTACTATTGGAACAGCATTGGTTGAAAAGCTGACTGATAAATATCTGGAAATATCTATTACCGATACAGGCAATGGAATTGCTGATGAAATAAAAGGACATATATTCGAGCCGTTTTTTACAACTAAAGAAGTTGGAAAAGGAACCGGTCTGGGATTATCAATATCACATGGAATAATTCGAAGTCATTCGGGTGAGATCACGGTGGAAGGCAAAATTGGAACCGGCACTACTTTTACAATATTACTGCCTTATCATCAAGAATAAATATTAGGAAAATAAGATGACAACAAAAATGGATTCTGAAAACAGTAGAAAACCGAATGTTCTCTACGTAGATGATGATTTGGATAATCTGAGTAGTTTCAGGTACCAGTTCATGGAGTATTATAATATTACTCTTGCAGAAAGTGCCGAAGAGGGTTATGCAAAATTAAAACAAAAAGAATTCCCGATAATAATTGCCGACCAAAGAATGCCTGGTACGACAGGAACACAGTTTTTTGAAAAAATACAGTACAGCTATCCCAAATCCAAAAGAATGATACTCACCGGGTTTAGTGATTTCCAATCTATTATTGATGCTATCAATAAAGGGCATATATATTACTACCTCCAAAAACCATGGGATGAGCAGGAGGTTAGACTGGTAATAAAAAATGCCTTGGATTCAGTTGAATTCGAAAATAAGAATGAAGAATTGATAAGAATACTGAAAGATGCAAATGAACGTTTGGAAATAAGTCAGGAAGAACTTCGCCTGCGAATTGAAGAAAGTGTAAAAACAGAAGCACGTTATAGAGATCTTTTTGAAAATAATCCAATATCAATATGGGAGGAAGATTATTCCGAAGTAAAAAAATATCTTGATACCATAAAAAGTAAAGATATCATCGATTACAACCGGCATCTTGATGAACACCCTGAGATAATTCACAATTGTATAAATCTCATTAGAGTAATTGATATCAACCAGGCAACTCTAAGAACACACAAAGTAAAAGAAAAAAAAGAACTTCTGAATAATCTTCCTGCTTTATTTAAGCCAAAATCCCTGAATGTATTTAAGAAAGAATTTATGGCAATTCTACATAATGAGTTGAAACTGGAGGAAGAGACCTCAATTGTAACATTAAGCGGAGAAACACTATATGTTACTATTATCTGGTCCGTTTCTCCAGGATTTGAAAATAGTTATGCAAGGGTACTGATTTCTATGTTTGATATTATCGGGCGTAAACTTGCTGAAGAGAAAATCAGAACAACGCTAAAAGAAAAAGAGATATTACTAAAGGAAGTTCATCACAGGGTTAAAAATAACATGCAGATAATATATAGTTTATTAGACCTGCAGGCTAATTTCTTAACTGATGACAGAATGACAGAAGTATTGCAAACCAGCCAGAACAGGATTCAGGCAATGGCGCTGGTACACGAGTTATTATACAAAAGTCCAGATTTTACATCTATTGATATTAAAAAATATTTCACTCATTTGGCTGAGTATTTAGTATGTTCGTATATAACAGACAAAGAACGAATTGAAATTGTGATTGATATTGATAATCTCACTATGAGTATTGATAAAATAATTCCCATAGGGTTGATAGTTAATGAAATAATCTCAAACTCATTAAAACATGCCTTTCCAGAAAGAAGGCAAGGCAGGATATTATTTTCTATGAAGAAAGATTCCAATAAAAATTGTGTGATTTTACTTTCAGACAATGGAATTGGAACTCCTGATGAGATAAATACAAAAGATCAAAAAACTCTTGGTCTGTTCTTAATTTCAAGTCTGACCGAACAAATAGATGGAACACTACAAATATCCGGTTCTAATAGCGGGACAGAATATACTATCACATTTAAGGCAGAATAATGTTAGATATAGAAAATCAGCAAGGAATTAAAAACGAGACTGTAAATATTTTTGTGTAAAAAATAAAGATTAGAATTTGTCGATAACCTCTTCGCTAAAATTAACCATTTAGATTACTCCTGTCTGTATTCCTGTTCTTTTTCAGAATTCTTTCCATCCTTCCATATCGCCTAATCTTAGCCTGACAGAAAGATTATAGAATTTTTACAAAAGAAAGTTATAAATAATGAGCATTATGAAACTTTTGAAAAATTCTATCGGGAATAAACTTCATTTACTTCGAATCTGATTTTCGAAAACCATTTTCTATTGCGTATATTTGCGAAAATAAATATCGGTATTCTGTTTGCTTTGAATGCCATTGCTCAATATTACCCATCAGAAATAGTTTCCTCAGCTGAGTAGTTACGGATTTAAAACTCAACATTTTAGTTTTTGGACAGATTCTCCTGCTTTTAATGAATCTGTAAACGGATACCTGTACTGGTAATCCTGCATAACCAATAAAATATTTACACATACATATTTTTTCGAAAGATTTATTTTAGATTGTCAGGTAATATTTTATTTTGTTAACAAATAACAACTTATAGAATCCTGAAAGATTTAACTTGTTCCATCCTCAAAATGTTTCTATTTTTCAAGAAGCATTGAAATGTTGATAAAGTGTTGATAATTATTAATTGTGAAACTATTTCACAATTCAGGCAACATGTTATCTACATGGCAAATATAATCTTATTTGTTTACATGGAATAGAAAAACTCAATAAGTCACTATTTTACAATAAGTTAACATATAAACATTAATGTTATCAATATGTTGATAACTATTTACTGACAGATGTTGCCTCTATAAATTATTTATTTTAAAATTTAAAATTCTTTTTTTTAATGTTAATAACTATGAATATTACTGAAATTTCAAGCAACAATTCCAAAATGATTTGGAAAGAATGCTTAAAAATCATAAAAGAAAATGTCCCTTACATGACCTATAACACATGGTTTCTTCCTATAAAGCCAATCCTTCTGAACGGACAGTCGCTTAAAATACAGGTTCCGAACAATTTCTTTATCGAGTGGATTGACGGACACTATAATACTTTAATAAACAAGACTATCCACCAGGTTATTGGACTGGAAGCTGAACTTGTCTATATAATATCAGATGAAAATGATATACCTGAAATTGAACTTAGACGTGAAGAACCCAGCCGCCATGAACCTGTTCAGACTGCAGTCATCGAAAAAGAGATTAAAAACGATAAACCTGAATTTGAAACATATCTTAATCAAAAATATACATTTGATAACTTCATTAAAGGTGATGGCAACCAGCTTGCAAGAGCCGCCGCATTTGCTATTAGTGAAAATCCAGGTGAAACTTCTTTTAATCCCCTTTTTATTTATGGTGGCGTAGGACTTGGCAAGACTCATCTTATTCAGGCAATCGGTAATAAAATTTTGAGTAATTATCCTCATAAAAGAGTTATCTATCTGTCGAGTGATATATTTACTGTTGAATTTGTTGAAGCTGTACAAGCTAACAAGGTAAATGAGTTTTCAAATTTTTACAAAAAAATGGACGCGCTTATAATAGATGATATTCAATTCCTTATAAATAAGGAAAAAACTCAGGACTTGTTCTTTAATATTTTTAATATACTTCACCAGTCCGGCAAACAAATCATTCTTTCAAGCGACAAACCCCCAAAAGACTTAAAAGGTCTAAATGAACGCCTTATATCCAGATTTCAATGGGGACTGTCAGCGGATATTCAGCCACCTGATTATGAAACGCGTTTTGCCATATTAAAGAAAAAGAGCGAAAACTATGGAATTTATTTATCTCCTGATATATTGGAATATATAGCTATAAATATTACATCCAACATCAGGGAACTGGAAGGCTGTCTGATAAAGCTTCTGGCGAATACATCGCTTAGTTCCAAGGAAATTAATCTGGAAATGGCTAAAAAGACAGTTAAAGAGATAGCCACAGACAGAAAGGTAAATATTTCAATAGAATATATTACTAAAGTTGTCTGTGAGTGCATGAATGTAGAAGAAAACAAGGTCCGCGAAAAAAACAGAAAACAGGAAGTAGTACTTGCACGGCAAATAGCAATGTACTTATCTAAAAAACTAACCAAGTCTTCGCTGAAAACCATTGGTCTTCACTTTGGCGGAAGGGATCATTCTACCGTTATACATGCATGTAATAATATTGAAGTTCTGTCAAATGAAGATATTGCGCTAAAAGACGTACTCGAATCTATCAGAAATAAGATTGAACTTAGCGTTGCTTAGATGTGGATAACGTACATGGTAAGTGTTGGCTAATTGTTGTGTATGTACGTTTTCAGCTGACTATGTTGATATCATACTATATGGAAAGACTTATCCACATTTAATAAAATCCAAAAGTTTGCAATACAGTTTATATTTGTGGCATTTTAAGTTATCAACATATTCACATCTTTATTAGATTTATTAAAAATTTTTAAAAATAAATTAATATAATATAAATGAGTGTGTGGATTGTTGATATTCATAAGCGACGGAACATAATTCGCGTTGTATCTATATATAATTTTTGATATTTTGGCATATCAATTTGGAAAATTAGAATGGAATTTAAGGTAAATAGCAAATTACTCGAAAAGCTACTGACAAAGATAATCCCGGCAGTCCCTTCGCGTACTACGATGCCAATATTGGAAAATTTCCTCTTCGAACTTAATGATGGTTTACTTACCATTTATGCCACAGACTTGGAAATTGCTCTCAAATCATCAATAAATGTTGTAGCTGAAGAAAATACAAAACTTGTGGTTCCCGCACGCCTTCTTTATGAAATAGTTCGCTCGCTTCAGGAAACTACTATTCTCTTTCAGGTCTCACCAAATGGCAAGACTAATCTTAAAACAGATAATGGTGTTTATACAATAAGTTATCTTTTGCCGGAAGGATTCCCTGATATCCCATCATTTCCTGAAAACAGCGAGGATAGAGATAATATAGGCAAAATGCTAATCGGCGGACCGGAGCTAAAAAAAGCTATCGAGCAGACATCATTTGCAATGAGTAAAGAGGATATGCGTCCTGCTATGATGGGCCTGTTACTGGAGTTTACAGACGAGGGTCTCCGTTTTGTCTCAACCGATGGGCACAGACTTGTAAACCTGCTTAAGAAAACAGTAAACATCGGCTTTAATGACCAGTATATTCTTCCGGATCGTGCTATATCTGTACTTATGAAAATATTGGAGGAGAAGGATGTTAAAATTCTTCTCAGCAATACTTATGTTTCGTTCAGGGCGGGAGATATTGAATTTATTACAAGGCTTATTGCTCAGAAATATCCTGACTACAGAAGCGTTATTCCATTTGAAAATGAAAATAGACTTAAAATAAAACCTGCTGATTTATTTTCTACAATTAAAAGAATGCTCCTTTTTTCTCCGGCTAATTCCAGAAAAGTAAAATTTTCCATTACTCAGAATAACCTGGAAGTATCATCCGAAGATATCGATATGGGATCTTTTGCCAGGGAAAATATTTACTGTGAATATTCAGGTGAACCTATGGATATAGGGTTTAATTCAACTTATGTTAACGATGTGATAAGCCATCTGCAGAATGAAGATGAGATTGTCTTTAAACTTCATTCGCCTACTAAGGCTGTTATTATTGAACCGGTAATAAATAAAGACAATGAAGAACTAATGATGTTGCTCATGCCTGTGCGCTTAAATAATTGAAATGGTATTAAAATCTTTACTGCTTAGAAATTTCAGAGTTTATCTAAATGCAAATATTGAATTTTCTGAAGGTATAAATTACATAGTAGGAGGAAACGGACAGGGCAAGACTACTATCCTGGAAGCCATCTATTTTTTGTGCACTACAAAAGGGTATAATTCATTAACCGAAAGCGAAGTGGTGAACTTTAATAGTTCTTTTTTTGAAATCTCTGGCATTTTTAAGGATATTACTGAAAATTTTTTAAGAATTTATTATACCACTCAGGATAATAAGAAGTATTTTTTTGCAGATGGAAAACAAATCTATCGTGCCTCGAATATTATTGGTAAGTTTCCGGTTGTAATCCTTACCCCTGAGGATCACAGTATTACACAGGGATCGCCGGCAGACAGACGGAAATTTGTCGATTCGGTAATTTCTCAGTCAAGTGAAACTTACCTGCAAATTCTCTTGGATTACAACCGTGTACTGCGCCAAAGAGCGTCACTCTTAACACAGTTTAAAGATTCCCGCGAAAAAAGTTTATTTGACCAGCTTGAAGCATGGTCGCAAAGACTTGTTCAGACAGGTACTGAGATTATCAGGCACAGGATAAATTTCGTAAGAGAATTTAATGAATATGTTAAGAATTCGTATGACGTAATTATGGAATCAAAGGAATATCCCTCGATTTCCTACGATTATCTTGATGGTCGCGATAAAAATAGTGGCGATATAGAAAATGAATTTCAGGCATTGCTGGAAAGAAAACGGGATGATGAAATAAGACGCGGTTCTAACTTAGTCGGTCCGCACAGGGACCAGTTTATGTTTTACATAAATTTGTATGATCTTAAAAAATATGGTTCTCAGGGGCAGAACAAAACTTTTCAGATAAGTTTGAGGTTTGCTCAGTTCTTTTATTTGAAGGACTGTCTTGGGAAGACTCCAATTTTTCTTATGGATGATGTTTTTGGCGAACTTGATATGTTTCGCGCATCTAAAATCAGCCTGTATCTTAAAGACATTGGACAGGCTTTTGTAACGCTTACTGATTTTTCAAATTTTTCATATTTAAACAGAACGGAAAGGGATTTCTTAATAAAAATAGATAATGGACGGGCGGAGTATGTTTGATATTAAAAGTTTTTCCGATGTTTTTAATAATGATGAATCCCTCTCAAAGCTTAGAATATTTGTTCAGCAGACTGACGTAGTTCAAAAATTTACGGAGCTGTTTCCGGATTTAAGAAAAATAGCAAAGGCTGTGAAGCTTGAAAAAAAAGTTTTATACCTTTCAATTGAAAATTCGGTCTGGAGAAGCGAATTAAAGTTCAAACAGAAAATAATAATCGATAGAATTAACGAGCACTTTAAGAGTGAACTCGTAAAGTATATCAAGTTCATCGCATAAAGAGATATTTCAAGGAAAAAATAATGGAATTAAACAGTTATGCAACTATGGCAACTAACTAAAAGTAATATTTTACTTACAATTTTATGTTACGAAAAAATGTATGATTCATTTCATACTTATTGCGTTATCATAGGAACAATAGTCAGGATGGATTTTTCGTAACATGAGTTACAAATATCAGTTCAGAACCGATAAATATCGGTTCCGAGCTGATAAATATGGGTTCCGAGCCGATAATTTTTCGTAACATGAGTTACATTTATGACCACTCCTCAAATAATAAATAGAAACAGAAGGTGTTAAATTGATAGAAGCAACAGAAAATAACTATACTGCAAAAAATATAAATGTTTTGAAAGGTTTGGACGCGGTACGCAAAAGACCAGCTATGTATATTGGAGATATTGGCACGCGCGGACTTCACCATCTTGTAAATGAGGTGGTTGATAACAGTATTGATGAATCGCTTGCAGGCTATGCCAATACAATTAGCGTTACAATTAACCAGGATGAAAGCATCTCGGTCGAAGATAACGGACGCGGTATCCCTGTTGATATGCATCCTGAAGAAAATAAATCCGCTCTTGAAATAGTTATGACTATACTGCACGCCGGCGGTAAGTTTGATAAAGATACGTATAAAGTTTCAGGCGGTCTTCACGGGGTGGGTGTATCGGTAGTAAATGCTCTTAGCGAATGGCTTAGGGTAGAAGTAAAACGAGATGGTAATATTTATCAGCAGGAATATGAACGCGGTATTCCTAAATACGATGTAAAGACAGTCGGCAAGGTAAATAAGAATGAAACCGGAACAAAGGTAACTTTCTATCCTGATAAAGAAATATTTAAGGTAATTAAATTCAAGTTCGACACGCTTTCGGAACGCTTAAGAGAACTTGCATATCTGAACAAGACTCTTACAATAGACATAAAAGACTGCCGAGAAGGTGGCGAAGAGGCCTCGTATCATTATAAAGGCGGACTCATTGAATTTGTGCAGTACCTCGATGAAACCAGAACTCCTTTGCATAAAGCAGTTTACGTTGAAGGCGAAAAGGATAATACTCCTGTTGAAGTTGCCTTTCAGTACAATGATACATATACGGAAAATATACTCTCGTATGTGAATAACATTAATACGCATGAAGGTGGAACTCACCTTGTGGGTTTTAAGACTGCGCTTACAAGAACGCTGAATACTTATGCCTCGAAAAATAACCTTGTCAAGGAAGGCAAGATAACACTTTCAGGCGATGATTTCAGGGAAGGTCTTACGGCAGTTATTTCAGTTAAGGTAGCTGAACCGCAGTTTGAGGGACAGACAAAGACCAAACTAGGCAATAGTGAAACAAAATCAGCAGTTGAATCTATCGTGGGTGAAAAGCTGGCTGAATTCCTGGAAGAAAATCCGGCTATTGGCAAAAAAGTAATTGAAAAATGCCTTCGCGCGGCTGAAGCAAGGGAAGCTGCCCGCAAAGCTCGCGAACTTGTCCGCAGGAAAAATGCGCTTGACAGTATGCACCTGCCCGGTAAACTTGCCGATTGTTCTATAAACGATCCTGAGCATTGCGAAATATACATCGTTGAAGGGGACTCGGCGGGCGGTTCGGCAAAACAGGGGCGGGACAGGCGTTTTCAGGCAATCCTGCCGCTTAAAGGAAAAATCCTTAACGTTGAAAAAGCAAAGTTGCATAAGATTCTTGAGAATAATGAAATAAAAGCAATTATTGCGGCAATAGGAGCAGGCATCGGAGCAGACTTTAATCCTGAAAAAGCGCGTTATGGCAAAATAATTATTATGACTGATGCTGATGTGGACGGAAGTCACATCAGAACATTGCTTCTGACATTTATCTATCGCTACATGAAAGAACTTCTTTCTTCAGGCAGGATTTACATTGCCCAGCCTCCGCTTTATAAAATAAAGAAGGGCAAGGAAGAAGTTTATGCTTTCGATGATGATGAAAGGGATGTAATACTAAAACGCTTTAAGGTTAACGGCGCTGAAACAGTTACAGAAGATACCGTTCCTCAGGCAGACGGCGCCCCAAAAGGTGTTATTATTTCAAGGTACAAAGGTTTGGGGGAAATGAATCCGGAACAACTCTGGTCAACTACAATGAATCCCGAAACAAGAACAATCCTGCAGGTTAACATCGAAAGTGCACTTGCGGCTGACAAGATATTTGAAACCCTGATGGGCGATGCCGTAGAACCAAGACGCGAATTTATTGAAAGAAATGCGAAATATGTCCGCAATTTGGACGTTTAAGGAAAATTGTTTCTGAACTTTGATTTGTATTATTATATCAGATATCCGAATCATAGTGAAGATTAATTTTACATAATATGACTAAGCAAGTAAAAATCAATCGAAACAGGCCGGCTTATCTGCCGGTTGAAAGCAAAAAACATATAGGATAATAGTTTTAGTATGGCTACAATTTTTGAAAAGATAGTGCCTGTTGCACTCGAAGAGGAGATGAAATCCTCTTACATAGATTATTCAATGTCGGTTATCGTTGCGCGTGCTCTTCCCGATGTTCGCGATGGTTTGAAGCCCGTGCACCGCAGGGTTTTATATGGAATGCATGAGTTGGGACTTGCCTTTAACAGACCTTACAAGAAATCGGCGAGAATCGTTGGTGAGGTTTTGGGTAAGTATCATCCGCATGGCGATACAGCGGTTTATGATTCGATGGTGCGTATGGTGCAGGATTTCTCATTGCGTTATCCGCTGGTCGATGGTCAGGGTAATTTCGGTTCTGTCGATGGTGATTCACCGGCGGCAATGCGTTATACCGAAGCAAGACTTAACCGTATAGCGGACGAAATGTTGCGCGACTTAGATAAAAATACAGTTAAATTCGCATCAAACTTTGATGACTCTTTGCAGGAGCCGACTGTTATGCCATCGTACCTGCCTAATCTTCTGGTAAATGGAGCAAGTGGCATCGCTGTTGGCATGGCAACAAACATTCCGCCTCATAATATCAATGAAGTTATTGACGGTCTTGTAGCCCTTATAAATCAGCCTGACCTGACATCAGAAAATTTAATGAAGCACGTAACGGCGCCCGACTTCCCTACCGCGGGTATTATCTTCGGCTACGAAGGCGTGAAGGAAGCTTATACGACCGGACGCGGCAGAATTATTGTCCGCGCTAAGGCGAATGTTGAGATGCTGAAGAACGACCGTGAAAATATAATCGTAACTGAAATCCCTTATCAGGTAAATAAAGCAAATCTGATTGAAAAAATCGCCGAACTGGTACGCGAAGGCAGGATTACTGATATTTCAAACATACGAGATGAATCAGACCGTGATGGTATGAGAATAGTCATTGAACTAAAGCGGGATGCCCAGCCGGAAGTTGTCTTAAATCAGCTTTTCAAGCATACGCAGATGCAGGTAACATTTGGAGTGATAATGCTGGCGCTCGTTAAGGGAATGCCTAAGGTGCTGACGCTGAAAGAGATGATGAGCCACTTTCTCGATCACCGCATGGATGTACTCATTAAAAGAACCCGCTATGAACTCGATGCCGCGGAGCGCAGGGCACACATACTCGAAGGCTATGTTATCGCTCTCGATAATATTGACGAAGTAATCGGGGTGATAAAAAAATCCCGCGATACTGAATCTGCGAAGAATAATTTAATGCACCGCTTCAAGCTTAGCGAAATACAGTCCAAGGCTATACTTGATATGCGCCTGCAGAGACTTACTGGTCTTGAAAGAAAGAAAATCGAAGATGAATATAAAGAGTTGCTTAAGCTTATCGAAAAATTAAACCTGATATTAATTAGCGAAGAAAAAAGATACGCTATAATTGTTCAGGAACTTCTCGATATCAAGGAACGCTACGGAGATGAAAGAAGAACCGAAGTTATCCGTGACTTCAAGGAATTTTCGCTCGAAGATATCATTGCTGAAGAAGATGTAGTTGTAACTATTTCGCACAACGGATTTATTAAACGCTTCCCTGTTTCCGGCTATAGGAAACAAGGGCGTGGCGGTAAGGGTGTTACGGGCGCTGGCACAAAAGAAGACGACTTTGTTGAGCATATGTTCATTGCCTCAACACATCATTACATTATGTTCTTTACAGACAAAGGCAAATGTTACTGGCTCAAGGTTCATGAAGTGCCCGAATCCGGAAGATCCGCGCGTGGCAGATCGATACTCAACCTTATCGAAAAAGAAAAGGAGGAGAAGATTACGGCAATTGTATCTGTTAAGGAATTCTCTGATGATAAGTTCCTTATAATGGCAACGGAGCAGGGCACAATTAAAAAGACGGTACTTTCGGCTTACTCCAATGTCCGCAAAGGTGGAATTAACGCCATTAACCTTGCGGAAAATGACAGGCTTATTGAAGTTATGAAAACCGATGGCACCAATGATATTGTTATTGGTACGCGCGATGGTATGGCTGTAAGGTTTAGTGAAAAAGATGTTCGCGATATGGGCCGCACGGCAACCGGAGTTCATGGTATAAGCCTCGGTGATGGCGATGCTGTAGTCGGCATTATAGTAATCAGCCGCGCGACTACTGTACTTGTCGTAACAGACAAGGGTTTTGGCAAACGCTCTGACATTGAGGATTACAGAGTAACGCGCCGTGGCGGCAAGGGTGTCATTACAATTAAGACAAACGAAAGAAACGGGAAGATGATTGCCATGCACGAAGTTAACGACAATGACGAACTGGTAATCATGACCGAGCAGGGTATGATAATTCGTCAGAGCGTAAAAGAACTAAGGGTAATGGGTCGCAACACGCAAGGTGTAAGGCTGATTAGGCTGAATGATGATGATTCAATAGCAGATATCGCACGCGTAATTTCTGACGATGATGACGTCCCACCACCACCTGGTAGCAATGAGCCGATAATTGAAGATGATGCTATGCTTGACATATAAATTCCCAAAAAGACGCGCGATTTTGCGCGTCTTTTTTATCTTACCTGATTAGACATCATCCCCGGTATGTTCCGCATTAGGGATTTCGAGATCAACAAGCTGTGAAGATACACCTTTAATCAGCGCTATCTTTCTTGCCAATTCATTTTTCTGTTCATCATCTCCGACTAATTCCAGCATAACTAGACCGCGATCAGAGCAATTTTCGAGTACACCATCATGAATTCCAAGTCTTGTTTTAATTAAGCAACCCCAGCCGGTAAGCACTTTCTGCACATTTACGGCTGATTCCTTTCTGTTGCCAATGAGTATGAGTAACACAGTTTTTTTCATAGTATTCTTATTCCTTAATAAATAAATAACTCTTGTTAAAACTTACGAAAATGTTTTTGATTTTATGTACAAATAAAATTACAATAAGGTTTATAAATGTAGATTATTTCCTGCCACCAGGGTAGGTGCGAGCCGAACGAGACTTTTCGCTGTGTATATGTCCGGCTGACATTTGTTTATTTACTTAGATTTTCAGACATATCTTTGCTATATTTAAATATCAAACAAAAAGATAATTGAATGGAATTAATTGAAAAACTGAGATCTGTTAAGGAAAAATTTGAAAAGATTTATGAGCAACTCTCGGATCCTGATATTGTAAATAATCAGGAAAAGCTGATAGCCCTCAGCAGGGAAAGAAGCGACCTGACTGAAGTGGTGGAAGTCTTTTATAAATATGAAGATGTTCTTAAGAATATCGAAGGTAACCGCGAAATTGTTGAAAAAGGCGGAGATAAGGAAATCTGTGAGTTTGCCGAAGATGAGCTTCAGGAGTTAAAATTAAAAAAAGAAGCGCTTGAAGAAGAAATTAAGATTATACTTATTCCCAAAGATCCGAATGATAATAAAGATGTAATTGTTGAAATTCGCGCTGGAACAGGGGGTGATGAAGCCGGGTTGTTTGCTTTTGACCTTTACCGGATGTATTCCCGCTTTGCTGAAGTAAAAGGCTGGAAGAAGGAGATAATAGACGTAAGCGATTCAGGCCTTGGCGGAATAAAGGAAGTTATTTTTTCCCTAAGCGGGCAGGGTGTCTTTGGCGACTTAAAATATGAAAATGGAGTGCACCGGGTTCAGCGCGTTCCACAAACTGAAACTAACGGACGTGTGCATACATCGGCGGCGACTGTTGTTGTAATGCCTGAAGTTGAGGATGTACAGATTGATATTGATCCAGGCGAACTAAAAATTGACGTTTACCGTAGTGGCGGCGCCGGAGGTCAGAATGTTAATAAGGTGGAAACTGCCATCAGAATTACGCATCTTCCAACAGGACTTGTTGTACAGTGTCAGGATGAACGTTCACAGTTAAAGAACAAGCAGAAGGCTATGAAGGTCTTAAGAGCGCGCATTTTTGATATGAAACAGAAGGAAAAAACTGATGAAATAGCTGCGCATAGAAAATCAATTGTGCGTAGCGGCGACAGAAGCGATAAAATACGCACATATAACTTTTCGCAGAATCGCGTAACGGACCACAGAATAGGTTTTACGCTATATAACCTTTCAGGCATAATTGAAGGGGATATAACAGAACTTGTCGAACAGCTTAAGATGGCTGACAAAGCAGAAAAGTTAAACGGCAACGTAGAAGTTACTAAGTGAATTAAGAATCCTCATATTGGAAGCTTCTTTTTATTTGGAAGCGTAACGATTGTAAGCCAGAAGTTCTCGATTGCCTGAATAACTTTTGTAAGCTGTTCAAAATCGAGCGGTTTAGTTATGTAGCAGTTAGCTTGGTATTCGTAACTCTTGCTGATATCTTCCTCAAATGAGGAGGCGGTCAATATAATAACCGGAATACTCTTAAGAAATTCATTTTTTTTAATCTCATAAAGCACTTGACGACCGTCTTTTTGTGGAAGACTCAGGTCAAGCAGTATCAAATCGGGGATAGGGACTCCGGCATATTTCCCGTTGTGGTAAAGGAATTCCATTGCTTCAACACCATTTTCGACCACATGCAGATTATTTCTGATTTTCCATTCTTTTATCGCTTCCTGAGTCAGGCGAATATCGCCCTTGTTATCTTCTACTAAAAGAATATTAACAATTTTGGGAGATGATTTTTTTGCCATAAGATAATTCCTTCGAAATAATAGGATACAAGACATTATTATTTTATTAAAATTATATTATTAAAATTATATTATTAAAATTATATTATTAAAATTATATTATTTTTTACACATATTCAATATAAAAGCGGAACTTCTGACAAATGAAGAATAATTTGGGCTTTTAATAGTAAAATAGGGCATTGTTAATTCCTGGTAGTTCTGCTGTTTTGTGGGATAAAAATGGGGTTAAATCAAATGGAAAACTGCCCAATAAAAAGAAAAGTAAAATATATGTCAGTCGGTTCTGTAAAACTACTGATGTTTAAATGGAATAATGACTTAGCTATAATATATCAACAATGCCATAATTCCCGTGCTTCGCAATAGCTTAATTTTTCTCTTCATAAGCTCGCTTATTAGTGTCTGTCCTTTCAGGATTCGTATTTTTTTTTGGGGGGGATATCCAGTTTTATGGTTTTCTTCAGTATTCACGTAAAATTTTTATACGAAGAATTAAATTCCGTTTCACGTGAAACTGCAAGGCTGATTGTCCATGTTATTTAGATATCCCCAAAATAGTGATAACTGTATAAAAACCAATAAGATATGAAATAAAGTAACTACTCAGCATATTTTGGGAATGTTTATATTTCAGCTCAAAATCACACTTTAAGTTTATTTTTTAAGAATTGGAAAGTGTGAAAATAGCTTAAATTCGACACTTCTAAAATTATGCTGAGTAGTTACGAAATAAAAAGGTGAATTTGTATAAATAATTGAGCACCCGATGTCCGCTATACAATCATAAAACAGATAAAGACAGAGTTTTTTAAGACACCACTTGATGTAGATATGGACCGTAAGAGCGGGTGGGTTCAGTTGTCTGAAATAATAACATGGGGTGAACTGGCAGGGATATATCAGAAAAAGATGCATAAGAGCCATGACTGACTTATTGAATGAAAGTTCGGGCAAAGTAAGAATTTTTACGGACTGAATAAAATACGTCCCGAGTTAGAACAGACTGGTATAAGCTGGATCATGGGAATCTTCATAGGGGTTAACCAGATAAGAGTATTGAAGGAATTAAGAATCATTATTTTTTGGCTTATCAGAAAATATTTTAGAAATGAACGAATGGTGCAATTTGTCACCACATAATTAGAGTCTGCTGAAAAAGTCCCAAAGTCATAATAAACAATAAGATATAGAATAAAATAGTAACATCTCAATAAGTTAGGGCAGAGGATAAAATATAGCAGTTAAATATATTAGTATTACCTAAAAAACTAAAATAAAAAAGACATTCAACGGGAAAGATATAACGAAGTATTCAGGGTTGCAAC
>JBAXDX010000002.1:0-60953 GCA_037140715.1 Ignavibacteria bacterium
TGGGCAAAAAGACGTTCGATGACATGTCCTGCACCTGCAGGATAGGCAAAAAGACTCTCTATGACCCAATCCGTAAGTGCGGATTGACCCGTTTAAGGCTTTATGGCATACTCTGCACCTGGCCATTGACCCGTTTAAGGCTCTATGACATACTTCGCACCTGGGAAGTATGTCATAGAAAGTTTTTTTTGTCAAATGACAATTGCCGTTCAGACAAAATTACATTTCCTGACCCGTTTCAGGGTGTGCTCCGGTATAAAATTATATTAAACGGGTATATGACAAATGCCCCTTTTGAATGACAATCTGTCATACATCCACAATTCATCTTCGCAAAATGATATTCCTTTCTCGCAGTATAACAATTCCGGGAAGCAATATATGAAACAGGACTAAAAATATGTTTTGTGCATATCCGTTCAAAAACATATTAACTCAATTCCTGTTAATACGCATCAGGAGCAATATAAAAAGCGACTAAAATGAAATGCGACAGGCAGCCGAGTATAACAAACAGATGCCATATTTCATGGAATCCGAAGACACCCGGGAACAGGTCCGGTTTCTTTAATACATAGATTATGGCACCCGCTGTAAAGAACAATCCGCCAAGTAATAACCAGAACAACGCACTGGCAGGGAACGACTTTAATATCTCGCTAACTGCCATAACAGATAACCAACCCATTAGCAGATAAATACCTGTGGAAAGCCTGCGCGGTGCATTAATAATAAATATTTTAACCGTTACACCTGCAATAGCAATAAGCCAGATGACAGTAAGCATCCCCCACTGCCAGAAGCCTCTGAAATAAAACAGACATATCGGAGTGTATGTGCCGGCAATTTGTATAAAAATTGCCGAATGATCCAGCTTCCGCAGTCTTTTTTTTATCTCATCTCCGCGATTAACCAAATGATAAACCGCACTGGAGGTAAACATAAAGACAAGAGAAAAGCCATAGACATATAATGATATTCTTTTGGTCAGGTTGCCCGTTCCCGTGAATATTAATACAGCCATTCCGGCTAAAGATAATACTGCCGCAAACAGATGCGTCAGTCCGCTTACAGGTTCCCGCATTTTATTTAACATAATTCTCTGATGAAATATTATATCATCCATGGCATAATCATTTCCCTTGAAGCAGAGCATGATTAAGAAAATTAACAATTATCATTTTATGGAGTTTTCGGGCAGGTTAAGAGAGCGGATTAAAGCCAGTCGCCACCCTGGATAGATTCGCGGATTTCTTCAATGCGCTTTTGGTAAGCTGCTCTGTCCTTGGGCGATGCTTTTGGAAGCAACTCCTCATAGACCTTTAGTGCTTCCTTAAAGTGCCCCTGTGAAATGTAAACTTTAGCCATTGATTCCGATACAATTGGCTTTTGAACCGGTTTAGCCCTTTCTTCCGTTGGAATCTCAGGTATAGATTCATTCTGTTCCGGAATAATCCGGGCTGTCCTTAGTTTCTTCTCGATTTCTTCAGGAGTATCGTCTGTCGAAGTATTCTTATGTAGCTCAGGTTTTGCATCTTCTTTTATAATTTCCTTCAGATTATCCTGAAAAAATGCCACGCGGCGGCTTTGGGTAAAGCTGGTATTTTTATTTCTGTAATTTTCAATCTCGCGTATATAGTAGTTAAGCGTTTCAGGCGAGTTGATAAGATTTATGCCTTTGCGGAAGGATTCTTCGGCAAGATCGTACTTCTCTGTCATAGTGTAAACTTTACCAAGTAGTATATGTGCGGTAGGATAATTAGGAAAAATCTTAAGTCCGCTTTTAAGTATTTCGACAGCCTTGCTAAAATTCTCTTTTGAAGCAGCCTGACTTGCTGCGCGAATAAAAAGAGGACTGGCGTTGTCATGTTCATATATCAACGTCAGCTTATCTTCATAAATATCTTTACTGTACCTGGTCAAAATTCAAACTCTTTTATTTTTTTGCGTAAACACTCTTAAGGGACATGGACGAAACGAAAGCAAAGCCGAGAAAGAATAACAAATGGAAGGGCAGAGCAGCGATTTCCATAAAATAAATTGCAGCGACAACACCTACAAAGCAGTAAGCAGCTAATGTCAACTCGACATAAACAGATATATCAACCTTTCTTTTTGCTCTGTAGTTCGGATTTACCTGCGCGGCAGCCGGCTGGTCTGTTCCGTCTTTCTTTACCTTTGGCGTGCGGACAAATTCGCTCTTTCTGTTTAACAGACCTTCAATAACCGCTCTTGAATTATTTACAGCAAAGCCCATACTGCCTGCCATAAACAATGGAAATAAGGCTATCTTCTTTCTCCAGTCGGTATGAATATCTTTCTGTGAATATAAATAGAACAGGAATGAGCTGATAAAAGCAAGAATGAATATTGACATACTGTTAAAGAATGCGTCATGCGGGCCACTGTTCTTAATAAAGACAAGCGGAACATTAAGAATACCTGCAAGAAGAATAAACGGGAAAGCCAGATTGCTTGATAAATGAAATGTACAGTGAAGCTTAATTCTCAAAGGCACATCCGACTTCCAAACCTGAGGCAGTAATTTCTTTGCTGTTTCAATATGACCTTTTGTCCATCTGAATTGCTGAGCCTTGAGTGCATTAATTTCGTCCGGAAGCTCAGCCGGAGTGGTAAAGTCTCTCAGGTAAACAAACTTCCAGCCTTTAAGCTGAGCGCGGTAACTGAGGTCAAGGTCTTCGGCTAATGTGTCGCCCTGCCAGTTGCCCGCGTCTTCGATACATTCCCTTTTCCAGACACCGCCAGTCCCGTTGAAAGTAATAAAGAAGCCGGCTTTATTTCTTACACTCTGTTCAATTACAAAGTGGCCGTCAAGGGCAAGCGCCTGAACTTTTGTAAGCAGCGATGACTCGCTGTTGGCATGTCCCCATCTTGTCTGCACCATACCGATCTTAGGTTTGTTAAAGAACCTGAGTGTTTTTCGCAGGAAGTTGGGAGTAGGCATAAAGTCTGCATCAAAAATCGCGATGTAGTCACCTTTGGCAATCTTCAGACCTTCCAGAAGAGCGCCAGCCTTAAAACCCTGACGGGAGTTTCTTCTTATATGATGGATATCGAAGCCAAGCTCCCGCTTTTCCTTTACAAGTCTTTCCACAAGCGCGGTAGTTTCATCGGTGGAATCATCCAGCACCTGGATTTCCAGAAGCTCCTTCGGATACTCAATCTTGCAGACACATTCAATCAGGCGTTCGATTACGAATAATTCGTTATATAATGGAAGCTGAATGGTAACTTTTTTGTCTTCCTTGAAATCCTTATTCTCCTGCGGCTTATTCTTGGCATAGCGGTTATGATAGAAAAGCATAATGAACCCATGACTGGCAAAAATCAGAAGAATTGAAAGGGAAATGAAATAAGAAATGAGCACCAGATCGTCCATAATTTATCCTGTATGTTTTTCATTACCAGTTTGATACTGTTCCAATTAATATATCATCTGAAATCCTGTCGGCTGTCTCGTCAATTGCCTTATTACGATTGGCAACTACACCGCCGCCGGATTCATAATTTGCATAGCCGGAGTAAGATTTCTCTGAAATCGTTCTCTTTTTAACCGTGTCCTTAAATAAAACCTTTACACCGATAGTAATCCTTTTACCGGAAACATTTTCATTGCCCTGTCCTCCGCTAATTATCGTGGGGGCATCGTTGAAGGAAACAATCGTACATTCCAAAAGCGCGTTGGCATTTATTCTGTCGCTGACCTGAAGCGTATTATCCTCAACAAACCTGGTTGTTAGTTTATCCTTCAGTATTTCTCTTAGTCTCAGCTCACCGTTTCCGCTTTTATCCTCAAAAGCAGGAATAAAAACTGTCTTTAAGTGAGGAGGTACCGAAGCACCGGTAAAAGAATAAAAACAACCGGTAAAGTTAGTGTTTGTAGTAACAACAAACAATAGCAGGAGCACTGACTGATTAAGACAAGAGCGCCGGCACAGGCTCAGGGCATTCCCTAAAGTCAGTATCCTTCTTAATTGATTAAGATGAATCCGAATTTTGTCCCTGAGCTTTAGAAGTTTATATATCATATTCCTGCATTTTCCGGTATAGAGTTCTTTCACTTATGCCGAGCATCTTAGCTGCCTGTTTTTTATTGCCTTTTGAATAATTCAGAGCATTTTTAATAGCTTCCCTTTCCACAGTTTCAAAGGGCAGAACTTCGCTTACCTCGGCGCGGACAGATTCATTGCTTATCTCCTGAGTATTCTTAAAAACCAACTGTTTCAGGTCAAGCAGGTCCTTCTTTATTTCAATCAAAGCGCGGTAAATCATCTCCCTGTCAACATCCTCCGGTGAGCGGTGCAGATGGACGGGCAGATTCCGGTTATCCTTAACTTCATCATGCGACTGAAACATGAAATAAAATGATTCCACATCCAGAATACCCGAACGGCTTAAAGCAATTGCTGTTTCAATAGTGTTTTTCAGCTCTCTTATATTGCCTGGCCAGTTATAATTTATCAGCATCTCGCGCGCTTCATTAGTAATCAGAGGCGGAGGGATGTTGTTGTTTTTTGAATAGTGATTAAGGAAGTAATCGACAAGCTCATTTATATCCTCGCGCCTTTTTCTCAGCGGAGGAATGTTTAAGGAAACAGCTTTGAGCCTGAAATACAAATCCTCTCTGAAACGCTTTGCGTCAACTTCCTTCTGGAGGTCTTTATTTGTGGCCGCTATAATCCTTACATCAACTTTGGTGAGTGTTTCACTGCCAATTCTCATAAATTCTTTAGTCTCAAGGACGCGAAGCAGCCTGACCTGTGTCGTCAGCGGCATTTCTGCAATCTCATCCAGAAAGAGTGTGCCACCATCAGCAATTTCAAAATACCCTTTGCGGTTATCAACCGCCCCGGTGAATGCGCCTTTTTTATGTCCGAATAACTCGCTTTCAAGTATCCCTTCGGGAATAGCGCCGCAGTTCACACTTACCAGACGCTCTGCACTTCTTTTACTGTAACCATGAATTGCCTGGGCAAATACCTCCTTGCCAACGCCACTTTCGCCATAGATAAGTACAGAAATATCAGACTGTGCCACCTGCATCGTTATATCTACAAGATCACGTATTTCTTTGGACTTACCAACAATACGGAATTCTTTTTGAAAATTCTCGATTGAGACTGCCTTTGTATTTGTGTTGCTAAAATAAGCAAATTTATTCATGCCAAATGTACTGATTTTTTTCATATAATAGAGAATAAAAAATCCCGCTTACCGGAGTTCAGCTTTATTTTTCATCTAAAGGTATTACTCTGCCGTTTAATTTATAACGTTCATTTATCTGAAGAAGCACCGCACGGGCTTCGTCTTCAGTTACAAAGCTGCCTACGTTCAGCACATTCAGAGTTGTTCCCGCTACATTTTTCTGTTTAATATCTGAAGTATATCCTTCCGCTACAAATGAATTCTTTATGCGCTGAGCGTTGATTAAATTAATGAACGCGCCCGCCTGAATAGTAAATTTTGGTTCCGCTTTCAGATGCGATGGCTTTACCTCCGGCTTTGGAAGTTCTATTTGCGTATCATTGCCTGCCCGAATTTCGGCATCTGTTTTTTTTTCAGCCAGCGAAATATAAGGGGAGTCAGGGTAATTTTTCTTAAGCCTGTCGAGATATGCCCTGGATGTTGTGTAAAGCCCCTGTGCATAATAGTAAGAATATATCTTATATATAGAAGCTCCGGCATATCTTGATTGAGGGTATCGGTCCATTATGACCGAGTATTTTGAAACAGCTTCATTGGCATCGGTAGTCAGCAAAGCATCGAGATACAGAACAGAAGGGTCTTTCGGATGTTCCTTGAAAAGCGTTTGAAGAGCTTCTTTAGCCCTTGCCGTTTCGCCAGATTCAATCAACCTTAATTGCTGATTAATATAGACTTCCTGAGCAAAACCCGTGAACTGCATGAGAAACAGCTGGAACATTAAAGCAAAAAATATTTTCGAAAATGAAAAGTCCATAGATTGATTACACCCCTTCTATCCTGAATGAATTATGATTCGGCGAAGAAACAGGTAACTTAAACATCCACACCCTGCTCTGTCACATCTCCGAACAACGTACCTGAAGTTGCACCTTTTATCCTGACTTTAATGTAACTGCCTTCACTTACATTCTCAGAGACCGGAAAAACAACGACCTTGTTTGAATCAGTCCTGCCAGCCATAAACTTATCAGACTTCCTGCTAAAGCCTTCCACAAGTGCGCACTCTTCCCTGCCAATTAATGTCTGATTAATATCATAAGAAATCTGTTGCTGAAGGTCTATAATCTCAGTCAGACGCTTAGTTTTATCCGCTTCTGGCACATCATCCTCCATCTTATAAGCTTTAGTTCCCTCGCGTGGAGAATATTTGAACATATACGCGCCATCATAGCGGACTTTACGCATAATATCGAGCGTCATAAGATGGTCATCATAAGTTTCGGTAGGGAAGCCTGAAATTATATCAGTCGAAAAACTGACACCCGGGATAATCTTCCTGGCTTTTTCTATCAGGCTCATGTATTCTTCTATCGTATAATTGCGGTTCATCAGTTCAAGAATTCTTGTGGAACCCGACTGAACAGGCAGATGGATATATTTGCAGATATTATCATGTGTGGCAATAGTATATAGAAGTTTCTCGGATAAGTCCTTCGGGTGAGAAGTAGTAAAGCGTATGCGCATAAGCGGGTCAGCTTTGGCGCATAAGTCCAGAAGATCGGCAAAGTCAAAGTTTTTATCATTATATGAGTTAACGTTCTGTCCGAGAAGCGTAACCTCGCGAAAACCTCTGGATGAAAGCTCTCTTAGTTCAGATACTATTGAAGAAAGGTCCCGGCTCCGTTCGCGTCCGCGTGTAAATGGGACAACGCAGAAAGTACAGAACTTATCACAGCCACGCATAACAGAAATCCATGCCTGCAGTCCGTCCTCACGATAAGGAATAATATCCTCATAAGTTTCCGCGCGGGAAAGCTTAACGCCAATGCCCTTGCCGCCACTAAAGGCCATGTCGAGAAACTCAGGCAGCCGGCGATATTCGTCCGGCCCGACTACGATATCCACGATTTTCTTTTCCTCTATCAAATCCTTCTTCAGCCTTTCAGCCATACAACCCAAAATACCTACTATAAGCTCAGGTTTAGATAACTTGAGATTCTTAAAATTACCGAGACGTCCATATATCCTTTGCTCGGCATTCTCGCGCACACTGCAAGTATTTAATAAAACCACGCCGGCTTTATCTACATCTTTAGTTATCTGATAACCTCGGCTGTTAAGTATGCCCATTACTATTTCGGTATCAGCCAGGTTCATCTGGCAGCCGTAGGTTTCAATATATATATTATTATTAGACATTATATCCTTTACATTCGTGAAACTAATATAAAGATTAAAATGCAACCATTCAACGAAATGGGTATATATAATTGGGACTTTTCATAATCAATATTCACTTTATCTAAAGCGGATATGATTAACAGGGAAATAATTCTCTTATAGTTTTCATTCCAATTACTAAACTCTATTTCCATTTTTGTATATTTGACTCATAACTTTAACAATATTATGGAATAACTATGGCTGAAATTAAATTATTACAACAGATAAGGGAAAGGGCTTCTAAAAGAAAGAAAACAATCGTACTCCCTGAATCGCATGATGAAAGAGTATTGAAAGCTGCCGAAGTAATAACGAAAGATGGTATCGCAAGTGTAGTAATTCTCGGAAATGAAGATAAGATAAGAGAAGATGCAAAGAACTCAGGTGTTAATCTCCAGGGTGTCAGAATAATCGACCCTGAAAAATCAGAGAAGCTAAGCGATTTCGCTAATATTTTCTACAATATGCGCAAACAGAAAGGGAAGGAAATTCCAGCCGAAACAGCCCGCAATACGATGAAACGTGATATTTTCTTTGGCGCGATGATGCTGAAAGAAGGAATGGTCGATGGTTCGGTTTCAGGTTCAACGGCAACTACTGCCGATGTAATGAGAGCTTCAATTCAAGTGGTTGGAATGCCCGAAGGTATCTCGATTGTTTCAAGCTTTTTCTTAATGGCTTTCCCGGATAAGGTTTTTAGCTTTGCCGACTGTGCTGTAAACCCGGAGCCTGATGTTCAGCAGCTTGCCGACATTGCTATTTCAACGGCGGATAATCACAAGAAACTAACGGGCGAAGAAGCTTATGTCGCAATGCTGTCATTCTCAACAAAAGGCAGCGCAAAGCATAAACTGGTAGATCAGGTAGTCGAAGCGACTAAAATAGCGCAGGCAAAACGCCCCGATTTAAACATCGATGGCGATCTTCAGTTTGATGCGGCGATTGTCGCAGGTGTAGGAGAGAAGAAAGCTCCCGGCAGTACCGTTGCGGGAAGAGCTAACGTGCTTGTTTTTCCCGATCTTAACTCTGGCAATATCGGCTATAAGATTGCTCAGAGGCTTGGCGGTGCAGAAGCTATCGGTCCGGTAAGCCAGGGACTGAGCAAACCATTCTTTGACCTTAGCCGCGGTTGTAGTGTTGATGATATCGTAAATACGGTGGCTATTGCTGTGCTCATGGCGTAGGGGGTCTGTGCTTTTCATAATCTTACTCATTCCTCCTTTTTAAGCGATTATGAGTATGATTATGATTAAGACAGGGATTTGCCGGTCATACAGTTCTTTAGTTTCTATTCAACGTCAATCCTGACGTGCACCCTTGGTTTAGGAGGTCTGTCGAAAATGACAGCCATTTCCTTATACTGACCGGCAATATCAGGCGGAACCATATCCCAGGTAAATCTCCATGTCCAGTTGCCACCCGGTTTACCCGGTAAGTTCATTCTGGCTTCAGCTCCGAGGTTTAGAATATCCTGCATCGGAATGACAACCATATTGGCGACTGTGGCATAAGCGGCACGGATGATTTGTAAAGTTATTCCCTCAACCGTTCCGAAGTAACCAAGGTATTTCTGAGCAAATGAATAAATGTCGCTCTTATTATCGAGCAGGGCATTCTCAAAAAACCCGCGCGTTGTATCGTTATCATGAGAACCGGTGTGGACGATGCAATTGCGCGTCAGGTTATGCGGCAGGAACTTATTCTCCATGCTGGTTCCGAAGGCAAACTGAAGAATCTTAATGCCCGGGAAATTAAACGCATCGCGCAGTTCTTCAACTGACTTAGTGATAATGCCAAGGTCTTCGGCAATTATGGGGAGTTCTCCAAGATGCTTCTTTACAGTTTCAAAGAAGCTGACACCAGGGCCTTTCACCCAGCGACCTTTAACCGCCGTTTCAGCATCGCCGGGGATTTCCCAAAAAGCATCAAAACCACGGAAGTGATCAATCCTTATGAAATCAGTCATACTTAACAGATGAGATATTCTGTTTCGCCACCATTTAAAATCATCCTTTGCCATCTCATCCCATCGGTAGAGCGGATTGCCCCATAGTTGTCCTGTCGTACTGAAGTAATCCGGCGGCACACCGGCAACAGTCAAAAGCTTTCCTTTTTCATTAACAGTAAAGAAAGCCTTATTTGCCCAGAGGTCGGCACTGTCATAAGCAATAAAAATAGGCAGGTCACCAATAATCTTAATATGTTTTGAATTAGCGTACTTCTTAAGAGCTGTCCATTGCTTTAGGAACTGATACTGGATAAACTTATGAAAACTGATATCATCGCTGAGTTTCTCCGTCCATTCCTTAACTGCGTCAGGTTTTCTGAAAGCGATATCTTCCGGCCATTGCGTCCAGAGCGCTCCGCCATGAAACGCCTTTGATGCTGCAAAGAGGGCATAGTCATCAAGCCACGACTGATTTTTCTCGCAGAATTTATAGAAGTCATTCTTTTCAGACTTAGGAATTTCCCTGAACTTTTGATAAGCCTGACCAAGAAGCGAATGCTTATAGTTAATAAGTGGTCCGAAATCTATCCGCGAGGTATTAAAATCGGGGACGTTTTCTATATCTTTCTGTTCGAGCAATCGCTCATCGAGCAGGAGCTGAGGGCTGATTAGGAGCGGATTGCCCGCGAATGCTGATAAACACTGGTAAGGACTGTCGCCATAACCTGTCGGACCTAAAGGGAATACCTGCCAAAGTCTGTGTCCGGAAGCTTCAAGGAAATCGACAAATTTATAAGCCTCGTGTCCAAGGTCTCCGATGCCATATTTGCCAGGTAAAGAAGCCGGATGCAATAAAACGCCGGCTGAACGATCAATCATATATGTTGCCTTTGATTTGGGGTATTAAATTTTATGGGTGTCAAATTACGAAAAATAATTATCTTAGCTATGATCTGTGTGATTTTATATGATAACACAATCAGCATGCAATGAATCATAATCCATTGCACGCCGTCATTTCTCATTGCAGAGAATTATAATCCATTGCACGTTATCATTTCCTATTACTTAACTTATTGTTACGCAAATTCATCAGAACTATAATTTGTGTGATCCCTGTGATTTATATGATAATGCAAATCAATATGAAATAAATCATACCAGCCTGATCAGCATAAAATGAATCATGGTTAATCATTTAATCATAAGAATCATAGTTCTGACATTTTTGTGTAATTGAGACAGGTTAATAAGGGGACGCAATTCATCTGATTATGCAGTCCTTAAAGATGCAAACTTTTTATTTTTTATTTATATAGATAAAATGTTTTTGATAATTGAAAAAATTAATTATTTTGGTCAACAAATTTTAACGCCCTCCTTATTATATTAACGACCGTTATAAATTTAACTTTATATAAGCGCGCAAGCATAGTGTTGCATGGGATGAATTATTATATTATGCTTCCTTCCTCCATGTATTCATGCGATATTTATTCTGGTGATAAGTGTAGAGGGTTCTTTACTAATCGAAAATTTATATCCTGCTGTTAAAAGGGATATCTTTAATATAAACACAAGTTTTGGAGCGATAAGATGAATATCAACAGATTATTTACAAAAAATGGAGAAGATGCGTTTTCCTCCATTGAGTTTATCAAGCGTACAAGCGAAATAAAGAATCCTGATGGTTCTGTAGTATTCCGCATGGAAGATATCGTGGTTCCATCAGGCTGGTCGCAGGTGGCTTCGGATATTATTGCGCAGAAGTATTTCCGTAAAGCGGGCATTCCAAAGCTCCTTATTAAGAATAATGAAGAAAATGTGCCGGAATGGCTTCAGCCTTCTGTCGCCGATACTGAAAAACTTGAGCATCTGCCTGAAAATGAGAGATATACGGGCGAAACAGATTCACGGCAGGTATTCGAACGCCTTGCCGGCTGTTGGACCTACTGGGGATGGAAATCGAATTACTTCAACAGCGAGGCAGATGCCAAGGCTTTTTATGATGAAATAATTTATATGCTTGCCAGTCAGATGTCGGCTCCTAATTCGCCTCAGTGGTTTAATACCGGATTGCATTGGGCTTACGGAATTACAGGACCTTCCCAAGGTCATTTTTATGTGGATAACGTAACAGGCAGACTTACTGTGTCAGGCGATGCTTATACGCATCCCCAGCCACATGCGTGTTTCATACAGTCCATAAAGGATGATCTTGTAAACGAAGGCGGTATTATGGACCTTTGGGTAAGAGAAGCGAGGTTGTTTAAGTATGGATCAGGTACCGGTTCAAATTTCTCAGGTATCCGCGGAGTTAACGAGCCTTTAAGTGGCGGCGGAAAATCTTCAGGTCTTATGTCATTCCTAAGAATCGGAGACCGCTCGGCAGGTGCAATTAAATCAGGCGGAACAACGAGACGCGCTGCCAAAATGATTACACTCGATATGGATCATCCTGATATCGAAGAATATATTAACTGGAAGGTTACTGAAGAACAGAAGGTAGCCTCGATGGTTACCGGCTCCAGGCTGTGTAATTATCATCTGAATAGAATTATGCAGGCCTGCTTTGAAGAACATTCCGAAAATAACAGGTTCAATAAGAAATTAAATCTGAGGCTGAGAACTGCGGTTCTTGATGCGAGAAAATCGCTTGTCCCCGATAATTATATCGAACGCGTAATTCAGCTTGCACAACTCGGCTTTAAATCAATTGAATTTCCAATTTATGATACAGACTGGAATTCGGAGGCTTATGCAACCGTATCAGGCCAGAATTCAAATAACTCTGTCAGAGTTACTAACCAGTTTATGGATGCTGTTATAACCGGTGACAACTGGAATCTCTACTGGAGAACTGAAAAAGAAAGGGCATCAAAAGAAGGAACGCCGCCTAAACCTATAAAAACCCTGAAGGCGAGGGATTTGTGGGAAGATATTGCTTATGCTGCATGGTCCTCAGCTGACCCTGGTTTACAGTATCATACAACAATTAATGAATGGCATACGTGTCCTCAGGACGGCGAGATTAAAGCTTCCAATCCATGCTCGGAATATATGTTCCTCGATGATACGGCATGCAACCTCGCATCGCTTAATCTTGTGAAGTTCTATGATGCCGATACACATAAGTTTGATATTGAAGCTTACCGCCATGCTTCGCGCCTCTGGACAATTGTACTTGAGCTTAGCGTGCTAATGGCTCAGTTTCCAAGCGTTGAAATTGCGCAGAAGAGTTATGAATACAGAACCTTAGGACTGGGGTATGCGAACCTCGGCAGTCTGCTGATGCTTCAGGGCATTCCTTATGACAGCGAATCCGCATTTGCTATCTGCGGCGCTCTTACAGGTATTATGCACATGACAGCTTATTCAACATCGGCTGAAATGGCGAAAGAACTTGGCGCGTTTGCCGCCTGTGAACGCAATAAGGAAAACATGCTTCGTGTTATCCGCAATCACCGCAGGGCAGCTTACAATGTTCCAAATGAAGAATATGAAGAGCTTACAATTCATCCGCTGGGAATTAATCCGGATAGCTGTCCGCCCGATCTGTTGCAAGCTGCCAGAGAAGATGCCGACAAGGCTCTGGCGCAGGGAACTCTTTACGGGTTTAGAAATGCCCAGGTAACGGTTATCGCTCCTACCGGAACAATTGGTCTTGTAATGGACTGTGATACAACGGGCATCGAGCCGGATTTTGCGCTTGTGAAGTTTAAGAAACTTGCCGGTGGCGGGTATTTCAAAATTATAAATCAGTCAACTCCTCCGGCTCTGAAAAGGCTCGGATATAATCAGGAACAGGTTAGCGAAATTATTCAGTATGCCAAAGGCTCCGGAAGTCTGAAAAATTGTCCATACATCAATCATGAATCGCTGAAAGCCAAAGGCTTTAATGATGAAATGCTCGACAGGCTCGAAGATGTGCTTCCTTCAGTTTTTGAGATTAGTTTTGCTTTTAACAAGTTTGTCCTCGGCGAAGAATACTGCATTAAAAGTCTTGGCTTTACAATAGAGCAGTTAAATGCTTGGGACTTTGATATGCTCTCAATGCTCGGATTTTCAAAGCAGGAAATTGCGAAAGCCAATGATTATGTTTGTGGCACAATGACTATAGAAGGTGCACCGTTCTTAAAGCATGAACATTATCCGGTATTTGACTGCGCAAGTACATGCGGCAAAAAAGGGAATAGGTTCATTAAGTCGGAGGCTCATATCAAAATGATGGCCGCGGCTCAGCCATTTATTTCAGGTGCTATTTCAAAAACAATTAATCTTCCCAATCATGCTACGATTGAAGATGTTAAGAGTGCTTACATGGAAAGCTGGAAATCCGGACTCAAGGCAAACGCTCTTTATCGCGATAATTCGAAGCTCTCCCAGCCATTGAACACAGTCGCAATCGAAGAATATGAAAGCATTGTTGAAGACAGGGAAGAAAATGATATAGTCAAAGTGGCTGAAAGAATTATTCACCGTTATATCGCCAAAAGAAGAAGACTTCCGGACAGAAGAACCGGTTATACGCAAAAGGCTAAAATTAACGGGCAGTCGGTTTATATCAGAACCGGAGAATATGATAATGGACAGCTTGGCGAAATCTTTATTGATATGCACCGGGAAGGCGCAGCTTTTAGAAGTCTTCTTAACTGCTTCGCTATTGCAATCTCGCTTGGACTTCAGCATGGGGTTCCTCTTGAGGAATTTATCGATGCTTTTGTATTTACAAGGTTCGAACCGAGCGGTTTAGTAACAGGCAATCAAAAAATAAAAATGTCAACCTCGGTAATTGACTACATTTTCCGCGAACTTGCGGTATCATACCTTGGACGCACAGACCTTGCTCACGTTAGTTCTGACGAAATGATGTCAAGCGATTCAACCCAGCCTACAAGCAAGGTTTCCGCCGATGAGTTTGAAAGCGAGGAGCTTATTAGTGAAAGGATGATTGAACTGGATAAATTTGATGTTACGCGGATAAAGATGGAATCGGAAACTAAGGCAAAAACAGCGGGCGTCAGGCCTGACGGTCTGAATACAAAAATAAAAGAAGCAAGAGAAAAAGGTTACACCGGTGATGTCTGCGTGGAATGCGGTAGCTTGACAATGGTTCGTAACGGTACCTGTTTGAAATGTATGACATGTGGCTCAACGTCCGGCTGTAGTTAGTAGTATTTTATAGTAAGAATGAACAGAGCATGGAAGAATGGTTTTTGAATAATTATGTTTTTACGTTGATTTTCTAATATAAAAGCAATAACTTCACAACCTTAATTGGGCGGTAATTTTGGAATCGATTAATATTATAAATGAAAAGATAAAGCTTTGTTGTCAGAAAGCGGGAAGAAATCCTTCTGAAGTAAAAATTATTGCTGTTTCAAAGAATACCGGGCTTGATTTAATTAATCAGGCTATAAGCGCCGGAATGAAAGATTTTGGCGAAAGTAAGGCGCGGGAACTATCGGAAAAAACCGATGTTATTAATGCTGATATAAAATGGCACTTTCTAGGTCATTTACAGCGGAATAAAGTGAAAACTGTTGTGGAAATTGCTGAGTATATTCATTCGGTTGATTCAGTCAGGCTTGCTGAAGAAATAAACAGACAGGCTTTCGCTATAAATAAAATTCAGAAAATACTCTTAGAGATTAAAACATCCAGTGAAGTTGCAAAGTATGGTATTACCAGTGAAACTGAACTGATTGAAATAGCGGAATATTGTAAGTCCGCAGATAGTATCGAACTTGAAGGTCTTATGACAATGGCACCATATACGGATGATATAAAAATAATCAGGAGAAGTTTTTCTGATTTACGTAATCTAAAAACTCTGTTAAACTTGCGGGGTTTTGACATTAAAGAACTATCTATGGGAATGACCGGAGATTATGAAACAGCTATCGAAGAAGGCTCAACGATGTTAAGATTAGGTTCGGCGATTTTTGGGAAAAGAGATTATTCAAGGAGCTGGAGGGAGCAATGAAGTTTTCACCTCTAAATATTAAGGCACAGCAGTTTACAAAATCCATCAGAGGTTACAATATCGATGAAATTCATGCTTTTCTTGAAAAGCTTGCAGATGAATTTGAAAGCAGTAATTCTGAAAATGACTCGCTGAAAAAAGAGCTGGATAAGGCGAAAGATAAGCTGAACGAATACAGGACAATCGAGAAAAAACTTCAGGATACATTGCAGAATGCGAATGAATCTTCCTCAAAGATGGTTGTATCTGCCAGGAAACAGACGAGTCTGATGATAAAGGAAGCGGAAATGAAAGCAACTCAGATAGTTGAAAATGCAAGGGAGGACGCCAACAGAATCAGAAATGCGGTGGTAACATTAAAGGAAGAGAGAAATGTAATTATCGCGAGAATTAAAGCCATGATTAGTGCTCAGTCAGGTCTTCTTGAAATGAAACTTGAAAATATTGAGAAAAATAAGAACCAGACAAAGAAATACACAGAATCGGAAAGACATACAGGGAAAGAGAAACTCGATATTAATATTGAAGAAATAATAGGGAAACTTATATGACAGATACATTAGAAAAAATTGCCGAAACTATTGAAGTAATCAGAACCAAAACAACCCACACTTATGAAGTTGGAATTATACTTGGCACCGGGCTTGGCGGGTTGGTTAAAGAAATTTCAATTGAAGCGGAAATTGATTACAGCGAACTGCCACATTTCCCGCTTTCAACTGTTGAATCTCATCAGGGAAAGCTTATTTTTGGAACTATTGGTGGCAAAAAAGTAGTAGCTATGCAGGGGCGCTTTCACTTTTATGAAGGCTATACAATGCAACAGATTACATATCCTGTCCGGGTAATGAAGTTCCTTGGTGTAAAGACTTTGCTTGTCTCTAACGCATGTGGTGGCATGAACCCAATATTCAGAAAAGGGGATATAATGATTATGTCTGATCATATAAATATGCTGGGTGATAATCCGTTAATAGGGAAAAATATTGATGAGCTTGGACCGAGATTCCCTGATATGAGCGAACCATACTGTCTAAAGCTGATTGAACTTGCCGAGCAGGTAGCTCTTGAAAATAAAATAAAAGTTCAGAAAGGTGTTTATGTCGCTGTCCCGGGTCCGAACCTCGAAACAAAAGCAGAGTACAGGTTTTTAAGAGCGATTGGTGCCGATGTTGTTGGAATGTCAACCGTACCTGAAAATATTGTGGCTAATCACATGGGTATGAAGGTACTCGGATTTAGCATTATAACAGATGAATGTTTTCCTGAATCGCTTAAGGCGGTGGATGTTTTAGAAATAATTGCTATTGCGATAAAAGCTGAACCTAAAATGACTTTAATAATGAAAGAAGTTATCAGGGAATTATGAACGAGAAGGGGAATAAACTATATTTTCTGACACCTCTGCTTCTATCGATTTTGATGGGAATATCAAATTTCCTGAATACAGATTTGTTTAAGTTTGGCGAGTTAAATTTCGCAGTCTGGTTTATATTGTCAGTATTTTCTTTCGCTTGTGGCTGGCTGATTAACAAAACATTAAACTGGAAATTCGGCGGACGAATTGTTTTTGCCGTTACTGTGGCTACAACAATTGTAAGCGTTTCGCTCATTTCATTTTTTAGGGAATATTTTGGATCGAGTGAGTTGCTTGCAGAAAATCTGATACTTTACAGTCTGAGAAACGCAGTTCTTGGCTGTATGGGATTTTTTGGTATGACCGTTGCCGAACTGCTCTCGCTTCAGAACCAGCTTGCAAATCAGGATATGAAGCTTGATGCTTACGCTAAAATGGTGCTCGATGCAAAGAAGGAAGCTGAGCTGGAGCTAAAGAACGCGAGAATTAAATCTGACTTTATAATTAGGGAAGCAGAATTTCAGGCGAAAAGAACTCTCGATAAAAAGGAGAGAATAGAAAAAGAATTAAAAGAGTTTATACAAATAGAAAAAGAATTAATTAAAAAATATGAAGACGATGATTAAACTCATTGTTTTTACCAGTTATTAAATAAATTGAATTAAGGTCGGTAAGTAAAATTAGTTATGTTTAAACAGAATCAGGAAAAGATAAACTATCCGGAAATAGAAGAAAAAATATTAGCCTTTTGGTATGAGAACAATATATTTGAAAAGAGTATAACATCAAGAAGTGGTTCTAAACCTTTTACATTTTATGAAGGACCTCCAACGGCTAATGGCAAGCCTGGAATTCATCACGTTATGGCAAGAACGCTGAAAGACCTTATCTGCCGTTACAAGACCCTCCAGGGTTATCAGGTACATAGAAAAGCCGGATGGGATACGCACGGACTCCCTGTTGAAATTGAGGTTGAAAAAGCTCTCGGCATAAAGAATAAAAGTGAAATTAAAGACTTCGGCGTTGAGAAATATAATAAAGCCTGCCGTGATTCAGTTTTTACTTATACCGATCTCTGGGAAAAGATGACAACCCGTATGGGTTACTGGCTGAAGCTTGATAACGCTTATGTAACGTGTACTAATGATTATATCGAATCAGTATGGTGGGCGCTTAAAACATTATTTGACAAAGGACTGATTTATAAAGATTATAAAGTTGTTCCACAGGACCCAAAATCGGAAACAGTACTGTCATCCCATGAATTAGCATTGGGTTACAGGGAAACAAAGGATCCGTCTGTTTATGTATTAATGAAACTCAGGGATTCTGAACTGGCTAAGAAAGATACTGTATATTTTCTTGTCTGGACGACAACGCCGTGGACGCTTATATCGAATGTGGCTCTTGCCGTAGGCCCTGAGATTGACTATGTTAAAATAAAGCTTAAGGATGAATATCTTATTCTTGCCAAGAGTCGCCTAAATGTAATTGAAGGCGAATATGAAATTATCTCTGAATATAAGGGAAGCGATTTAGCAGGTCAGGAATATGAACAGCTCTTTAACTATGTTGCACCTGACAAAAAAGCATTCTACGTAATAGAAGCGGATTTTGTAAGTACTGAAGACGGCTCTGGTATTGTTCATATCGCTCCGGCATTTGGTGCAGATGATTATGAAATTTCAAAGAAGTATGGTCTGCCAATGCTTCAGCCTGTTACAAGAGGCGGATTGTTTACAGGGCAGGTAACTGATTTTGCAGGACAGTTTGTCAAAGATGCTGATAAAGGTATTATCATAAAGTTAAAGGAAATGGGCAGGCTCTTCAAGAAAGAGACTATTACGCACTCTTATCCGTTCAGTTGGCGCCATCAGGACGTGCCGATTATTTACTATGCCAGGGAGTCCTGGTTTATCAGGACTACTTCGATATCCGATAAAATGATACAGCTAAACAAAAAGATAAACTGGATCCCAACGGAAGTTGGTTCCGGCCGGTTTGGTAACTGGCTTGAAGATAATAAAGACTGGGCATTGTCGCGTGACAGATTCTGGGCTACCCCGCTTCCAATCTGGGTAAGTGAAGACGGTGAATCGTTTGCAGTTGGCAGTATTGAGGAATTAAAGAAGGGCTTTATTGAAAAAGAGGGTAAGAGGATAAGTGTTAGCGAACTTGATGGTATCGATCTTCATAAGCCTTTTGTAGATGAAATATTCTTCGAAAAAGATGGCAGGAAATTTCAGCGCACGCCTGAACTGATTGATGTCTGGTTTGATTCAGGCTCGATGCCTTTCGCACAGTATCATTATCCTTTTGAAAATAAGGAACTATTTGAACAGAACTTCCCTTCAGATTTTATTTGCGAAGGTATCGACCAGACGCGCGGCTGGTTTTATACGATGCATGCGATTTCAACAATGCTCTTTGAAGATATTGCGTATAAAAATGTAATTGTAAATGAGCTTATCTTGGATAAATATGGCATTAAGATGTCAAAATCCAAAGGCAATACAGTTGATCCATTTAATCTGTTTGATAAATATGGTGCCGATGCTACCCGCTGGTATCTTGTTACAACAAGTCCGCCCTGGAAGCCGACACTCTTTGATGAAGAAGGTATTCTTGAAGTGCAGAGAAAGTTTTTCGGCACTTTGATAAATTCATATTCCTTCTTTGTTATGTATGCCAATATTGACAACTTTATTTTTAGTGAAGATAATATAGCTTATGAGGAAAGACCGGAGATTGACAGATGGATTATCTCTAAACTCAGTTCTGTAGTTTCCGAATATAAAGAGCTGATGGACAGCTATGACGTAACAAAAGCAGCCAGACTTGTCTCATCATTTACGATTGATCAATTATCAAACTGGTATGTAAGGCGTTGCAGAAGAAGATTTTGGAAATCAGAGATGAATAAGAATAAGATATCTGCATATCAGACGTTATATGAATGTCTTGTAACTATCTCTAAACTTACATCGCCATTCGCTCCCTTTATTGCTGAAGAGATTTATGGAAATCTTAATTCAGTTTCGAAGAGAGAAGAGTGTGAATCTGTGCATCTTTCAGAATTTCCGACTCCCTCATATTTTGAGAAGGAACTTGAGGAGAAAATGGACATTGCTCAAAGGGTTGTAACTATAACGCGTTCGATGAGAGCGAAATCTAATCTGAAGGTCAGACAGCCATTAAAGAAAATCATGGTTGCTGTTGAAAAATCAAAGAGAGATGCTGTACTTAAAATGCGGGAAGTTATTTTAGAAGAAGTGAATATAAAAGATCTAGTTGTTCTTGAAGATGATTCGGAAATAGTTAATAAATCCGCTAAGCCAAATTTCAAGGCAATCGGTCCTAAATATGGAAAAAAGGTTAACTTGGTAGCAAACGCAATTAAAGGACTTGGAAAGCATGAGATTCAATCACTTGAACAAGGCGAAGAAGTAAAACTTAATATAAATGGCGAGGAAGTAATAATAACGCCTGGCGATGTTGAAATTATCAGTTCTGAAATTACCGGCTGGCTGGTTGAAACCGAAGATGGAGTAACTGTCGCTGTTGATACTGAATTAAGTGAAAGTTTGGTCGCTGAAGGTTTGGCAAGAGAATTTGTTAACAGAGTTCAAAATATGAGAAAAGATGCCGGGTTCGAAGTAACAGACAGAATTAATATTTATTTCTCAGGGAATGACAAACTGGCTAAAGCAGTTGGTTTATTTAAAGATTACATTGCTAATGAAACCTTGGCTGACAATGTGGAACTCGGCAATGGAGCCAACGGTTTTTCCCAGGATTGGGAGATAGCCGAATATCAATGTTCAATTAATATAATGAGAACCGATAAGTAGTTCTATTTTTATAATTAGGAGGTAAAAAAAATGGCAACAACCACCCCAAAAAAAAATGCTAAGAAAGCTGATACAGCTTCTGAAGCCGTGAAAACTGCCGCTGTAAAAAAAACAGATAAAAAAAACGCCGGCAAACCTGTTGAAGAAAAAGAAATTCCTAAGAAGAAAAATGTTCCAGTTAAAGAAAAGGAAATTATGGAAAAGGGAACAGCTAAAAAGACCGATACTAAGTCAGGTATTACTCCCGCACCTGAGTCGGGAAATAAAAAAGAAACAACTAAAGAAGCAGAAGTAATAGAGACTGAAGTTAAAGATATCGCTGTATCTGCAAAAGGGAAAAAAAATGTGCAGGAAGAAAAACAGATTGTAGCAGAGAACATTATTACTCCGGATTTACCGGAAGCTGAAACTAATCCGCAGCATGAATATCCTTTGCCGATAGTTGAAATTACTTCGCCAAAGAAAAATGTTCGTAAAGTAAAGGGTTATTCAAAGGTGGAACTGGAAAATTTCAAAAAAATTATTCTTGAGAAACGCTCTGAGATAATCGATCAGCTTCAAAACCTCAGAGACCAGATGATGGACCCGGCCACAGGGCAGTATGTAAATGAGAACTCGCCATACTCGTTGCACATGGCTGAACAGGGTACAGATGCTATGGAAAGGGAGAAGGTTTTCCTCTGGGCCCAACGAGAGAATAAATTCCTTAGTTATCTTGAAGATGCGCTTCACAGAATTGAAAATGGTACTTACGGCATCTGCATTGACTGTATTGATGAGCCTCAGAATCTTTGTCCATCCTGTCCTTTAATTTCAAAGGAAAGATTGATAGCTGTTCCGCATAGCCAGTTATGTCTGCCAGTAAAGGCAAAACAGGAAAAATGGTAGAATAGTATAAACAGCACCCGGAATTTTTATTGAGAGTATTATTTTTGGCTCTTAATAGTTCAGAGAATATTGAAAAATAAATAATCATCGGACTTATGTGTGAGAGTATTAATAATAACTTTCTTTATCGTAATAGCTGACCAGTTTACTAAACTGCTGATTAAAGGTTATAACATTCCTTTCCTTAATATTCAGCATAAGGGTTTACTATACGGCGACAGGCATGACGTGCTTGGGCAGTTCTTAAGAATAACTTATATTGAAAACCCTGGTATGGCTTTCGGTATCGATTTCGGCGTGTCGTCAAAACTGTTCTTATCGCTATTCTCAGTATTTGCAAGCTTCGGTATTGTTTACTATCTCTATAAAATTCAGAAAGAAAGCATTGCCATTCGAGTTTCGCTTGCTGTAGTGCTTGGTGGCGCGATTGGCAATCTTATCGACAGAGTATTCTACGGCATTTTCTACGGATATGCTCCGCTTTTTTACGGTAAGGTAGTGGACTTTATCGATGTTGACTTTTTCACTATTAATCTTTTCGGCTATAGCTACGACCGCTGGCCGATTTTTAATGTCGCAGATATGGCTGTTTCCATAGGTGTAATCTTGTTGTTATTCTTTACAGGTAAATCAACACCGATGCCCGTTGAGGGTGAAGCTCACTCAGTTTCAACTCAGGAAAACGAAAAGCCGTAATAAAATATATCTGAATTATGATCCATTTCATTCTGACTGCGTTATCATATAATCATACTTTTGACATTTTTACGTAACATGAGTAAATAAAATCTCTATAAACTGCTAATTAAAAACCAGGACAATACAATGACGGAACTGATCACAGAGAAAAAATATAATTTTGAAGTCCCGCCGGGTAAAAAAAAAGAAAGGATAGATGTTTTTATTACCAACCTGATTGAAAATGCTACACGATCTAAAATTCAGAAGCTTATCGAAGCCGGACTCGTTCTTGTAAATGGCAAAATTATAAAATCCAATCATAATATTTCTCCGCTTGATAACATCGATGTTTCCATACCGACTTCGCCCCGTCCTGAAAATACCGAAGCAGAAGATATCCCGCTTGATATTATTTACGAAGATGAATATTTTTTGATAGTTAACAAACCGGCCGGAATGGTAGCTCACCCGGCTTATGCAAACTATACAGGCACTCTTGTTAATGCGTTGCTTCATCATTCACAGAAGTTAAGTGATGTAAACGAACCCGGCCGTCCTGGTATTGTTCATAGGATAGATAAAGATACAAGCGGTATTCTTGTAGTTGCCAAAGACGATGTTACTCATGCCAGACTTGCAGTACAGTTTGCAAAGCACACTATTGAAAGGGAATATCAGGCTGTCTGCTGGGGTTTATTTAAGGAACCAGAGGGCGTTATTGGCAAGAACATTGCACGCTGTAAATCCGACCGCAAGAAATTCTGCGTTAGCGAGAATGAAGGTAAGACCGCGACTACATTATTTTCGGTAATCGAAGAATTTGAGTTTGCCTCTCTTGTAAAACTTAATCTTAAGACTGGCAGAACTCATCAGCTAAGAGTTCACCTGTCGAGTATTAATCATCCTATCTTTGGCGATGTAACCTACGGTGGCAATAAAATTGTTTATGGCGCAACTCTGCCCAAAATGAAAAACAGGATAGATAACCTGCTTGAAGCTATGCCGCGTCAGGCGTTGCATGCAAAGACTCTTGGCTTTTATCACCCTTATACAAAGGAATTGGTAAGGTTTGACTCGCCCCTGCCCAAAGATATGCTTGAGCTTATAGAAAAACTCAGGAATTAACTCCCCAGACTGCCATAGCTTCTTCAAACGGTTTGAGCGCTCTTGGAACTGCTCCGTGCATATATGAAATCAGTACGCCGTAATTAACAATCGGAATATCGAGCAGCTTAGCCTGATTAATTCTTACCTGCATAGCTCTTCGTGTAAGCATACAGCCTCCGCAGTGGACTATAAGCCTGTAGTCGGCAAGATTCTCCGGGAAATCTTCTCCGCCTTTAACTTCAATATCAAGGTCTTTCTTTGTATGAAGCCTAAGCCATCGCGGAATCTTTACCTTGCCGATATCATCTTCCCTGGCGTGATGCGAGCAGGATTCGGCAACCAGTACTTTATCTCCATTCTGTAACTCATCGACTCTCTTTAATCCGCGGACAAATGTTGGCAGGTCTCCTTTATAGCGCGCCATAAGAATTGAAAATGTGGTAAGCGGAATTTCATCCGGCACATCCGCGGCTACTTTCATAATTGACTGACTGTCGGTAATGACAAGCTTGGGCGGCTCCTTTAGTTTATTTAATGCCGAACGTAGTTCCTTATCTTTGGTAACTATGCATATTGTATCGGAATCAAGCGCTTCCCTGATTGTCTGAACCTGTGGCAGTATAAGCCTGCCTTTGGGAGCACCAAGGTCAATCGGTACAACCAGTACGATTACATCCCCCTGTTTTACAAGGTCCGCAATGAGTGGTGGTTCAATTTCAACCGGAATAAGCTTTGCAATTTTCTCTTTTAGTTCCTTAATCCCGGTATTATCTAGGCACGAGACTTTAAAATGTTTTACAGGTATATGCTCTGCATCGTCAAGCAGGGATTTATTTATTCCGCGGTCAGTTTTGTTCAGAGCTATTACAAACGGTACATTTAATTTATTCAGGTTCTCAAAAAGATTCCTTTCCTTATCGCTCAGATTATCTGAAGCATCGAGAACTACGACTGCAAAATCAGCCGAGGCGAGTGCCTTTATAGTTTTGCTGATCCTTTTCTCTCCGAGTTCGCCGGCATCGTCAATGCCTGCCGTATCAATTAAAACTACCGGACCGAAGGGAAGCAACTCCATTGCTTTTTTAACAGGGTCGGTCGTAGTGCCAGGAGTGTCGCTTACAATACAAAGGTCCTGTCCGATAAAAGCATTTACAAGCGAACTTTTTCCTGCGTTCCGTTTCCCGATAAATGCTATATGCGTCCTTTCGGATTTTGGTGTGCTATTCAATTTCGATACCTAATCCTTTTGAAATAATACTGGAAAATTCAGTCTTTGGAAGTAATCCGCTTGTAACTACCGCATTGATGAATGGAATTTTATGAGTTTCGGCGTATTTTACAACTTCTTCGACAGTCTCATAACCATACTCAGTAATAAACGATGCTGCCAGAGCAGTTGACTCGATAAGATTCTGTCTGCATTTGTCCGGATTTGCTTTTATACCCGCGATACATTTTTCCGCGAGCGTTAGATTTGTTTTGCCTAAGAGTTCAATCGATTTTAAGAAGATATGGCTTATCATTGGCAGAAAAGGATTCAGCTCCAGATGTCCCTGTGAAACAAGGTTTGAAATAATAACATCGTTACCTTTAATAAGCTCGCCAATCTGAACGGCATGCTCTAAAATCACAGGATTAACCTTGCCGGGCATAATTGAAGAACCCGCCTGCATCGGAGGCAACGAGATTTCTCCGATGCCCCCTTTAGGTCCGCTGGATAAAAACCTCAAATCATTTGATATTTTGATAATAGACGTAGCTCCGGCTTTTATAAGCCCATGCACCTCAACAAAAACATCCATATTCTGCGTAACATCAATCAGGTCTTCACCTTTTGCAATCGGAAGCCCTGTTATTTTCTTTAGGATATTGTTTACACTAAGAACATAATTTCCTGAAGCTGTTACCGAATTGCCGACAGCCGTACCTCCGAGATTAACCGAACGCAGGCGTTCTTCGGCGTTATAAAGCCTCCAGCGGTCGCGTGCGATTGCCTGCGCATAAGCCCCAAACTCCTGACCGAGTGTAATCGGAACTGCATCCTGATACTCCGTGCGTCCAAGTTTCAGTATCGACTTAAATTCTGTCTCCTTTGCCTGAAGTGTACTCTGAAGCTTCGCGAATGAATCTGCCAGTTCTCTTAAAAGAAAAATTGAAGCAATCTTCAGAGCCGTAGGATATGTATCGTTTGTGGACTGCGACATATTTACTGTATCGAGCGGATGAACGGATGAATATTCGCCGTAATTTTTACCGAGGATTTTAAGCGCCGTATTCGCGATTATCTCATTAACATTCATATTAAGCGAAGTGCCTGCTCCGCCCTGATACGGGTCAACAATAATTTTGGAATAAATTGAGTCCGATTCATGTTTAAGAGCAAGCTCCGTCTCATCAAAAAGCTGATCTATTGCACCCTCGATTGCGTCATACTTTCCCTTAGACAGAAGTCCGCATTTTAAATTAGTCTCAGCCGCTGCCAGCTTCACCATCAGATACGCTTTTATAAGGTAAGGATTTATTTTTTCATTAGAAGAGGGAAAGTTAACTTTGCTCCGGTAAGCGTGAATGCCGTATAGGGCTTCATCCGGTAGCGAAACTTCTCCCAAAGAGTCTTTTTCTGTTCGCATCTTTATATAATTTCATAAAATACGAGAAATATTTTATTGAAATATACAAAAAAAAACCGCGCGAATTGTAGAATTCGGCATTATTAACATATTATAGCTAATTCATTATTCCATCTAAGCATCAGCAATTTTACAGAACAGACTAACATATATTTTGCTTTTGTGTAGCATTTTGATTTGATTCTTAATCCTGCCGGAAAATGCCTGAAAAGACTATTATAACCTCCTGCCGTAAAAGTTCCCTTTTTGGATTGTACATGTTGTTACCGTGGTACAAACTTCTCATAAGCTTTCCGGTAATCCGGGCATACTATCCCTTTCGAGTACTTCATGATTTTCGCCCGGAGCTTTTTGCCTGTTTCGGTGTACCTGGTACCAGCTTCGAAGCTGATGAACCTGTGCCCATTCCTGTCAACAGCAATCCGGATCCGGCAGAAGTTTTTTTTGACTATATATGTATGCATTTCATCCGGTTTCTCTCCAAAGGACTTTATCCGGTTATATACAGCAACATGGCTGACATTTGAGATCCTTCCTGTGGAACGAAACCCGATGCCTTCCGGATATAATATCAATGCCTCTTTTTTCATCCTGACCGGTTTGCCGGTCTGTTCAACAGTAAAGTGAAGGGCACAGTCTTTACAATAATATCTTTGTTTTGATCTGACAATACCGTCCTTGCGGAAGTTTTTACTTAACTCCATTTTTGTTCCGCAACATAGATGGACTATCAGGAATTAACAATGTCAAAAAATGGATGCCCGTCAGGAATTGGGCGTATGTTTTTTCTAAATATCTCTGACTTTTGATTTTTTTCATTTATACAAAAATATTTACACTCTCCGTTTATCTCAATTAATGGTTCGTTCAACTTGCCAGAAGCTTCGTTCATTTCAAATAATGCTTCGTTCAATTCGCCAGAAGCTTCGTTCAACTCGAATAATGGTTCGTTCATCTTGATAGAAGCTTCGCTCGACTCGATAGAAGCTTCGTTCATTTCAAATAATAGTTTGCTCGACTCGATAGAAGCTTCGTTCAACTCAAATAATGCTTCGTTCATTTCGATAGAAGCTTCGTTCAACTCGAATAATGCTTCGCTCGACTTGATAGAAGCTTCATTCAACTCGAATAATGCTTCGCTCGACTCGATAGAAGCTTCGTTCAACTCGAATAATGCTTCGCCCGACTTGATAGAAGCTTCGTTCATCTCGAATAATGGTTCGTTCGACTTGCCAGAAGCTTCGCTCAACTTGCCAGAAGCCTCATTTTTGTCTGTTATTAAATAGGGAATGCTGTTTATTGCGAAAAATCAAACAATTAGTGGTATCAGCTCAATAATATATGACAATGCAAGCCATTAACTACCTTCCTCTAATCTGTGAAATCCGTTTAATCCGTGATTAGGATTATATGATAACGCAATCAGCATGAAATGAATCATAGTTAATTATCCAGTCATAAGAATCATAGTTCTGATATTTTTACATAACATAAGATAGTTATTTGACTTTATCAATGAAAGTCTTTAGTTTTGACCAGTATTATCAGTCATAACAATGCTTCCTACTGAAAAAGTTCTTCCATTTGCTAAAGCGGTAAATGAATTTAAAATACGATTTTGAATAAAACAGGAAAATATCTGCTGAATGCAGAGTACGGCAGAACTGCCTGACTGCCACATAATAATTATATCTGGATTTTTGACTTATGATTAAAAAACTGCTCCTTCTGTTTTTAATGGTTCTGCCGGTTAACAGTCATGCCCGGGAACTTTCAAAACTGCGGATTTCCGGTAAAGCCGAACGAATGCCGGGCGAACTGATTGACAGGGATGTCAGGGATATCAACGGAGAAGTCTGCGCAGGGATTATTGTAATAACGGATTTAACCGGCTTCGCTTATGCCTCCGGCAACAATATCGTAAAAATTAATTCCACTACCCCGGGCAAAGACTTTATTTTCCTTTCCCCGGGCGAACGCTTCCTGGAAATATTCTGCACAGGATTTGAACCAATGAAAATTATACTTAACAAGTATGGTATCAGATTAAACAGCGGAGAAGTCTGGCAGATTAAGGTTACAGGAGATAAAAAGCCCGATGTTTTCCCAATTAATATTATTACCGAACCCAAAGGTGCAGAGGTATTTATTGACAGTATATCCAAAGGAACCGGAACTACGTTCGAAACAAGTACAGGCGAACATTTCCTGCGGATTGAACTGAAAGGATATAAAATATTAGAAACTAAAATTGCAGTATCAATAAAAAATATTTTATTTAATTATAAACTATCCGCCATAGAACAGGAAATAGTTGAAATACGCTCCTCACCAAACGATGCTACTATTTATCTGGATGGAATTTCAGAGGGAATAACAGATAACCAGATATTCCGTTTCCCCGGTAACTATAAATTGCGGCTGACTAAGTCCGGCTATTTCGATGTTGAAAAGGAAATTGAAGTAAAGGAAGATACTGTAAACAGATTCCTTTTTGCACTTGTTAAAAATACGTCAACTTTGAAACTCGATATAACTCCTTCTGGCGCAGAGGTGGAAATTAATAATAAAAATTACGGGAACGCAGGGGAAATAGAACTTGCACCGGGCAGTCATCAGCTTGTAATAAGGAAACCCGGATACAGAGAAGTAAAAAAAATAATAACAATAGAGCTGAATCAGCCCGTTACAGAAACAATTACGCTTGAACCTGTAACCGGCAGTCTGCAGGTGAAAGTAACTCCTATTGAAGCTGAAGTAAATTTGCTGAAAAATGGTAAGGTAATTGAAAACTGGAAAGGAGCCGGAACTATCAGGGACCTGATTATCGGGAGTTACGAGCTTGAAGCACAACTGGACGGCTATGAAAAATGCACTAAAAGAATAGAACTGACTGAGGGCACAACAACAATGAAAGAGATGATATTAAAGGAATCCGGGATAATGATCCCTCCGGACTCAGGCTGTGATTCACAAATCACCTACGCAAATAAAATATATAACATAGTTAAAACAGGCAGTCAGTGCTGGTTAAAGGAAAACCTTGACACAGGTATAATGATAGATGGTAAACAGGACGCAGTCAATAATGGGAAAATCGAAAAGTATTGTTATGACAATGACCCTGATAATTGCGCAAAGTATGGCGGTTTATATCAGTGGAATGAAGCTATGGCTTACAGCACAATACCCGGAACAAAAGGTATATGCCCTGATGGCTGGCATATCCCGACTAAAGCAGAGTACCAAACGTTAAAAGCAACAGTCGAAGATGACGGTAACGCATTAAAAGCAGACAGACAAGGAATTGAAAACGGAGCAGGTACAAATACAAGCGGCTTTTCTGCATTGCTTGCGGGCTACCGCTACTACAATGGTTTCTTCAGCAGTTTAGCAGGCTACACAAGTTACTGGAGTTCCACAGATTATAACACCACAGATGCATACTACATGTACTTATACAACAATGACAGTAGCACCAGTATGTACAATTATAACAAAAATTATGGCTTTAGCATCAGATGCCTCAAAGATAATTAAGCTGTTTAATTTTTAAGTTGACTGACACGGGCTTCAACCCCGCAAAAATGAAATAATAACATTTATCCAATTTAATCCATATTTTTAATTTATGACAAAGAAACTAATCCTTCTGTTCTTAATAGTTATGCTGGCGGACAACTGTCATGCCCAGGAACTTTCAAAACTGCGGATTTCCGGTAAAGCCGAACGAATGCCGGGCGAACTGATTGACAGGGATGTCAGGGATATCAACGGAGAAGTCTGCGCAGGGATTATTGTAATAACGGATTTAACCGGCTTCGCTTATGCCTCCGGCAACAATATCGTAAAAATTAATTCCACTACCCCGGGCAAAGACTTTATTTTCCTTTCCCCGGGCGAACGCTTCCTGGAAATATTCTGCACAGGATTTGAACCAATGAAAATTATACTTAATGAGTATGGTATCAGACTGCATAGTGGAGAAGTCTGGCAGATTAAGGTTACGGGAGATAAAAAGCCCGATGTTTTCCCAATTAATATTATTACCGAACCCAAAGGCGCAGAGGTATTTATTGACAGTATATCCAAAGGAACCGGGACTACATTCGAAACAAGCGCAGGCGAACATTTCCTGCGGTTTGAACTGAAAGGCTATAAGACGTTAAAAACTAAAGTTACCATATCAACAAAGAATATTTTATTTAATTATAAACTATCCGCCATAGAACAGGAAATAGTTGAAATACGATCATCTCCAAACGAAGCTTCTATTTATTTAGATGGAATTTCAGAAGGAACAACAGATAACCAGATATTCCGCTTCTCGGGTAAATATAAATTGCGACTGACTAAGTCCGGCTATTTTGATGTCGAAAAGGAAATCGAAGTAAAGGAAGAAGTCCCAAACAGATTCTTTTTCACACTTGTTAAAAATATGTCAACTTTGAAGCTGAATATAATTCCTTCTGACGCAGAGGTGGAAATTAATAATAAAAATTACGGAGAAGCAAGGGAAATAGAACTTGCCCCAGGCAGTCATCAGCTTGTAATAAAGAAAACCGGATACAGAGAATCAAGAGAAACAATAACACTCGCGCTAAATCAGCCTGCAACAAAAACAATTACGCTTGAACCTTTAACCGGCAGTTTACAGGTAAAAGTAACGCCAATTGAAGCTGAAGTAAATCTGTTGAAAAACGGACAGATAATTGAAAACTGGAAGGGTGCTAAAAATATCAGAAACCTGATTATCGGAAGTTATGAGCTTGAAATAAGGCTGGATGGCTATGAAAAAAATACTAAAAATATAGAAATAAGAGAGGGCAGAACTACGGCTGAAGAGATAATATTAAAAAAAACAGAGAAAATAATTCCCTTAACTTCAAACATTCCGGAATCATGCCCTCCAGTCATAAATTATGCGGGTAAAATATATAATATAGCTCAGATAGGCAGTCAGTTTTGGCTAAAAGAAAACCTTGATGTTGGAACAATGACAGATGTAAAACAAAATCAGAGCAACGATGGAAGAATAGAGAAGTATTGTTATAATAATGACCCGGGTAATTGCACAAAATATGGCGGTTTATATCAGTGGAATGAAGCTATGGCTTACAGCGCCGTGCCCAGAACGAAGGGTATCTGTCCGGCTGGCTGGCATATACCAACCCAGTCAGAATTAAAAATATTGAAAACGTCAGTAAATGGCAGCGCATTAAAAGCAAAGGGACAAGGAACAGGCAGCGCGGCAGGCACAAACACAAGCGGTTTTTCTGCGTTGCTTGCCGGCTGCCGTTATAACTATGGGTACTTTTACTTTTTAGCCGACCAGACTTACTTCTGGAGTTCCACAGATTACTTTGACACTAATGCGTACTCCATGAACCTGATAGGAGATGACAAAAAAATCTATCTGAACGACTATGACAAGAGTTATGGCTTCAGTATCAGGTGCCTCAGGGATAATTAGACTGCCGGTCAGCGCTGATTAGTTCTTTTTACTTTTTAATTGAAGAGTCAAGTATCGCAGCGAAAGCTTCGGAAATATTGCGTCTGTCGTATTTCTTTATTACTTCCAAATTAGTCTTAAACGACTTTGCATTCCCAAAAAACCCGGAAGCCGAATCGTTATAATTAAAACACCTCCCTGCATTGGCATCCGTAAGTATCTCTCTGACCTCATCATTGTCATCACCGAAAGCAATGACAGGGCGGCCTGTTCTCAGATATTCGAAGAGCTTGCCCGGCACGTGGCGCTTTTCCGATGCGCATACAAGCAAATACGTTGCCCGGCTCATCTCCATCGCAGCTTCATCATAAGGAAGAAAGCCCAGATACTGAGTCCTGTCTTCCAGTCCCAGCTCTTTTAATGTCTGTTTTATTTGAGGTCCCACAGTCCCGATGAATTTTATTCGCAGATTTCGTCCCGAATCAATCTCGCTTTTAACTGTGCGCCAAAAATTTGGCTGGTTCTGATAGTCAAATATATTGCCCGCGTGAAGGATCGTTTCCTCATCCGAATCAACAGACTCCGGTCTAAGACAGGAGAAACTTTCCTCATTATAACCCCAGTAAAGCACGCTCGACTTCTCCTTCAGCCACGGATATTTTTTGATAAAATCTTCTTCGGTATTTCTTGTTACGAAAATAACACGGGAGGCTTCCCGCATAATGCTTCTTTCGAAATAGTTGTCAAGCATAAGCACAAGAAAATTCCTTTTGAAGTCCTTGTAATATACAATATCCACCCACGGATCAATCAGCACCGGTATGTGCGGTATTTGAAATAACCGGCTTAAGCTCCTGCCAATAAGGTGTGTGCTGTGAGGCGGACCAATCGTAACAATTACTTGAGCATTAATTTGCTTTAAGAACCGCCTGCCTTTAATAACACCCTGCCGGTACCAGCCGACTCTTGCGTCAGGCACGAAGAGATTCATCCTTATCCAGATTGATATGCGATGCTTCAGACTTTTGTTCATCTTTGATATTGTCTCTGAAGCCGTCAATGGTTCGGAGGAAGCCTTTCCGAGAAATTTCCGGTAAAAAGTAAACGGGTCAAAATACCCAGTCTTCAGGACTTCAAGCTTCGGATCAATTTCTTTTAACAGGCTCTCATCAACAGCCGAAAAGGTATCCTCACTTACGGTCATAACGGCGGGTTGCCAGCTAAACTCCGGCAGGTGTTTAATAATCTTAAGTGGCCAATGAAGCGTAGCTTTCCCCGATGGAGGCCAGTAGAATGTAATAAATAATACGTTTTTCATTTTAACTGTCCATAAAAATAATGTGCAAATTTAACAAATTCCTTTTTAAGTAAGAATAAAAGTCCGCTGTATGTCTTTAATCTAACAATTATTGATTATTTTAGTGCAGATGATAAATCAAATTATAATTAGCGGAGAACAGGTACAAATGGAACAGAATAAATCACACTTTTCGGCATCTACGGCATTCTTTATTAATCTTATGGGCATAGTAGTAATTTTTATGTTGCTTAAAGAACTTTCCGAGATATTTGTTCCGCTCGTAATAGCATACTTCCTCTTTTTTGTCTTTATGCCTTTGAACAACCTGCTTACAAAAAAGAAAATACCTCAGGCTGTGCAGATTGTAGTTGATCTGCTAATAATCATAATACTTTTTGGCGGAATATCATCTGTAATAATCGATTCATTCAGCCGTCTTGGACAGGAGTTGCCAGGTTATGAGACCAAGCTTAACGACATTGTTTCAAATACTGCGGCTTCCTTTGGCGTAAAGGACCCGCATTTCCTTAATTTCAGGATATCCAATGTTCTGACGGGACTTGATTACGGACTGCTTGCCGGCAATATATTCTCCTCTACATTTTCATTGATCGGAACAATATTTTTCGTGCTTTTCTTCTTCATATTTGTTTTCACCGGACATACAAATATATACAAGGCTATTTGCAAACGATATCTTATAAGCCATATTAACTCCACAGAACTAAATAAGACTCATAAAGAAAGAACAACCCTGACTGAAACTCCTGATAAAATGAAAACCGAAGAGATAATTACAGAAACAGAGGGTAATAACGAACTAAATAAGAAAAAAGAAATACTATTGCAGGATACGTTGCAGGAGATTACGAATCAGATACAGAAATATGTAACAGCTAAATTCGCTATCAGTCTCGCAGTAAGTATTTCAACCGGAATAGTCCTGTTGCTCTTTAAGGTTGATTTTGTAATTGTATGGTCAGTACTTACATTTTCGTTAAATTTTATTCCTAATATCGGATCTCTGATTGCCGTAGCGCTCCCTTTTCTGATAGCTCTTGTACAGTTTGGTTCCGCAGGATATGCTTTGATGATAGCTGCCATACTAATAATCATTCATAACATATTCGGTAATATAATAGAACCTAAGATATTTGGACGCCGTCTGGGGTTAAATCCCCTTGTTATACTTCTTTCATTATTACTTTGGGGTTATATCTGGGGAATAGTCGGAGCACTTCTTTCCGTGCCGCTTACCGCTATTCTTAAAATTATAATATCCCGTTCCGATTCTCCCAATCTTCAGTTTATCAGTGATTTGATGAGTTAATCCATTTAATATTAAACTCCGCACCGGAAAGAAATAAAATAAGCCTGTCTTTTAGAAGCAATTGCAAAATTATAGTTTGTCATAGCTGAATATTTCTTTCCCTGTTACTTTCTGCCGCCAGTTGTACAGGTACTTTCCGCTTATCATCGTAATAACCATAAAAAAGACTCCCGCAATTACGTCAATCACGTAATGATATCTCAGGTAAACAGTTGCAAAGATTAACAGCGTACCGGCCGGAATTAGGAAATACTTCGATTTTACGTTAAATCTGAACGATAAATACATCACGATTAGTGTCATCTGAGTATGACCGCTCGGAAAAACATCTCTCTGAACTACTGCCTCCGGGTTGATTGTGCCATACGGAATAGATTCTCCGGTATTTATAGCTTCCCGTAAAAAATTAGTAATAAAAAGTCCCGGCAAATCGGTATTCATACCGGAAAAATCATGAAGCGCAAACCTTGGCCCGATTGCCGGCAAAAAGAAATAGCCGATATATGAAAGAAAGAACCCGTAAACCACAGCAAACAGACTAAAATCCAAAGCAGGTTTTCTATTCTGCATATAAAGATTAATGCCCAGAATAACCGGAAGCACATAAAATGAAGTATAAGCAAACTGCAAAAGTTCAGTTAATAAAGGATTGGCTATTTTTTGAAGAACCACAGTTGCATCACAGCCAAGCAGAAACCGGTCAGCTTTAATCAGCAGATAATCATAGTCATGCACCCTTATCGGCTTTATCATTAAATAAAGTTCTTTGAAGGTCAGAAGTATAAGTGGCGCAAGATACCAGTAACGCAGGGAACTCCAGAATCTGCTTTTACCTGTCTCATCATTTTTTGCCATAAGCAGTACTAAAGAAATCACTCCCATGTTAACAATAATCAAAATGAACCATTCATTTACTCTTGAATAAAAAATAACATTAAGCAATGTCAGGAAAAGATAGAACCCGATAACTATTATATCAGTAATGCTGAGCTTCAACAGGAACGCTTCACCGGCTTTTTTCGCATTGTGGAATGTAAACACCAGACTGCCTCTTCCAGAAATTTTGTCGTTTGTTATTTCAATTTTGTCAATTTGCGATTGGCGTTTACGTCTGTTTTTTTGCATCTTTGTTTCACCTTTTGGGTTGTTTATTTTTATCATTTAATCTTACAAATGTAATATTTTTATAGCGCTTTAAACACCTGAAAGTTTTTTTATTTTGGTTTATCGCTCAATTCACGTTCTAATATAGCAGACGCGATAACAAATTGAAAAGGCTGTTTTCGAAAACAAAGAAGTTAAGGGAGATAAATTGAAAGAAATCATTTTTGCATCCGGCAATAAGGGAAAAATTGCAGAAGTAAAAGGTATTTTCAGCGGAACGGATTATCAAATTATTTCATTATATGACCTCGGAGCTGTCCCTGATATAATTGAAGACGGGGATACATTCGAAGAAAATGCGAAGATTAAGGCTAAGTTCATATTTGATATTTATAAACGCCCGGTTATCGCAGATGATTCGGGACTGACGGTCGAACAATTACATGGCGCCCCCGGAGTTTATTCAGCCAGATATGCCGGAGAAAATTGCACTTACCTGGATAATAATTTAAAGCTTATTAATGCTCTTAAAGATTTACCTGACCCTCACAAAGCCAAATTCGTTTGCTGTGCGGTTTATCTCGATAATAAAAATTATTATCATCAGACAGGCGAACTGTCAGGCAGGATTATTTCAGAGTTAAAAGGCTCAAACGGTTTTGGTTATGACCCCGTATTTATCGCAGACAGATTTGAACAGACACTTGCAGAAATGGACAGTAGTCAAAAAAATAAGATGAGTCACCGTGCATTAGCTTTTAACAAGCTTAAAGAAGTACTTATAAAGTAGGATTGTTATAGGGCAAAGATAATTATCGGCGTTTTACTTCGTTGCTATAACTACCTGAACCAAACCAAAAGTCAGAGAATACGATTTGACATTGCTGTAGCCTGCCTTATTAAATAAATCAATAAGTTTTACATTTTTATCAAACTCCTCAACGGAATCCGGCAAATAAGTATAGGCATCCTTATCCCTGGAAATTATTCTGCCAATCAATGGCAGTACGCGCTTGAAATATATCTGATAAAGATGTCTGAGAACAGGATTAGCAGGAAGCCTGAATTCCAGTATTGTCGTCTTGCCGCCAGATTTCAGAATACGATAGAATGACTCAAGGGATTTAGGGATATCGTAAAAATTCCTGACTCCGAAAGCGACAGTAATATTTGTTATTGAATCAGCCTTAACCGGACAGTACTCGGCAACCATCTGAATAATATTCCCTTTAGAAAAGTCAGCTTTATTGTAAAAAAGCTTCAGCATTTCACGGGATAAATCCGCGCCGAAAATTTTCCTTACGCCCATCTTACGCGCCGTAATGGCAAAATCGCCAGTACCGCAGGCTACATCAAGTAAGATAGCGTCTTTCTTTATTCCTGTAAGATTAAGAGCGCGTTTACGCCAGTAAATGTCCAATCCAAAGCTAAGGAGATGGTTTAAAAGATCATACCTGAATGCAATTGCATCGAACATTTTTCGTACCTGGTTCTTTTTATTCATTATAGTCCAATCTGCATAGCTAAACCGCCGCCGTATGGGGTAAATGAAGGATATAAAAGTAAAGTCTGGTTTTCCTTATCTCCCGTTTCGCCATAATTCACAATCGCCCTGCCGACAAATGTCCCTATCGAAGCACCTATTATAGTATCTGATACCCAGTGTTTATCATCATAAATCCTCTGAAATACCGTAAGACCCGCAAGTCCGTATAATCCTATTGAAGCATAAAGATTATCAATTCTGGAAGCAAGAACAGATGAGACAGCAAAAGCTACAGTTGCGTGCCCCGAAGGAAGCGAGGTGGTTTCTGTCTTAAATTGAAAACCCCTGTAGTGGGACGCTCCTTCATCTGTATAAGGTCTGCTCCTGCCTATTACACTCTTTGATACTATAGTTATTATTCCTGCATAAACAAGCGTTTCAAAAAGCATTCTGCCGGTTTCTCTTACTTCATTATTGCCTGAAACCAGCCCGCCTGCATAAGCTAACCCTGAGATTATCGCTCCCGCATAAGCTTCTCCATAGGTTTTTCCTAAAATTGAAATATTATCTAACGTATGCGTGTGATTGCGAAGAGCTATATCCCTTATATTATTATCTGCCAGGAAAGCCAGCGCGGAACCGCCTATAACCGCGCCAAACGTCAGCCAGTTATCTGCCTTAAAATGTAGAGGAGCGCTGGCGAGCCTTGAACCATCATTCACCGCATAATTAAAATCGCTCTTAATCAAAATAGGGATTTTATTTTTCGTCATCTTTACTGATACGCTGTCATTATTTCCCTGTGCATAAATATGACAACTGCCGCCGATCAATATGAAGAAGCTCAGTTGAAAAAACATACACATCATTGTAGCCGATAAATATTTCACCATGATATTCTCTCCTGTTGATATTATAAAAATTTCCCTGTCGCGGTGCCGGCCCAGGCCGACACAAGACAAACAACCGTAGTTCCCAATATATTAGCAATCCCATAAAAATAATTTCCTTCCTGCAAAAGAGTTATAGTCTCAAAGCTGAAGGTTGAATATGTAGTCAGTCCGCCTAAGAATCCGACAGTAAGAAACATTCTCAGACCAGGGATAATGGCAAATCCTGCCTCGAAAAAAGTCATTAAAAATCCAATGAGAAAGCATCCGATTATGTTTACCGTTAATGTGCCATAAGGAAATCCGGTTCCCATATAATGCGCAATTATTCCGGAAAGCCAGTAGCGGGTAACAGCTCCAATACCGCCCCCGATAAAAACAATAATAGCGTATTTCAATATTTCTCCATATTGCACGAAGTTATACAGGGTGTTTAGATCGTTGTAAAAACAAAATCTAAGATTAAGGGATAAAAATAAACGGCTCAAAATGCGGGACAAAAGTGCAAAAAAGCAGACGTAAACACAAGTTACAAATTAATAAAATCGGGATAATGTTATAATTCGTTAAAAATGTCAGGGTGAAGACTCTTTAAGAATGTCAGTAAATAAGCCGGTTCAGAACCATCGGGTAGAAAGTGTGACATGAAAGAATATCTGACAATGAGCAAAAAAGAACAGAACCGGATGGCAGTAGCAATCAGACACATTCCAGCCCCTGTTTGTTGCCGGAGCTGACAACTAAAAGAAAAACTTGTCGTACACCTGGCAGAATTTAAGAACAAACTCAGAATTCCCCCTTGATGCGGGCTTCGCTTTTTTGATTCTCTGGCACAGGTATTCAAATTTGGATGCTTTTTTAACAAATTAAGCATAATATTATCAGATATTTTATTATTTTGCAGGTGAATTATTTAATACTTCTTTCTTCTGAATAAAAAAGATCTGGCGGGTATCGGGAACCAATCTTCTCCGGTCTTAATTTATCTATAGTAAGAAATTCAGTTTTGTTTTTATTATTAAAATTTCGAGTGAGCAATGTCAATTTCAAGTGAACATAAATTCCATATACCCATTTTAGGGCTTGGATTTTCAATAGATACACCGGTAAAAGTAGCAAAGTATGGGATATCATCAGTACTGTCGATAGGAAACGATGATCTTCTCGAAAGAATGCGCGCATATTATTTATCAAAGTCTGATAGTCCCTATATTCCAATTGCCGAAAAGGAAGAAGATTCAAGAGCCAAAAGAGTTACAGCATATCTTAACATGGTATTTCAAATAGTAAAGCATCAGTTCGAAGTTTTGAAAAATTCCGAGTTTAACGCGGGTAGCGAGATTAGTAAATATCTCGAAATGTTGCCCGAATTTTCTGTATTAAAAATTAAATACAGAGAAATGCTTGCTTCAAAGGATCAGAATGTTATTCAAAAGTTGCAACAATGGCTCCGTGAGAATATTAAACCCGGTTCAATTGATGTAAATATTATGACAAAACTGGATAAAGTAAATTATAAGTCCAACGGAGAAGCTCTCTCTGTTGAATACAACGATGCACACGCCGCCCTCAGAGGCTTTGCAAGAAGCGATTTATCAGGCTCAATCGTCCTCTCCGCCGGTATGAATCCGCGTTTGTTCAGCTACATGGAAAATCTTACTGAGTTTCATCCTGATTCTGAAGGGAACTTTAATAAGAAATTAATCATTAAAGTAAGTGACTTCCGTTCTGCTATTATACAAGGAAAATTTTTAGCAAAGAAAGGGCTTTGGGTTTCAGAATACCGTATTGAATCAGGACTAAACTGTGGCGGACACGCGTTTGCTACCGATGGATACCTCTTAGGCCCTATTTTAGAGGAATTTAAGAACAGGAAAAGCGAACTATCAGCTTCTATTGGCGAAGTATATATTCAGGCAATGAGAAAAAAAAGCAGAATCATAGAGGCGGATAAACTTCAAATTGATATTACAGTACAGGGTGGAGTTGGTAAATCTACAGAGCAGGAGTTTTTGATACGTTATTTCGGTGTTCAATCGGTAGGATGGGGTTCCCCTTTCCTGTTAGTTCCTGAAGTAATGAATGTTGATGAAGTAACTCTGCAAAAATTATCCGAAGCAGGCGAAAATGATATTTACCTAAGCGGAACTTCACCGCTCGGAGTTCCTTTTTATAATTTAAGAAACAGCACTAAAGAATTAGAAAAGAAAGACAGAATCGATAGAGGTAAGTTCGGCAGTCCGTGCACACAAAATTTCCTTAAGTTCAATACAGAATTCACGGAAAGACCGATATGTACTGCATCGATTGAATTTCAGAAGAAAAAGATGAAGCAACTGCTGGAGAGGAACCTTCCGCCTGAAGAATATGAAAAAGAATCGGAAAAAATATTGGAAAAGGAATGCCTCTGCGAAGGTCTGACCTGTGTGGCTCTTATTGTAAATGATATTCTGAATAGTAAAAAAAGCAGTGCTGTAACAGTTTGTCCTGGTCCTAATCTGGCATATTTCTCAAAAATATCCACACTTAAGGAAATGGTAGATCATATCTATGGCAGAATAAACCTGATAACTGATCCAAATCGTCCAAATATGTTCATCAAAGAACTGAACATATATATCGATTATTTCCATAAGCTAATTGAAGATAATATTAAGCCATTTTCAGATCATACAGAAAAATTCATAAAAACATTCAGGGAGAACCTGATAAATGGAATTAACTATTATAAGAAATTAATCCCGCATATTATTGAAGAACCTGAAAAGACAAGGGAAACGATGATCAGCCAGTTATCAACCATGGAACAGAAGATACTTCAATAACTTTATTCATTCATTTTGAAATTAAACGGTAATATCTGATAAAAACTAATAACAAACATAAGGAGAATAGTCATGGTTAACAGCGTACTCGGAACAACTTCAAGCCAGTTACAGAGCCAGGTTTACTCAGCCGAACAAAAGAAAAGTGCACAAAAAACTGTCGAGACTACAAGTCCGAAAGTAATAGAAGCTCAAAATGATTTAGCCAAAAAGCTGATTGATATGATGAACGATAAAACATCCGGTAGCGCCAGCCAGGATAAGGTTACCGATTTCGTTAATAACCTGAAAAGCTCGCTTGATTCAGATCAGGGAATGATGGTAGACCGGAAGGCTTAATAGTAAAAAGAGATATTTATAATACCTCCGTTTTTGACTGACTGACCACGTTTGCCAACAAGTAGTAGTAACAAGATAACTCTTAGTGGAAATAGATTCGACTAAGACCCTCTCCGTTCATAAAACATAAAAGCCAACTCACGTTGGCTTTTATAAAATTCATTCTTTTTGATTGTATAGTCATAAAACTTTGTTTACAAGACAGCCTTATTGACAACATCAGCAATTTTTTCAAGCGGAGAGATTATATCAGCATAACCTCCGTCAACAACTGCCTTAGGCATACCATAAACTACACAGCTCTCCTCGTCCTGTGCAATTACATAACCACCTATTCCCTTCAATTCTTTAAGAGCTTCATAACCATCTTTCCCCATGCCGGTCATAATTATACCCAGCGTACTCTTTCCATAAACTTTGACAACAGAATTTACCATTACATCAACTGCCGGGCGGTGAAGTGTATCTCCCGGTTTTTCAGAAATATCAATTACATTGCTACCGAGTCCGGATTTATGAACCGTCATGTGGAATCCACCTGGAGCAAGATATACCACTCCATTTTTAATAACATCATTATGTTCGGCTTCTTTTACCTCAAGCTCGCTCATACTGTTTAAACGGTCAGCAAGCGACTTGGTAAACTTAGGAGGCATGTGCTGAACAATAAACATCGGGCAATTAATATTTTTCGATATCTTTGGAATAACTTTCTGAAGCGACATTGGTCCGCCCGTGGATACTCCAAGAACGATTGCCTTATAACCAATCCTCGGTAATGAGCTTAAAGGCGCAGATGCGAATGAAACCGGTCTGCTTTCAGACGGACCTGTCTGCACCTTTCTTAAACGCAATTGAACAGCACGTTGCCTGACAATTGCCTTGACTCTCTTAATTAAGTCCTCTTTTATCTTTATAATATTAACACTAACATAAGACAATTCTTTTGGTATGAAATCAACTGCACCTAATTCAAGAGCCCTAAGTGTAGCCTCGGCACCTTCGGTTGTAACCGAACTTACCATTATTACAGAGGTAGGACATTCAGACATAATTTTACCAAGCGCCGTCAGACCATCCATCCGTGGCATCTCAACGTCCAGAGTTACAATATCAGGTTTAAGAGCTTTTATGAGATTGAACCCTTCAAGTCCATCCCTTGCCGTACCAATGACTTCTATTTCCGGATCAGATTCAAGCATAATAGAAAGAGACTTTCTCATGAATGCCGAATCATCAACAACGATTGCCCTGATTTTATTAATCAAACTTCTTCCGTTAAATTATTTATTAATTCACCAACATCTATAATCATTACAACCTTGCCATCCCCCATAATTGTCGAGCCGGCAATCCCCTGTATATTGCCAAGGTAGTTACCGAGAGACTTGATAACTACTTCCTTTTGTCCAACTAGCTCATCTACCCTTACACCAAACCTCTTTTCAGCAATACCTACAATAACAACATACTGCCATTTATTGCTGTTCTCGTCAAAATTATCCGCATAAAGCATTTTATCGATTCTAAGAAGCGGAAGCACGCTGTCCCTTATCCTGATTACTTCATCCTGATTAATTGTCTTTATCTCATCATTGGAAACCCTGACAACTTCCACAACGGAATTAAGCGGAATAACCACAGTTTCGGTATTTACCTTGACCAGCAATCCCTGAATAATTGCAAGCGTAAGGGGAAGTTTAATTATAATCTTTGTACCCTGATCGATTACAGATTCAACATTTATTAAACCACGCAGCTTAGTTACATTTGTCTTAACAACATCCATCCCAACGCCACGGCCTGAAACGTTTGTTACAATATCATTGGTAGAAAATCCTGGAAGGAAAATTAGATTATATACTTCCTGTCTGGAGAGTTCAGATGCCTTTTCCTTTGTAAGCAGACCCTTGGCAATAGCTTTTTCTTTCAACAAATCAGGATTAATGCCCTTACCATCATCCTCAATAGTAATGATTATGTTATTGCCTTCATGCTCAGCTGAAAGAGTAACCGTACCCTGCGGATTTTTCCCTTTCTGTATTCGCACATCAGGCATCTCGACTCCATGATCAACCGAGTTACGAATAAGATGGACTAAAGGATCATTTATCTCTTCAATTAGTGTTTTATCCAGTTCTGTCTCTTCACCATTTATTACAAGCTGAATATCTTTCTTCAGATCTTTACTCAAATCCCTGACTATTCTTGGGAAGCGGTTAAATACCTTCCCGATTTTAATCATTCTTGTTTTCATGACTGCAAGCTGAAGCTCGGTAGTCATCAGGTCTATCTGTTTGGAAGCTTCAGCCAGGTCGCGTGATAACTTTGTACCTTCATACTCCAAAGCTACTTCGGCATTTACCTGGGCAAGACGATTTCTGCCAAGTACAAGTTCGGAAACAATATTAAGCAACTCATTAAGACGCTCAACATCAACACGTATTGTATTATCAGTCTGCTTTGCAATGGGTTTATTATCAATATCTTTATCTTTATTCATGCCGATGTGTGCAACCTTTACAGCCAGAACTAATTCCGGCTCTTCATCTGACTCATCCTGATGTTCTGTTCCAATGTCAGGAGCGGAGTTTTCCAGTTTAATTTCTGTTTGTGCATGGATCACAACAGGCTTTGGAACTGATTCCGTTTTGATCCCTGTTTCGAGTTCTTTTGAAATTCTTTCGAGCATATCTAACGTATCATCAATATCAACATCTTCATTTTTATTAGTCTCAATAGACGATACAAGACTTTTCATTTTGTCATAAGCCGCAAGTATGCCATCCATAACATCATTAGTAAGCTTTGCTTCCCTCTTACGAAGCTTGTTCAATATATCCTCGCCCCTGTGAGTTACCTTAGTAAGGCGGTCCAGTCCCAAAAATCCCGAGGTGCCTTTAACCGTGTGAAATGATCTGAAAATAGAATTAAGAAGATCAATATCTTCCGATTTTTTTTCAATCTCAACTAGTTCTAAATCCAGCTTCTCAAGTATCTCCTTGGTTTCAACAATAAAACTTTCAAAGATTTCCTTCATTTCCGGATCATTTAACAACTGATGAAGTTCTGATTCCATATAACTTAATATTTAGGGTTTCAATTAATAAAAAAACAGACGCATTTAATTTAAGAGAATAATTTATCTATTTCATCCTGCGAGGCTTTCATATTTTCTTTCTGAACTAAATCATTGATCATATCCTGACGGTCAGAAGACTTGTCATAAGAAGCATTTGGGTCAAACGTAGCCCCTTCAGGCGCGGTAAAATTAACGGGAGGACCAGGCAACGCTGGCGATTTTAGGTCAGCATCGTCAATATCACGTATTAGTTTCGCCAGACGATCTTGTACTGATTCAATCAGATGAGTAACAGATGCAAGTTGTTGCGATGTTATATCCTGAACCTGAAGGGATAATGTAATATTATATGTATCATCCTTAATCTTCGGAAAATACTGAATTATATTACCGATTGAGTCAATAGTAATATTAGCTTCATTATACTGTTTTAACAATTCTCCAGCCTCAGGATTACCTGCCAGCAAAATGGAAAGCTTTTCGTAAATTTCGTTCTTTTTATTTTCAGTAGAAATAAGTTCTTTAAGCAAAGATTCAATATTATTCAGGCTATTTGATATTACATCGACAAGGTCGAGAATTTCCGTTGTAGCCAGCTCGGTAGCATTAGTAACATTACTTATCTGGTCTGTGGCCCTTGGGATTTTGGCTGTACTTTCAGCTATCGAATGGTTGATATTCTCAAGTAACGGCCCGGTATCCTGCATAAAATCTACAAGGCTCTGAAGTACCGGAACTATTTTTTGTCCATACTGAAACAAGGCCTTGATGTCACTTAATTTTTCAAAAAGCTGCGACATATTAATATTTTTCATTCTTTTTACCTATTGAACATGAGCTAAAATTTGATCTATTTTTTCTTTTAATATCTGCGGTGTAAATGGTTTTATAATATAATTGTTTACCTTAGCCTGAAGAGCTTCGATAATGTCTTCCTTAATACCGCGCGTGGTAACCATAAGGATAGGCATTTTCATATACTTTGCATCCGCTCTCATTGCCTTTGTCAATTCCAGCCCTGTAAAAACGGGCATATTCCAATCTGTGATTACAAAACTAATGGTATCATCGGCTGCAAGTTTTGCAAGCGCGTCTTTTCCGTCAACGGCCTCTACGATACTGTCATAACCCAGATTCTTTAGTGAATTGGCGACGATTCTTCTCATAGTACCAGAATCATCTACCACAAGAAATTTCATGGACATATATTACCTCAATTTAAATATTTAGAAACTTCGTAATGTATTCTTTTCGGGTCGAAAGGTTTTATAAGATAACTGCTTGCTCCATAACTCATTCCCTTTTCTATTTCTTCACTTCCTGATAAAGAAGAAAGAATAATTATAGGAATATCTTTATATTCCTCGTTACCCTTTATAGTCTTGATTAATTCAAACCCATCCATGTTTGGCATGTTAAGATCTGTTATAACCAGATCAATCCTGCTTGATGGCAATTTCTCCAAAGCTTCCATTCCATCGCAAGCAGAAATTACTTCAAAGCCATGCATAGTTAAGGAAAATGAAATAAATTTTCTTATCGTAGGAGAATCATCCGCAATTAAAATGACTTTTTTCATTCTATTTTATTTACTCCTTTTTGTAACCAATAGTTTTAGGATAGCTGACCAACTTAAAGGCTTTCGATATTCCATGAAGCGTTTCTGAATAACCGATAAACAAATATCCGCCTTTATAAAGTGAATTGTAAATGTGCGAAACTACTTTTATCTTGGATTTAACATCAAAGTAAATTAGTACGTTGGCACAGTAAATTATATCAAAGTTGAGCATTGCCTTCATGCTTAGATCATCATAAAGATTTAACAGTTTAAAGGTAACCATGCTCTTAATATTTGGATCAATTTCGTATGTATTGCCAGATGTCTTGAAATATTTTTTCAGGTAATACGGAGGTGTATTGCGTATCGAATAATCTCTGTATAATCCTTTCTTTGCCGTATCAATCATCGCCTGATTAATATCGGTGCCTACAATCTCAAACTCAAGCCCCTGATACTTTGGTTTTACAAGATCTGTCAGAGTCATGGCAATTGAATAAGCTTCCTCGCCCGATGAAGATGCCGCACTCCAAATCCTGATTCTCTTTTTGTTGACTTTATTCGGACTGTTCACAATCTCAGGTATAATCGAAGTTACCAAGGCATCAAGTTGTGGCTGATTTCTGAAGAAAAAAGTCTCATTGATCGTAATAGCTTCGTAAAGATAGCGCAACTCGGGCTGCCGGTTTGGATGATATTTAATGTAATCTAAATATGCATCAAATGAATCAAGCCCTAAAAAGCCAATTCGCTTCTGAAGCCTGCTCTCCATTAAATATTTCTTGTTATCTTGGAAATAAATACCGCATATATCGTAAATATATTTACGCCAGGTTTCAAATGTTTTATCAGAAAGCACTATCTGACTTCTACCAGAAAATGTAAACCCTTCACCTGGTTGAGTGTTTTGCATATCCATATTTGGTAAATCGCTCATATTTAATCAGCTCTGTTTTCTTAGTTAGTAATTCTGCGTTGACTTAATGCCCAGTTAGCTCTTTCTCTGACCATTTCATCAGGGTCATTAGCCAACTTTTTAATTACTTCATCTATTTTTTCACCGGGTCGGCTCTCTATCATCTCAAGTACTTTCATCCGGTTCCAGATATTATCATCTTCAACCATAGTATCTAAAAATATAAGTGCAAATTCAAGGTTTATAATAAATAATAACTCATAAGATGATTTTCTGATTTCTTCATCAGGATTATCAAAACACAAGGTAAAGGAATCGCTTAAATTCCGCTTATCTATTTCGCTTAGATGGTCAAGGCTTTTACCGTTGAAGTCAACCATATCCTTTAACAGCCATAACAGGTTCTTCAGATTACCCGGTTTTTCCCTAATAAGCACAGCAAGTTTGTGATAAATAATTTTTGCGAATTCAAAAAATGCCGGACGAATATTTTTATCAATCTCGATGTCCTCTCCATATATATGAAGAAGCGCATCCATAATATCCTTATCGTCAAAGACAGAAATTAAACTGGTAGCAGCTATCTTATATTTTATTTCAGCTTCCATCAGGGTATATAGAATAGAATTTTTTATATTTTCATCAAATGGAATATCAAGCCCGAGCCTTTCTTTCATCATACATAATGAAGAAATAATCGGCCAAATAATCGGACCGGTAATTTTTGTAAGTTCTGATAATAGAAAATAAAATGTGCCTTCGTTACCTATCGAACCAAAACTTTCTATAATTGAAAATTTCGTAAGGTCGTCTTCTACATAGTATTTGTCCATGATAAAATGAAGAGCTTCCTGTGATTCCATTTTGCCGAAAGCTTCAATTATTGTAGGACGGTAAAGCTCGTTTTCTTCATAGATTTTTATCAGTTCAGGAATAGCCGGCTGATATTTAATATTGCCTAAAGCCTCAAGACATGAAAGAATAACATTGTCGTTCGTGTTTGTTCTCAAAACATCAAGTATCTTTGATACTGGTTTTTCTTTTCCGATAAGCCCGAGCAGATCAATTATAAACTTCTTGCAGTCGTCATTGCCCAGCTCTATACTGGCTTCCATCTCATCAATACTGTTCTCCCCGATTCTTAAGAGAACTTCACCTGCAAGATTTCTGATGCCGATTTCAGAAGATGAAACAAGCGGGACAATAAACTTTGGAATTAAAGGATTACCGTTAAAAATAAGCGTAAGCGAAACAGCATCCCTGACGCCTTTATCTTCATCAGAAAGCATCTGGCAGAGTATCCTGACGGTTTCTTCGTCAAGCTCTTTATTCATAAAATCTTCGACTATCGACCTGCGCTCTGAAGGATTTTCCGATTTCAGGGCTTTTATTTCACTTTCAGTTAAAACAGTTGAAATACTCATCCTCATGACCTTTTTTCGGTTGAAAAATATTATATATAGAAAAGCTAATTATTTAAAACTTATCTTCGTTGCCTTCATTAGATAAGTCAAAACTTTTTTGGTATTCAGTCAAAATAAATTTATTAGAATACAAAATACTACTCTGCTTATTTAAATGCCATAATATAGCATGAAATTTCGAAATATTATCAGACATTATTGGGTGTACGACAAATTTCCATCTTAATTATACTCATTTTTGCTGTTATACAGGCGAAGTCCCGTTACAGACCTGCCAAAGATTTTACCAGAGAAGTGTATTCAGAATCTATAAGGTTACTGGTTAACAGCGTAAAACCCGTCTTACGTTCCTGCATTATTAATACAATTACCAGAAAGGCTCTTTCCCGTCCATAAATGGCATATTTTATTTCGGAACAGGTTTGGTGAATTGCAGAAATCGCCTGTGTACTAAAAAAAGCTTAGTATGGAAATAATTGCGCCCGATAAATTTCCCTTCAGGCATAATAAAATGCCATTTTCTGCTTTCCCATTCTGTATCATTCTTTTATTGAAGGAAATTTGTAGTACACTCCATGAAAGTTTTCATCCCGATTAATTCTTTATTCCATTTGATAATCTGTAATGATGCTGAGTATATACGATTTTAAAGTACTGCTTTGAATATCTGAGATATATTATCTGGCAAAATCTTATGCTGGTATGGTACTATAATAATAGTTTAATTCTTTGTAGATGAGTATTTCGAATGGAAACAAGCAGGATATCACGAAGACAGATAATTATCCGTCCTGATAAACGTGATATGAAATTAAATGGGAAGGGATTGGATTATGACTTCTTAAAACCCTTGTCGGCTATATCTGTCCTGTAATAAATATTGTCAAAATATATTTTACGAAGGGCTTTATATGCCTTTTCCTTACATAGTTGCAGATTATTCTCAGATGTTACAGCAGTTACACCCAGTACTCTTCCGCCATCGGTAACTATCTTACCGTCAATCTTTTTAGTACCTGCGTGAAAAACAATGGCTTCATCATGAACATCATCGAGACCTGATATTTCAAAGCCTTTTTCATATTTATCAGGATAGCCCTCCGAAGCAGCGACAACGCAGACGGCAGCTCCGCCATTGTATGAAACAGAAGTCTTATCAACATCGCCTTTAGCCGCTGATGATAACAACTGCAAAAAATCGCCTTCGAGCAGAGGCAAAACGGACTGAGTCTCAGGGTCGCCGAAGCGGCAGTTAAATTCAACTACTTTTGGTCCATTGGGTGTAAGCATTATTCCGCAGTAGAGACACCCATTAAATTTCCTGCCTTCGCCGTTAAGAGCATCTAAAGTCGGGCGAATGATATTTACTTCAATTTCATTTAATATTTCGTGGGTTACAATTGGAGCAGGGGCATAAGCACCCATGCCACCGGTATTCTTGCCGGTATCATTATCCCCTATTCTCTTATGATCCTGAGCAGAGGGCAGGCAGATAAAGTTTTTACCATCCGTAACTGCAAAAATAGAAGCTTCCTGACCAGTCATAAATTCTTCGATTACAATAGTCTCGCCCGCCTCGCCAAACAACGCATCCTCAAAGCACTCGGAAAGAGCATCTTTAGCTTCCTGAAATGACTGACATATAAGTACGCCCTTGCCGGCAGCAAGTCCGGAGGCTTTAATAACCGCAGGATATTTAATAAAAGAAATATGCTCGACAGCTTTGGGATATTCCGATTTAGTAAATATCTCAAACCCGGCCGTAGGGATATTATATTTAAGCATAAGTTTTTTGGCAAAAGCCTTATCGCCTTCAATCATAGCGGCATCTTTGCCGGGACCGAAAACGTTTATTTCATGCCTGCGAAGAATGTCGGCTAAACCATTTACAAGCGGGACTTCGGGACCTATGACGACAAGTTCAATAGCGTTTGAGATACAAAAATCAACGACAGCCTGATCATCATTAATATTAAGACTGACATTTTCTCCAAATGCCTCAGTACCAGGGTTGCCGGGTACAAGAAACAACTTTGTAAGCAATTTGCTTTGGCTGATCTTGTAAGCCATTGCATTTTCTCTTCCACCCGAACCAATTAAAACAACATTCATCTATATTGCCTTTATATAAAACTGGAAACTTTTGAGCATCTGTTCAGTCTGAACTTCACGGTCATGCTTAACGACAAATTCTTCATTAGGCTTTGGGAGTTTGCCTTCCCTATAAAGCCCGTGAACACGAATAATAGTATTTTTTATCTCATCAATATCAGCAGGCTTAGTAATAAAAGTCGCACCATATTCCTGGCAGGCCGACTTAGCCGCACCTTCCGGCACACATGCAATAATCGGTTTTCGCGCACCGAAATATTCAAACAATTTGCCCGGTGTAATAGTATCGGCATTTTTCTTATCACCAACCATAAGCCAGAGGACATCGCTTGAAACAATTCTAACAACCGCCTCATTATGATCGAGATATCCGTAATCCCTTACATAAGCCTGAAGTCCGAGCTTGTCAACCAGCTTTACATTTTCTCTTCTGAATTCGCCGATAAAGTGGAGTTCTATATTTTCTGCAATATCCGGTCTTTCATAAGTCAGTTTCCTGAAAGCCTGAAGAAAATACTTAGGTGTAATAAACTCATAAAATGTACCTGAGTAAGTAAGCCTCATTTTATTATTGCCTTTGGGAATAGGAGTGATATTTTCAAAATCCTCCTTATCATATCCATGCGGAATAATCATAATATCTTCAAAAGTCAGGAAGCGGAAGGTATTTAGAAGTTTTTCTTTTATTTTACGGTTTACCGCAATCACCTTGTCAGCTACCCTAAGAGCTTTATACTCCAGCTTTTTGTGGAGATACGAATGATAAGGCGTAAGATTAAAGGCAAACTGGTTGCCAGTCCATAAGTCGCGGTAATCGACAAAGAGTGCGATATCAAACCATTTGCTTAACCGCGCAGCAACTGAAAAAGTTGAGAAAGGCGGGATAGAGACAAAAATTATATCGAACTCCTCTTTTTTAAGGAGTTCCTTAGCAACTTTGTATGCTTTATTTGACCAGGAGATTTTATTATCAGGGATAAAAAAAGTTTTACTGATATTGTTTAAAGTCTTTATCACAATTTCCGCGGACATTTTGAAATTCTTTTTACTCCTTGCCAGAGAATAAGGATCGTTTGCCTCAACACGGATAACTCTGATTTCAGACTCTTCAACTTCCTTCAACAGCGAATTGTCATGGGCGAAGTAACTGGTTTTACCCGTAGTAATTACGGTAGGCTCCCAGTTATATTTTCTCATATACTTGACAAACTTTGTAACCCGCTGTACACCGCTAAGACCCATAGGAGGAAAATAATAAGCAATCACCAGTACTTTGAACATTTTGACCTATCGATGGTTTTCAGAATATAACCCAGTAACCTGAACAAAAATCATCCGCAGCTATGAATGATAGTTAGGAGCCTCATCGGTAATAATAACATCATGCGGATGACTTTCCCTTAGACCTGCAACAGACATTTTGATAAACCGGGCGTTTTCCTTCAGTTCAGAAATATTTGCTGTACCACAGTATCCCATGGCAGCTTTAAGTCCGCCAATAAACTGATAAATCGTTTCTGAGAGCGGACCTTTGAAAGGTACTCTTCCCTCAACACCTTCGGGGACGAGTTTCTTAATATCCTCCTCAATATCCTGAAAGTACCGGTCGCTGCTTCCTTTTTTCATAGCGCCAAGCGATCCCATACCACGGTAAACCTTAAAACTGCGTCCTTCGAACAGAACGGTTTCTCCCGGAGTTTCTTCGACACCAGCGAACATACCGCCAATCATAACCGTATCGGCTCCAGCCGCAATTGCCTTTGGAACATCGCCCGTCTGTTTGATCCCGCCATCGGCGACAATCGGAATGCCCTTGCCTTTAATTTCATTATAAACATTCATCACAGCAGAAATTTGTGGCACGCCAACGCCTGCAATAACGCGCGTGGTGCAAATTGAACCAGCGCCAATTCCTACCTTTACTGCATCAACTCCGGCTTCAATTAAGTCCAGAGCAGCTTCACCTGTAACAATATTACCGGCAATAAGCTGTGCATACTTAAATTTCCCTCGTAATTCTTTAATCATTTTAATCACGCCAACGGAATGACCGTGAGCCGTATCGACCACAATGACATCCGCACCCGCGTTAAGCAATACCTCGGTACGCTCGATAGTATCAGCTGTAACGCCAACGCCACCGCCAACCCTTAATCGTCCATGCTCATCTTTGCAGGCGTTAGGATATTTCTTCTTTTTCTGGATATCCTTAAATGTAATCAAACCTTTAAGGTAACCCTGAGCATCAACGATAGGAAGCTTTTCAATTTTATGGTTCTGCAGAATTTTCTCAGCCATCTTAAGGTCTGTGCCAATGGGAGCCGTAATCAGGTTTTCCTTAGTCATAAGATCTTTTACCTTAAGCGAGAGGTTCGGCTCAAAGCGAAGATCGCGATTAGTCAGAATACCGATAAGCTTATTGGAATCATCAACAATAGGAATACCGGAAATTTGATATTTATCCATGAGGACAAGAGCATCTTCGACAGTTTTGTCAGAAGAAAGCGTTATCGGGTTCATAATCATGCCGCTTTCCGAACGTTTAACCAAATCAATTTCTTCTGCCTGGCGGTCAATGGTCATATTCTTATGGATAATACCAATACCTCCCTGTCCTGCCATTGCAATAGCCATCTGGCTCTCGGTAACCGTGTCCATAGCGGCAGACAATAGCGGGATGTACAATTTAATTTCAGTAGTAAGTTGTGAAACAATTTCAACTTCTCTTGGCAGAACCGAAGATTTCGCGGGAACCAGAAGTATATCATCAAATGTTAATCCCTCATAAATAATCTTATCGGTGCTCATATATCCCCCTGTTTTTATGAAAAAGCTCACGCGAGGCGGTCATATTTACCCGGCAAAGCTTTAAAGTTGTGAATAATCAACGCCGGTGAATCTTTCCATGACTTAAAAAAAACATTCAAATTACTTCTGCTAAGATAATTAAATCACCCGATGCAAAGCAACCGATATTTTCGGAGAATATTTTAACAGAGGAACTGAGAATATATCTTTAACCAAAAACTCATGTCTCAGAACTAATAACTGATTCAATTGCTATTTTGATAATATCGTAATTAAATCCTTTGGATAAAAGATAACTATAGATTTTCTGCTGAAGTTTCTGCTTTTCCAGATTGCGGACTTTGAGGGATTTAAGTTTTTTTTGAGCGATTTTGCATGCCTGATCAACCTGTTCTGTGTCAGAACTATCGCTAAGAACTAATTCAATAATATCCTTAGAAATGCCTTTCGCTTTGAGTTCCATTATGATGCGGTTTATACCAAGGGAGTTGCGGTTTGTTTTTTCGGATGTAAAATCGCGGGCAAATTTTTCATCGTTGAGATAATTATTTTCTTTCAGGTTGCAGATTACATTGTTTACCAGCTCTGCGTCATATTTTTTAGCTAAAAGTTTTCTTTCCAGCTCCTTAGCTGAATGCAACCGGCATCCAAGAAAGCGGAAAGCAGATTCCTTAACATAAAAAAACTGATTCTGCCTGATTAGCGAATCCCTCGTCTTTTCGTCCAGCCCGTCATCTTTCCTTAGGGAATTCTTCAGAAACACTTCATAGCGAAGAATCAGTTTTTCATCATTATCAAACTGAATATGTACGCTGTCTTTAATTTTCGAAATTTTTGTGATTATCATGCGGTGAGATATAGTAAGTCTGTTAATGTGTCACTTCAGTTGATTGTCCTGCCATGTATATATTAACGACCGTTATGAATTCAACCTTTAGAACACATTAGCGAAGGAACCATTATATCATCCATTCTACGATATTTCAGGTTAAATTTATCCCGCCTTGCAGTTTCTATTCGAAGGGTTGCCGGATAATTGTTTTCATTTTTGCAGGGTCGGCTTTTCTTGGATCGCTCAGATAAATTTCATGATGAAATCCGCGAAGACTGTGTCCATTTTCCTTTATAAAATTATGCAGTTTAAGTATAGTGGGAGTTTCATCCGAATAAGGACCAATATGCATAATTTGCGCACATCGGCCTTCATGATAATTTTCGAAGCGGACTTCCTTGATTGCTTCAATTTGCTTTTTAGCATAAGCGGTAACAGAAGCTTTTTCCACATCGGCAGTATTAATAAATTCCGGTTGCATAATCATAAGAGTCCATTTCCATGCGGATTTATCCTCAATAGAAAATAACTTCATATCATCGCACCACCAAAGACCTTCGAGAGGTGGCACTACATAGTCAGGGAGAGCCGGCACCTCTTTTTTACACATAAATTTAAGGGTATAGGCGACTGAATAGAGGGATTCAACGCAATTATTGAATTTTTCGGAGTTGTTCGGGTCGCCATTACCATTAATCATCAGATAATTCATGCAGGGGACATCTACTTCTACAACGTTCTTAACCGGAGGATTAAACAACTCTGCATATTGTTTCTTCATATCAATTTTTGTCATATCGATTATTTTACCCCTCTTTCAATCAGAAACGGGCTGTATTTTTTATCAACTACACAGATGTGATGAATAAGCCAGTCCCTGAGAAAATTTATAATTTCAATAGAAACGATAGAGCTACCTGTAAGAAACCTTCCCTGATAGTCCAGTACTTTAGAGACAAACAACTGGTGTTCTCTTTTATGTCCGGCAGTATCAGGGTAATCAAACTGGGCGAAATATTTTTCTTCGAGAGTAAAATGAGTCTGAGTATATTTAATCAGGTTTTGAATAATAATACTAAGAGCTTCTTTAGCTTTGCCGGCTTTCATGGCTTCATGAAGTTCGTTAATATAATTGACCAGCTTTTTATGCTGATTATCAATTTCATTAATTCCGACAGAGTATCGTTGATTCCAGTTTATAAAAGGCATAATTTCCCTCATAGATTAGTTGAATAAATTCATAAAAAAAATGTTTTAATTATAACCTGCCGGCATCCTCGTTTAATAAATGCGGATTATCGTCCATTCCTGTAACCTGTTTGGTAATAGATTTTATGCAAGTCTAAATAAATCGGCTGACTAATATAACTTCAATCCCAAATCAAAACAACAGAGATAAAAAATAAGCCGGTGTGTCGCGCTAAATAATGCCTGACAGAATAAAAAAAAGAAAGAGACAAAGAAAATATGTTGTTTCACTCTTTACTTCTTATCGTGTATGGATAAGAAATTCTCAAAATCTGTAAGTAACGGTAAATATCATATTGCGGGATTTGATATCCTGATTCGTACGGGACACATTTACTCCATAATTATCGCCGATATCTTTCCACCAGCCGTAAGCATAAGCAATATCAAAGGCAAAGGATTCATCGGCAAGGAATCCGAGTCCGCCGGTAATATACTTCTTATCATAGTCTGAGACATTCTGATCCGAAATATATGGCGAAGGGTTCATCATAAATCCAGCCCTGACTCTTAAATCAATTTCCGGAATTGTATATTCAGCACCGAGATTGTAATTAACAACTCCGCGGAACTGTTCTTTAATATCTTTATTATTCAGAGCCATCAACATGGAACTTAGTCCGCCTGTAAATTCCATCCCGGTATAATCGATATAAGAAATACCGGCGCTTACAACTGCTCCCTTATAGTTAAAAGCCGCCCCGCATGAAAAAATATAAGGAGTTAAAATGTCATATTCGGAGCTGCTTTCAAAGGGATTATTAAGACTAATCACCTGTCCGTCTGCAAATTCACTTCGGCCGGTAACGGTATAATTTTCCTTAATTATATAATGCGCAGGGAATTTAATATTTCCGCCAATCCTGAGTCCGTACTCCCTGTATTTATTCATCTGATATAAAAAGCCGATATTTGCATCCCAGCCTGATATATCCCAATTAAGAATATCATTAAAATAAAAGAGTCTGAACCCGCGCGTTGTAATATCGCCCGGATCAGTCTGTATATTTCGGTAAACATTCTTAGTATCTTCTTCATAATAATCGCGGGTTCTGCTATAATCACCTGAATAGACATTCAGCGTTGCTCCAACAAAAACATTAGGAGCCACCTCAGATGCACCTGAAAAAGCCCACTTGCCGATACTGCCTTTTGAAAGTGTAGTCCCGTCCTGATTTAATTTACCGTTAATAGGCGTGTTGTCACCTGTTGAATCAGTAAGATACAGATAATACGGCAGATCGCGCGGACCTAAAAGAGACTGGATCATCGAAGTATTGCCGCTATTGTAACCATTGAAATTTACAGCTCCGTTAAAATCCTTATCCTTATTATAGCCAATGGCAAAAACAAGACTGCCCCTCAGGGTCGGAAATGGAAAGGCAAAGCTTAAATTATCAAGCTTTGTCGTACTGTTAGAATAATTCGTCTTCACACCGCCAGAATAATCAGCGCCTGATCCGGAAAGCGATGTAGAATTATTAAATTTAGAATAAAACATTCCGCCTGCGAACTCCATTCTTTTAATCAGTGCAAAACCTGCGGGATTAAAAGAAGAGGCTGAAAAGTCATCGCTTAATGCCGTATAAGCATTACCCATACCCAAAGCACGGGCATTTGAAGCAAGACCGGGTTCAGAAAGCCTTAAAGCATCACCCGCGTTTTGCGCAAAAATATCAGATGCAATAAGAGCTAAAAGGGAAAGAACAAGAACCATTGTTTTCTTTAAAGCATGCATTAATTATCTCCTGCCTGAATTTGTTGTTCTGCTGCCGTCATTACTGCGGGCATTAGAATCGCCCGATGAACTTTTGCTGTTATCCTCGCGGCTTTTGGTACTATTCTTATCGTTGCTCTTTACGGCTTCATTTGATTTTGAAGTATCGCCTGAACTGCTGCCACTACTGTTACTATGACTTACAGAAGTCGGGGGGAAATATGTAGTTGTAGTCCGGGTAGTAGCTTCTGAACGGCTACCGTCTGATGTTCTTGCGCGTCCATCATACTGACCGGCTGATTTGTCGCCTGTACCGGGATTAGAGACAGAAACAGTTGGCGGAGCTACATTATGCCACCATGGTCTGTTATAAAAATAACCGTAACTTCCGTAGTACGTGCTTCCATAATAAGGGGCAGAATAGCCACTCACATAATATCCTGAGCCGGAATTACCGGGGTCATTATATTCAGAATTATAATCTTCATCATTCTGAGAATAAGTCTCGGCCGGTTCAGCATTCGTATCTGTTTTTTTTACATAATCATTATTTGATTTATTGTTATGGCAACTGTTACAATCATCGTAAAAGAAAACCTTTTGTGAGATTGTATAACCATTTTTATCTGTCTTTTCAACATTCGGATGCTGAATCATTGTGTAGCATCCTGAGAACATTATGAAAAGAAGAACTGCGAAACTAAAAATCAGACTTCCTGTTTTCATGATTTTCTACCTGCTTCTTTTGTTATTATCATTACTACTGCTTCTGCCGGCATCATCGTTTCTGCTGTTTCGCGACTGCGGAGCCGGAGTACTGCTTCTCTGCTCTGCCGATGGTCTTTCATATACCGGGGCAGGATTTCGTCCCGGCTGTTGCGCCGGATTGTAATTAACATTTCTTCTCTCGCGATTATCCATACGGCTGTGTCTCTGATCTCCCGCGTCTCTATTCTGACCATTCCCTGGTTTTTCATAAATAACTCGGGGTTGCTGTCTGCGTCTGACCTCAGACTGACGTTCGTTCCTGTTGTTTGAATTTGCTCCGGAATCTGGCTTGTAATTCCTGTTTTCGGAAGAAGCATCCCTCTGCCTGGATTTCTGTTCAACAGCACGCCTGCTAACGGCATTTCCTCTTTGAGTTACAACATCATGACGCTGACGGGTAGTTCCTCCTGAGCCGGAGATAAGCGGATTAGCTATACTGCCTCCTCTTGGGGAAGTTAATAAATCTCTTCTTCTTGAAGTGTATGCTCCCCTGCCGCCATCATTATTCCTGAGACGTGTTATATCATTTGCGTGATGCTTCCCGCCATAGCCGCCGGAGTATCCGTAATTATGACTTCCGTAATAACCCCCGCCCCAGTAATTATAACCATAGTAATGATTGTAAAATGGATAAAAGTCAGCGGAGTAAAACGGGTCAAAAGAACAATAATTGTCATACCAGTACGGGTTATAATATCCAAAACCAATACCGGTAGTCAGTCCGGGCTGATAGCCGCCATAATATCTTCTGTAAAAAGGACGGTAATAATATCCATCATCATAATTATCGTACGCTGAGCCGCCCTGATAAGACTGATTGTTATCGGCATAGCCGGCGGTATCCTGTCCGGTCTGGTCATCCGAGTAGCGGTCATTTGTTTCGTAACCCCTGTTTTTATCATAATCACGTTCAGCCCTGTAACCGCGAGTCGAAAGCTGCGTATAACAGCCATAGAAATTACCAAATCCCGCCAGCAAAGCTAAAAACATAATTCGTTTTAATATTTTCATATAACTACCCCTCTTAGAATTCTATTACTTCCTGTCAAAAAAAAACAATTAATGTGCCCTGTTTATTCCCTTATTTCAGAGAAAAAACACATATATGTTTATTATTGTGTCCGATTGAGCGCACTATTGTGTACTAAAAACCGGACATTCTTTTTAACTCTGAATTTTTAGCATCAACTGTTTATTGTCAGGAGTTCTTTATTTTTCAAATTTATGCGGCATTGGGCTGAATTGATATTTCAATGAGCGATGGCATAAGAGAATATTCTGATTTTATTCGCACAGTAATTTTTCCCGGCATATCTTTGGCTTTCAGCGTTAAGATTCCATTATCAATATCATTTTGAATTATCTCAACTAAATCGACACCCTCGACAATTTGAAATTCAGCCGGGGATTTTCTAAATGGCACTCTGTTCCCGAATGAGTTCAGCGGAATGACTTCTATTATAGAAGTTGATTTGTTATCAGCAAATAAGACAACATCTGAGACTTTAAACGAAACTTCATAAATATTAAACATGTACTGCCATAAAGTGAAAATGACGACACATATTATACCCGAGATTAAAATCAGTTGTGGCACTTTTGAATTTGTAAACATTGTTTTTCTAACTTAGTGTAAAAACTATTCCGGTTTCATCTTCTTATATATTGTTTTTTCTTTCTGATCCTGCAAAACCACGCCGAGCTTCTTTAATTCATCACGTATCTCGTCTGAAAGAGGATAATTTTTCTGTTGTTTTGCTTTGATTCTTATGGAAATCAGCAGTTCGATTAGTTCATGCTCAAGCGGCAGACTATTTTCCGCGTCTGTTTTCGTTGTTTCCATATTTACTATACCGAGTACATCCTGTGCAGTTTTAGCCATGAATTCTTTAGCCTTCTCAAAAAAGTTCAGACCTGGGGATAAGTTCTCGGTAACATACTTATTTACTTCCCTTACAAAGTCAAAAATAACCGCACATGCCTGCGGAGTATTAAAATCATCATCCATAGCTTTCCCGAAGGCTTCGTAGAAACTGACAAAGTTAAACCCTGTTAACGTTGCCTGAATTTCGCCGGCTGACTTTAATCCGCTGTTAATCTTTTCAGCCAGGTTAGTTATTTTTTCCAGTCCTTTCTGAGCACTGCTTAACATTTCCCCGGTAAAATTAAGCGGACCGGCATAATGCGTCTGAATAAAAAACATTCTGACCGTTTCGGCGGAATATTTATCAAGTATTTCCCTTGCTGTAAGGAAATTTCCAAGTGACTTCGCCATTTTTTCGTTCTGAATATTAAGAAAGCCGAAATGCAGCCAGTAATTAACAAACTTACGACCCGTTGAGGCCTCGCTCTGAGCTATTTCATTTTCATGATGAGGAAAGATAAGGTCGCTTCCGCCGGCGTGGATATCGATTGTTTCTCCAAAATGCTTCATACTCATTGCAGAGCACTCGATATGCCAGCCCGGGCGGCCTTTTCCCCAGGGACTTTCCCAGTACGGTTCCCCTTCTTTGGCTTTCTTCCAGAGTAAAAAATCAAGCGGGTTTTTCTTTTCATCGTTAATCTCAACGCGCGCGCCGGACTCAAGTTCGTCAATTTTCTTTCCGCTAAGCCTTCCGTAACCGGTAAAGCGGTTAACATCATAAAACACGCTGCCGTTAACACTATATGCAAATCCTTTTTCCTCCAGCGTTTTTATTAACTCAATAATATCACTTATATGTTCGGTAGCTTTTGGATAGAAGTCAGCTTTTTTAATATTAAGTCTGCCCGAATCCTCTAAAAATGCTTTTATATATTTCTCGGAAATTGCGCCCGCGTCCTGATGTTCATTGTTCGATTTACGGATAATCTTATCATCGATGTCTGTAAGATTCATCGCGAACAATACATTATAACCTTTGTACTCAAGATAACGTCTGATAATATCCGCCATTGTAAATGAACGGGCATTGCCGATATGAAACAAGTCATAAACGGTCGGACCGCATACATACATAGTTACATTTGGCGGATTTATTGGCAGGAATTCTTCTTTCTTTTTCGTTAATGTGTTATAAATCTGCATAAGTCATCCCATATATCTTTAACTGAGGTTTTTCTATTACTGCAAAATTAATAATTATTCAGGAAAAATTGTGGAAATTCTTTTCGGAGGCAGCTCTTCTTCGCACCAATAACCAATGCTGTCAGGTTAACAATCATATTGCGCTCTTACAGGACAATTGTTTAATGCCGGTTTCGTGGCGGTTATGTACCGGTTTAAAAGCTGAAGAGTAATGAGCAGGTAAAATAATGACAAAAAACAGCATGTCATATTACACAATGAATTATTGTGTCTCACAATAAGAAATGATGCCTTGCAACGGATTATAATTTTGTGCAATGGAAAATGACGGCGCGCAATGAATTATAATTCTATGAAATGAGAAATAACGGGAAGAAATGGATTATGAATTTCGTGCAATGGAAAATAATTCTCTGCAATGAGAAATGACGGCGTGCAATGGAAAATGACGGCGTGCAATGGATTATAATTCTCTGCAATGAGAAATGACGGCGTGCAATGGATTATGACGGCGTGCAATGGAAAATGACAGCACCGGGACAACAGGCATACTGACGTTTAGATTATATTGTCCGGACTGTGTTCTTGTGATTATGATGATTTTTATGAGTTGGCATTTTCTTCCGGGAAATCATTTTAATCACAGGAATCATAGTTCTGAATCACGGATTACACGGATAAGGGCAAAGGAATATGAGTGAATCAGATAAATGCTGTCAGGCGAGCCTGTCAGAACAAAAAGCTGATTTGACAAATTCGTGGCGTGCTTAAAGAAAAACTGTCAGTCCAGGGCATTCCCCCAATGCTGTCAGGTTAACACCATATTGCGCCCTTGCAGGGCTTATGGATTTTTAT
>JBAXDX010000003.1:0-60537 GCA_037140715.1 Ignavibacteria bacterium
GAACCCGCAACCTGCTGATTACAAATCAGCTGCTCTGCCAATTGAGCTACACCAGCATCGTTTTGCTATATCAAAGATAGCATATTTTACTTATCGGCACAAGATTTTTTTCAATTTTATATAGATATATTACTAAAAAACCAGGTAACCTGACTACACAAACCAATTACTTACCACTGCTTCCTTCCGGATCTGATGGAGTTGGGCATTGACCTGTTAGTCAGGGCCTGGTTAACTTAAAAATCAGTAGTTAACTTACCGATAGATACAATAAAAATCAAGAGTTTCTATTATATCAGTATCTGATAATGCAGGATATTCAAATATAAAGCGGGGGACAAAACCCTGCGGGGCAACAGAACAACTTTGGACGGGGAAGTGGCAGCGTATTTCTGCCGGAAAGATTATCTGTATTATTTCGTATCAGGCTCAGTTGCGGGGAAAATTATCCTGAAAGTTGTTCCTTCATTTTTTACTGTCCGAACTTCAATCTCGATATTATTCATTTCGCAGTATTTTTTTATGATAGCAAGCCCAAGGCCGTTGCCTTCAAATCTTCTTGTATAGCCCTGCTCCTCCTGTGAGAAAGGGGTGAACAGACTGGGAATAAACTCGCCATCGATTCCAATGCCTGTGTCGGTAACTTCAACGATAAGTCTGCGGTTTTGATAAATAGTGATGATAACCGATCCTTTGTGAGTGAATTTCAGGGCATTATCGATCAGATTGCTAAATATCTGGTAAACAGAGTATTCGTCAGCTATGATGATAGTTTCAGGAGTCTGGCGATTTAATAAAAATGAGAGGTTTTTATTTTTTGCCACATGAGCGAAACTGGAATAAACCTTCTCGATTATATCTGAAAACAAGTCAATTGTTCTCGGATTTGCCTCATAACTTCCTGCCTGGATTTCCGACATATTCAGAATCAGGTCAATAGTGCGTATTATTCTGTCGCCTGCTGAGTTAATATTGGCAAAACATATTTTCATATCTTCGTCAGCCTCATATTTCAGTTCGTCCTTTATCAGTCCTGAGAAGCTTAGAATAGTATTAATCGGGGTACGTATTTCATGCGACATCTGAGCCAGGAATTCACTCTTAAGTCTGTCTGAAGTCTCAGCTTTTTCCTTTGCAATTTCAAGTTGTTTTTCGAATTCCTTAAGCTCGGTTATATCTTCCTTAATTGCTACAAAGTGGATAATCTCGCCTTTTTCATTTTTTATTGGAGAGATAGAAGCAGACTCCCAATACATTTCTCCATTCTTCTTCTTATTACAAAATTCTCCGCGCCATTCTCCGCCATTTAAGATAGTTTGCCAGAGATTAGCATATTCGTTTACTGAGGTAACTCCGGATCTAAAGATACGTGGATTTTTCCCGATAACTTCATCGATAATGTATCCTGAAGTCCGGGTGAACTTAGGATTAATATATTCAATATTGCCGTTTGTATCGGTAATGATTACGCTTGCGGGACTTTGTTCAACTGCATAGGAGAACTTGAGCAATGCAAGTTCGGTTTTCTTACGGTCCGTAATGTCAATCATTGAGCAGATTGTTTTCTGTGTTCCCGGAATAATGCTGATATTATTTATCACATATTTGATATTGCCGGACTTGTCCGTGATTTGCATTTCATATTTATTAGGGATACCCTGTTTGTTCAGTCTTCTTCCGATATGATACTCTTTAAGCCGTTCGATATCATCAGGGCGAACGTACTCAGTCCAACTGTGTTTGTTTATTACTTCTTCAGAAGTAAAGCCCATTAACTTAATACATTCTGTGTTCACAAGCGAAACGATAGTATTCTCCTCAATAATAATAGAGGCTGTTCCTGTATGTTCGAATATTGATTTGTAAGTTTCTTCGCTTCGTCTGAGGGCCTTCTCGGTTGTTTTCTGTTCGGAGAATAGTCTCGCATTATTAATAACTATTCCAAGTTGTTCGCTAATCATTGAAAAGGTTTCTATATCCGAGTCGGAGAAACTGCAAGGGGATTCGGTGTTATCCAGTCTTAAGACACCGATTATATTTTGGTCGAACTTTACGGGCAAAGCTATGCATGATTTAATATGAGAGTGTCCGGCAGATAATTTATCAATTATTATATTAGATTTTGAACTGTCGGTGATAATGATTATTTCTCCGGTTGCATAACATTTGTCTGAAACGCTAAAATTTGTTTCCTGAAGTCTGGTTTTAAATTTTGTAGCAGCATTATTCTTTGAAGCAACAGGAATATTAGTAAGTGCACACAACTTTTCATCATAGATAAGAAGGGTTGCCCTGGCAACTGAAATAGAATGGAATGATTTCATCAACCCTTTGAAATATCTGTTCCAGATCGAGAGTTTTCTGAAAGGCTGAATTGATTGCCTTAATCAGCTGAAGACTCATAACTTTTTCTTTTAATATGCGTTCCGTAGTTATTCTATCGAGAATTTCTTTTTTCAGAATTTCTTTTTGATGGAAGAAGTCAATTATCAAATAAGCGAGCCTGCCGAACTCTGTCTTATTTTTGCGAAGTTTTCTTATAATTGTTCCATCGTTGGTTTCGATGCTTTTTGATATAACTTTAAGTGGTTTGCTGAGATATTGGTAAAGGAAGTAAGAAATGGAAAAAAGCATTATAAATATAAATAATACCAGATAAATCATCTGAATCCGAGCTATATCAATTGCTTCCTGCATCATTGGAAAGCTGTAGATAACCATTAAAACAGATATTGGTCTATTATCCAATGAGAAGAGAGTTTCCCTGCATGTAAATGTTAATCCATTTTGCTGGTTTGCCAGTTCCGTTATGAAATCTTCTTCTATGCTAAGCAGTTTAATGCTGTCGCCGCTCGAAAGATTCTGAATCTCTTTGAGGTAGTTATTATTCCAAATCCTGCCAGTAAAGAAGAAGCCCGTTGGTTTGGATTTTCTTTTTATATCTTTGCTTGACTGAATCGGGGCACAGCAGATTTCTACAAGACCATCCGGAGTAGAGACAAAAAAGCGTTGGAACCAGTTAGCTGCCAGGGCTTTCTTTAGCGTTTCCATATCAACCGGCAGTCTTTTCAGCGAAGTATTATTGCTGTGAATAGTTGAGTAAACGAGGTTTAGATTAATATCATACACCCAGGCATAATTTGCCTTGAACGTATTAAGTGAACTTTCGATATTAATGAAACTCCAGGCTGTATCTTTGCTGGATACGAAATTCATCATTTCATCCCAGTACGAATAATCATTTGCAAATGTTATAAGACTACCGTCAAGCGTCTTTATAACAGAAGCCACAAGATGTTCTTTTTCTGTTGTTCTGTCTTTTAATATATTCTCAAACTTTTTGTTTTCGGCGCGACTGAAAAGTAATAATCCGAGAATAAATAAAGCACTTGTTACAGTAATAAAAATTGTTATTTTGGTTTGTATCTTATTAAACATTTCTTTGAGATCACAATATTAGTACAGCTATATAATAGTATGGTACAAATATAATAAAATCTTTATATGTTTGGTGGTAAACGTTAATTTATGTACATAGAAATTTTGAGTTTTCTTGTATAAAATTAGTTAACAGCTAAAAATACAGCGGTCATTTTTTATTGCATGAAACGATTAAGCCGGGGAAGTAATTTCAAAATAATTATTTAGGTATAAACAAAAACAGGAGATACCTTAACAATTAAAACAAGATGACCATGTACGCCGGAACAGAAGATGATAATCTTAAGAGAATTGCCTGAAGAGAAAATTCGAATAAGCCGGCTGGCCGAAAAATATAAGATATATACCAATGATAGTCATAACCGGGGAAAAACTCTTTGAAAGTGTCATAGAATTATTTGACTATGCCAGACAAAAAACAACAATAAATCAGAATCTGAAGAAAAGATAAAAGTCCTGGAAGAGAAGCTTAAAAAGCAGGATGAAGTCATGAGCTATTTTCTTCAGGACGATATAGCCCGGATTAAAAGAAAGTATCGATGTGAATCATTAAGCTTAAAACGGGTTGAATACGATATCAGAGACAGCATTGTTCATTTTATAAAAATGCTACATACTAAAACCGATATTGAAATAAACAAAATAATTCAAATGACTGGTATTCACCAGTCAAAATTTTGTAACTGTCTTGAAAGACTGTGCAAGCCCGACTTTCATAACTGCAGGCTGTCAAAAGCGAACTGGTTTCTGTTATACTGTCTGGCAGTTTAATATTCATGTAAACATCGCAGGACAGCTTCCTTATACCATTCTGAATACTTCTTCCGTCTTTATTGTTTCTGTTATTTTGTTTTTTTTATTCAGGGTCATCACTTTTTTCTCTTTTTACCTACGATAAACAACGCAGATACCCCGGGTCATTTTGAATATAATGCAGGTGAGTCACTTCCTTTTGAATTTTTTTAACTCTAGAAGCTTGGCATATTTAGTAAAGACATAATTAGCGGAGAAGACAGCCAAAATAAATCCCTGCATACCATCGAGGAAGCCGTATTTTATAATATACATCTTAAAGAAAAGGAAAGTCGGGCGTACTAGCAGGTCAAAAATAGAAACAGGTCTGTTTTTCTGGTAAAGCTCATTAGCCGCAAGGGACGTATAGTTATTAAACTTTTCATAATAATGTTTTATAGAAGGGTCGGTATAATGTTCAATATCCCCGTTTAGTCTGCCAATCCTGCCATTAATAATAAGATGTTCATGTACATCCTTCTGACTGAAATAAGCTTTTTTCTTATTAAATAATCTTTCTATTCTGCCAGGGTACCAGCCACTATGCATAATCCATTTGCCGAGGAAGTTAGCTTTACGCGGGATTGAATAAGCCGCATAGTTAGTATCCTCTGCCAGCTTAAACTGCATCAATTCTTTTTGCAGATATTCAGTTAGTGCTTCATCGGCATCAATCCACAATATCCAGTCATTCGTAGTCTTGGAAATAGCAAATTCTTTGGACTTTGAATATCCAAGCCATTTAGTAGTGTAGGCCTTAACTCCGAAAGAATTAACTATTTGCAGAGTAATATCGGTAGTTGCATCATCGACAATGACAATAATTTCATCGATGCATTCAAGCTGGCTGTTAATACACCGGGCAATATTATTCTTTTCATTTTTTGCGATAATAATAGATGAAAGCTTCATAATCTGTTATTTTTTTTATTACTAATATACTAAATGTTCATATAATAATCTTTTCATTTAGAGAGATTTAGCCTATCTTACGGACAAAAAAATGAGGTTTTCAGATTAAGCTACCGGTATTGACTGATATATGTTATCTATAATTGTTTCGAAAAGAAAAGACAAGAGATTTGCAGAGGTACTATGGGTGGTAGCAGGACAATTTGTGGCGGTGCTATTTGGTTTTGTCTCAGTCAAATTGCTTTCGAAATTAGGGAGTGCGGAGTATGGGAAGTTTGTTCTCATCACTACGATAGCCGTATTGCTGAGCATGATATTCTATGGACCTTTTGCGCAGGGGTTCATACGTTTTTATTATGATTATCAGAAAACAGGGAAGCAGGGATTATATGTAAGATATATTTATAAAAATCTTTTTCTTATTACTTTTTTTTTATTAGTCATTGCAGTTGTCGCAGCCTTAATATTAGAATTTCAGAAAACATCCGGAGTATTTGGTCTGTCCATGCTGACGAGTGTGTATGTGCTGGCAATAAAAGTAACCGAGTTTGTTAATTCCCATTTAAATATAATAAGGCAGAGGAAATTAAACTCAATTTTGCAGGGGAGCGAGAAGATATTAATTATATTGTTATATATATATATATATTATAAGGATATGTTATCACTTAATCTGGCTCTTTTTTCTTATACCTTTGTAACTTTATGTTTTATATGTGTAAAACTTTTTATGATTAACAGACTAATTAAGAATAAAGAGGAACATATATTTGCAGTAAATAATAAAGAGACTATTCAGATGAAGCGTTCACTAATTGCTTATATGACTCCTTTTTTGATATGGAGTGTAACAGGCTGGTTACAGCTAAACGGCGAAAAGTGGATTATTGCTAATTATCTGTCAACATCGGATGTCGGTATTTACGGAGTAATGGGGTCGCTGGTTGGTGTGTTTATTATTATTCCCAATAATATTATTATGGATTTTTCAACGCCTATTATCTTCGAGCGTTTTAATAACTTTGACGATAAAGAGAAGATGAAAGAAGGATTAAAATATACAGGGCTGATTATGACAGCGTGTTTTGGTCTGATGGTATTGTCCTCAGTCGTAGCCCTGTTTATTGGCCGGGATTTAATTAAGCTCATTAGCGATAAGAGTTATCTCAAATATTCATATCTTTTACCTGTCTTTATTTTTGGAACCGGACTATTTTATTTCGGACAGGCAGCCTGTATGCCTGGCATGGCATTAAATAAACCCCAAAAATATTTAATGCCCAAAATAACGGCTGGCATTACTGCAATGTTATTAAATATTGTTTTTATAAAATCTTTTGGGTTAACGGGCGTATCAGTTTCAATTGTTTTGACCGGCGCTTTGTATTCGTTGTATATAGTTTTAATAAATAAGCAGCTTCTTAGAACAGCAGGGTTAAAATAAATAATGAAGATACTTGCCGTATTAATGCAATATGATTACGGAGTGAAGGAGAGGGGCTATTCATTTGAATATTATAATATATATCTTCCGCTTACGGAGGTGTATAAGAAAGAGAATGTTTTGCTCTTTGATTTTAAGACTATTTATAATGAACATGGTAAAACAGAACTTAATAAACAGTTAATTGAATATGTCAGCATGGAAAAACCTGATATAACAATATTTTGTTTATTTGAACATGAAATTGAACCTGATACTGTCCGTAAGGCGGGAGAGCGTACAACGACTGTTTCCTATTTTATAGATGACCCGTGGAGGCAATCCTTTGCGCGGTTCTGGATTCCATGTTTTGATTATTTCTCTACTCCTGATTATTATATGTATCGGCAGTATTTATCTGAAGGTATAAGAAACGTTATTTATTCGCCGTTTGGTTTTAACAAGGATATTTATAAAAAAAAAGATTTACCGAAGAAGTATGATGTTTCATTTGTTGGCGGATTTAGTCCATTGCGGAAATGGACAATTTCGCTTCTTGAAAAAGAGGGTGTAAAGGTAAATGTATTCGGACGAGGCTGGGGTCAAAAGAATAATTTTATAAGTCAGGATGAAATGGTTGATATTTTTAATCAGTCTAAGATAAACCTGAATTTATCGAACGGAATATCTTATGATATGAAATTTCTTCTTTATTCAGTTCGTTCGTTAAGAGCGGTAAAAGAAATATTGTTGCTTAAGAAAAGTCGTGAGCAGGTCAAGGGCAGACATTATGAAATAAACGGTTGTGGCGGATTCCAGTTGAGTTATTTTGTACCCGGGCTTAATTGTGCCTATAAAATTGAAGAAGAGATAGCAGTCTTTGATAATGTATATAATCTTGCTGGTCAGATTAAGTTCTTCATTAAAAATGACCGGCTCAGGCAGTCGATAGCCGGTGCAGGTTATATTAGATCTCTGAAAGAACATACGTCCCAAAATTATTTGCAAAACTTAATTGGCAAAATAGAGAATGAAAGAAATGTTAAAAAACATCAATAGATTTTTAAAAAGTTCAGGTATTAATCTGACTCAGTTGATTAATTCAATTGAAGGAATTTCTCAGTTCTATAAAAATTATCAGACCATAAAGAGCGCAATGGAAAAATCGGAAATATTTAGGCAGGGTGATTTTATCCCGTGTCTGTCCGACCGATTTAATTCAAGCGGAATAATTTCCGAGCATTATTTTTATCAGGATTTATTTGTAGCACAGTTAATAAATAAAAATAATCCTGTAAAGCATGTGGACATTGGTTCAAGACTCGATGGATTTATTTCTCATATTGCAAGCTTTAGAGAAATTGAAGTCTTCGATATTCGTGAGATGAAGAAAGTTATTCCAAATGTAACTTTCCATCGGGCTGACTTAATGAGTCGGGACTTTAATCTTATCGACTATTGCGACTCAGTATCCTCGCTTCATGCAATCGAGCACTTTGGTCTTGGCCGCTATGGCGATAATGTTGATTACTTTGGTTATCTGAAAGGACTTGATAATATTTACAAGATGTTAAAGAGCGGGGGCAGGTTTTATTTTTCTGTTCCGGTTGGCGGAATCCAGCGGATTGAATTCGATGCTCACCGAATATTTTCGCTACCTTATCTTATTAAATTATTTATGGATAAATATCAAATAGCATCGTTTAGCTATATAGACGACAACGATGTTTTGCATAAGAATATTGAGCCTGATATAAATAATAGCGATCATAAAAGAAGTTTTAATCTGAAGTTCGGTTGTGGAATTTTTGAACTTATTAAATTATGATTACATGATTAATATAGCCGGAGTAATAGCGGGAAGATATATATGAAGAATGAGCCTTTGATTTCTGTTGTTATTCCTGCGCATAATGCTGTAAAATATATTCATGAAACTATTCAGTCAGTTTTGAATCAGACTTATAAGAATTTCGAAATAATTGTTGTAGATGACGGCTCTACTGATGCAACTGTTGATATAGTAATGAAGATGATGGAAGCCGACAGCAGAATATTGTGTTATAAGATATCCTTCGCCGGAAGGCCTTCAATTCCAAGGAATTATGGTATATGGCAGGCTAAGGGCGAATATGTTGCGTTTCTTGACAGCGATGATATCTGGAGTCCTTATAAGCTGGAATATCAGATAAATTATGTAAATAATAATTCTGAACTGATAATGGTTTATACGATGAGCCTGACATTTGGAGAAGTAAACATTTTTTCTTCTCATTATGAACTTCTGCCTTTGTTATTTAAGGCATCAAGGAGTTATCAGGATTTAATTGGCAAAGGTAATTCGGTTACGTGTTCTTCTGTTTTGATCAGGACAGATTTATTAAAAGAAGAAGGTGGATTTGATGAGGATCCAAATCTGCAAATCGAGGATTATGATCTTTGGCTCAGGTTAAGCAGGCATGGAAATATCGGGTTTATTCCAAGGATACTTGTTTACTATAGAGTTCATTCAAATCAGTATTCTTCTTCATGGGAAGTTAAAGTGCAGAGATTAGCATATCTTTCTAAAAAGAGAAATATCATTTTACCTGAATATAAATTTTACCGGAATAAAAATATTCTTTTACTTCTTATGAGAAATATACTGCACGTGGCAACAGTTATATATGTTAAGGCGGCTGAGTTGATTGAACGAAATAAAAAAAAAACCTTTTCATAAATGAGTATTAATAATTCCGCCGCTAAGGTATTGATTATTACAGCGCGCGCTGATTATGGTGGCGGGCCGGAGCATGTTTATAAGCTTATTCAATCGCTTAATAAAGATGTTAATTTTTTTGTCGCTTGCCCAAAAGATATTCCTTACTGGCAAAGATATTCGGAAATTATTTCAGAGAGTAATCTTTTAGAGATTCCCCATCGCAAATTCAGTCTAAAATATTTATTTGTTCTAAGGAAATATGTTCGTGATAAAGATATTAATATTATTCATTCTCATGGAAAGGGTGCCGGAATATATAGCAGACCGCTTGCTTTATTAACTGGTATCTCTTGTCTCCATTCGTTTCATGGCGTTCATATTGGGCGTTATGGCATTCTAAAAATATATATATATATATGGATTGAGAGAATATTAGGATTATTTACTAAGAAGATACTTGCTGTATCAAAAGGCGAATATGATCTGATAAAAGAATATTCAATTGCGCCAGATAAAAAGCTGACGATGATACCTAACGGTGTAAATATTCCGGAAAAAGGTGTTGATGAAGATGTCTGTAATAAAAATGTCAGGAATATTGTTTCCATTAGCAGGGAAGATTTTGCCAAGAATCCTGATTTACTTATCGACATTATCAATTGCCTTGTTACTGTTTATAATCAAAAAAAATATATAATGATTGTCTTAGGTCCCGGATTGAAAGGAGCAGGGTTTGAGAAAAAGGTAAATGATGCCGGATTGAAAAATTACTTTAAAATTACCGGGACAGTAAGAGATACTCAGCATTATCTAAAAGAGGCTTTCTGTTATTTATCCACATCGCGTTCCGAAGGAATGCCACTTGGCATACTTGAAGCGATGTCGCTTGGAATTCCGGTTATAGCTACAAACGTTGTTGGCAACATGGACCTTGTTAGAGATAATATTACCGGTTTGCTTTACGATATTGAAAGACCTCAGGAAGCCGCGGCCGCCATATTAAGATTGGTTGACGATTCCGCTTTATGGAAAAGTATGTCTAACGCCGCGCGCAGCGTTATAATTAATAATTATAGTCTCGAGAAAATGGCAAGTGGAATTCACAAAGAATATATTAAGTTACTAACGGATGTTACGCAAAAATGTCATAACTATAATTAAATGATCTATTTCATGCTGATTTGTGCTATCATATAAATCACACGAATCATAGTTCAATGAATTTTGTGTAACATAAGTTACTAATATAGAGAAGAATAAATTATTATGTCGAACAATTTGAAGAAAGCAATCATACATGAGTGGTTTGTAAACTATGCTGGTTCAGAAAGATGCGTTGAGTCTTTTACTAATATGTGGACAGACGCTGAAGTTTACAGCCTTGTCGATTTCTTAAATGATCATGACCGCGGCATTATTCTAAAAGGAAAGAAGGCTCATACGTCTTTTATTCAGACTCTTCCATTTGCAAAAAAAAAACATAGAAACTACTTAGCTTTTTTTCCTATAGCGATTGAACAGTTTGATTTGGCTGAATATGATATTATACTTTCAAGCTCGCATGCGGTAGCTAAGGGTGTTCTTACAAATCCTAATCAGATGCATATTTGCTACTGCCATACGCCGATTCGTTATGCATGGGATCATTACCATCAGTATTTGAGAGAAGCGAATCTTACCAAAGGTATTGGCGGACTTATTGCAAAATCTGTTCTGCATTATCTTCGGGTTTGGGATTATACCGCATCAAACAGGGTCGATCATTACATCGCTAATTCAAAGCATATCGCGAAAAGAATAAAGAAAATTTATGGACGCGATTCCGAAGTTATTTATCCGCCGGTCGATATTAATCTTTTCCCGGTTAGAACTGATAAAGAGAATTTTTATTTAACAGCTTCCCGTCTTGTGCCTTATAAACGCATTGATCTTATCGTTGAAGCATTTTCTAAAATGCCGGACAACAAGCTTGTCGTTATCGGACATGGACCGGAGATGAATAAGATAAAAGAAAAGGCTGGGCGTAATGTCGAGATACTTGGATATCAGCCGTTTGACCAGCTTAAAGATTATATGCAGAGAGCAAAAGCTTTTGTCTTTGCCGCTGAAGAAGATTTTGGGATTATTATTGTCGAAGCTCAGTCCTGCGGAACTCCCGTTATTGCATTAAATAAAGGGGGAACATCTGAAACTGTTGTAAATGGTCTTAACGGAATTCATTTCAACGAACAAACATCTGATTCTATCATTGGAGCTGTGAAAAATTTTGAAAAGGCGGGAAATAATTTTGACGCTGTGAATATAAGTAATATTGCCAAGGGCTATTCGAGGGAAATATTCGAAGCGAATATCCGCCGGTTTATAGATATAAAGTCTTCAGAATTTTTTAGTAAATAAAATGACATCCAACAAAAATATAATCTATTATTTAACAATCTTCGCAGATTTTATTTTATTAAATATAGCTTTCACATTTTCAGCTTCCTTTGCGCAGTCTTTTCGTCTGCTCTTACAGAACAGACCAATGTTTGTGCTTTGTCTGATACTTAATATTATCTGGTTCTTTTCAGCAAATGTTATAGAATTTTATGAGGACTCCGGTGCGGGGGATTTTGTAAAAGATATTATTAACATATTAAAAAATTCTATTATTCAGGCAATCGTTGCAGTCTTTTATCTCTTCTTAATTAAAGAAAACCTGTTTACAAGAAATTTTATTCTCTATTATTTCCTTCTTCTTGTATTGTTCATTACCGTAGAGAAAATTATTTTTGTTTACATCTTAAAATATTTGAAACAGATGGATTATAACATCCGAAAGATTCTGATAGTTGGTTCTGGCGAGATTGGAACTAATTTTTATAATTCTCTAATCAATCAGGGCGACTCAGGCTACAGAATAATCGGATTTCTGGACGATGGGCAGGATGGCAATCAACAGTCGCTTGGTAGGATTGACGAATTGAACGAAGCGCTGAGAGTCAATAAAGTTGACGATGTTGTAATCGCATTGCCATACTCTGAGTTTAGTAGAATAGAAGCGCTTATTAAAATCTGCAATCGCAATGCAATACGCACACATATAATACCCGACTATTTCCGGTTTGTTTCCAAGAAGTTCAAGATATCAATGATAGATAACCTGCCGATTATCACCGTGCGGAATGAACCGCTTGCAGAATTTTACTGGAGATTGATCAAGCGGATTGTCGATATAATTCTTTCTCTAATTTTCATTGTATTTGTTTTGTCATGGGTGTTACCCTTGGTCGCGCTCATACAGAAGCTGACCTCACCTGGGTCTATTTTCTTTATTCAGGAGAGAGTAGGGCAGAAGAATAGATACTTTTACTGCCTAAAATTCCGTTCGATGTCGCTTGAGGCCAGCGCTAAGAGAAATGAGGTTATTGCAACCACCGATAATGATCCGAGGGTTACTAAATTCGGGAAGTTTTTGCGTAAGAGTAATGTTGATGAATTCCCACAGTTTTTTAATGTGTTGATGGGTGATATGTCTATCGTTGGGCCGCGTCCGGCAGCTGTGTCGTTCAATGAACTATATGCTGAATATATTGACGAACTAAAACTGCGGAATATTGTAAAGCCCGGAATTACCGGCTGGGCGCAGGTGAATGGATTAAGGGGTGATTGTCCTGATGAAGAAGGAAATAAGAAAAGAATCAGGAAGCGCTTTGATTATGACTTGTGGTATATTGAGAACTGGTCGTTGATGCTTGATTTTCAGATAATACTGCTGACTTTTTGGCAAATTCTCAAACGGAAAAACTTAGGGCAATAACAGAACAGCAAAAAAAACATTTTTAGCGTAAAAACGAAGAACTATTTCCGCATGGGGGTTGTCGGTTTGTTCGCACGCGCAGTTTCTGCGTCCGCAAGGGTTGTTCTATTATTCGTATGAAAAGTATGGTATCCGGGTGCTATGCGCATATCAAATCTGGTGAATTACCTTAATAGCCACAAATCAACGGGAGCGTAAAACAAGGTATGTGCAACAATTATTATCTTGCAGAAAGTGTGGAAGTAAGTTTATGTCGCTGAACAAGTGTCTGAGCAATCTTCATTATTGACATTGAAACCTGCGTACCAGGTAGCTTTTTCAGATAAAGTTCCTGCGCCATAATCATTCTAGTTACGCTCTGATCATTTAGCACGATACCCAACAGAAGCACGGTTTCATGGAGAAAATGTTTGGCGGCATTACTTATATTTTCAAAAGCGGCATTCCCATCATTTTCATTAAAGCATTTATTTACCACAACAAGATTCTTTGTGACGGATCCTGCATTATTCAAAAGCTTAACAATAACGTAAGCATCCATGATCGATGTAGGTTCTGGATTAATTATCAAAATATTTGTATGTATATTCTTCAGAATATAAATAATATCATCGCTTGCTCCGGCACCTATATCGAGGAAAATATAGTCGAATTCTTTGCTTAACTCCCATATTTCCCCAAGAAGAAGATCAAGGTCCTTCTCGCTTTGAAAAGGATAATCAACCCTTCCCGAGTCGCCAAAGATAAAGGAAATATTTCTGTCGTAAGGCATTATAAGGTCTTTAAGCGAATTTATATTTTTAAAAAAATTGATCAGAGTTCTCTCTGCCTTTATGTTAAGCATAATGTTTATATTGGAGAGATTCGCATCCAGATCGATTAAAAGAATTTTCTTTTTGAACTTTGCAAGAGAGTATGCCGTGTTAAGTGAGATAAAGGTCTTACCTGTTCCCCCCTTGCCAGAGCTAAATGCAACAATCTGTCCACCATTATGCGGTTTTTGTTTGTTTGCCTTTAATTTATTTAATTCAACTAATCGTTCTGCTTGTCCAATCATTTGCTGATTTTTCCTGTATAAATCATATTAGCAATAAATTCCGAATCGGCAGCTATTATATCATCCGGGATTACCTGTCCGTTCGTTAAATACTTAACGGGAACATTGTAAGTGGAGCTAATATTAAGAATATTGCCGAATGAAACAGCCTCATCGAGCTTTGAAAAAACGATACCGTTATAGTTAAGTACTTTAAATTTCTCAGCAACATCGAATGTATTTTTGGTAGTAGTCGTTGCGCTAAGAACAAGATAGACTTCGTCTGCCTTAAGATAAGATAAAAACTTCTGGGTATCCTTAAGCAACTCAGTATTATTCTGGCTTCTGCCCGCGGTATCAACAAAAATTACATTTTTCTTTTTAAATGAAGCAAGGAGACTGGGTATCTCCTGCGGTTCGTAAGCTACGCGGAGTTCGATATTACTTATTTCCGAGAATATTTTCAGTTGATCAATTGCCCCGAGTCGAAATGTGTCTAATGATATCAGACCTATATTTAGATTGTGAAGTATCTTGGAGATTACAGCCAGCTTGGCAATGCAAGTAGTTTTGCCAACTCCCGTAGGACCAACAAGAGCTATGACTTTGGTCTTTTGCTTCTTCTGAATTTCGAAAGAAGAAGTTGGTATCATTGAAGCTATGGTAGAGATAACATAATTATCAATGTTTGACGGTTCCAAAAAATCGGAATATTTCCCAAGTTGATTAATGATTGCTTCAACCAGCCTCTTCTGGATATCTCTTTGAATAAGCGTATCCTTAATATCATGGATCTCTTTGAAAAGAACATCTTTCTGAGCAGTTTTTATTTTTGGGTCGGGAACCCTTGCAACTACACGAGTCTTGACAGAAGGAGCTTCTTTTTTTTGTGCAGTAAACACTCTGTCGGAAAGATCCTTCAGTTCATCTGCGAAATTTTTATCCGGAGGAGCACTCATCTTTGTCTTAACTGTTGTCTTAAGCGAGGCTGAACGGTCATAATCATCTTCAATACCGGCGGTCAGCTCGAAAACTCTTTTCTGTTTATACCTCGGGTCATCATCGATTATTCTGGTGCTTAATACAATAGCATCGCCACCGAGTTCTTTTTTCATTTGAGCTGCAGCTTCTTTAAGCGTGGGGGCGATGTATTTCTTAATTTGCATTATCTACCTCTAATTTCCCGATGAATTCTATTTCAACATCCGAAGGTAATTCTGTATATGATAATACTGCTACTTCAGGAAAACTTGAATTTATGAGTCTGTAAAAATATGGTCTAAGCGTTGCCGATGTTACAATAACCGGAGGATAGCCAAGCATCTTGAAATTCTGCATCTGCTCCTTAATTGTAATATTCAGATCGTTAAGCATACGTGGAGAAAGCCCGAGAGTCTGAACGGCTTCTTTCTGATTCTGCAGAGCGCGCGTGATAAAGTTTTCTATCTGACCGCCAAGGGCGACAGCATGAATGATGCCGCGGGGGTCGCGGTAAAGATAAGATATTGTATCGCCAAGAGAATGTCTTACATATTCAACAAGCACATCAATATTTTTAGTTATTTTTGAATAATCAATAAGCGATTCGAGTATCTGTACGAGGTCCTTAATCGGGATAAGCTCTTTGAGGAGACTCTGAAGAACCTTTTGAATCGTCCCAAGTGGAAGTATATCAGGATTAATATCTTCAATAACCGCCGGATAATCCTTCTTTAAGTTCTCCAGCAACTGCTTAACTGCCTGACGCGTAATTACCTTATCAAAATTCTTCTTTAATGTTTCCTGAAGGTGTGTTGAAAGTACTGATATACTATCAACAACAGTATAGCCAAGCAACTCAGCCCTGTCTTTTTCCTGCTTTGTTATCCAATAGCCTTCGAGTCCAAACGCGGGATCTACAGATGGGATACCATCTACTATATCAGTAACATTACCTGGGTTCATAGCCAGATAGCGGTCCGTATAAATTTCATAAGCTGAGACAACATTACCCTTCATTTTTATAATATACTCATTAGAATTAAGTTGCAGATTGTCTCTTACCCGAACGGGAGGAATGAGCACACCATATTCAAGAGCAATATATTTTCGTGTCGATGAAATCTTCTGAAAAAGATTACCGCCTTGATTCTCATCAACAAGAGAAATAAGTCCGTAACCGATTTCAACTTCAATCGGGTCCACCTGCAAATACTGCTCAACTTTTTCTTCAGTTGGTTCTGATACTATTTCTTCAGGCGTATCAATAATCTGTGGCAGATTCTTTTTCTTGCTGGTAAAATAAGCCGAAGTGCCAAGTGATATTCCAATTATCAAAAATGGTAAGACTGGCATTCCAGGAACAAGAGCAATCAGAAACACAGCACCAGAAACAGTTCCAAGCACGCGTGGATTAGAAAACAGCTGGTTACGCATTTGAATATCAAGCGAAACACCCGCGGCACTTTTTGTTACGACCAGACCGGCAGCGGTAGATACAAGTAAAGCTGGTATCTGTGAAACAAGACCATCTCCAATAGTAAGAATAGTATATGACGTAATAGCATCGGAAAAACTAAGACCACGCTGGGCAACCCCAATAATAAATCCGCCAATGATATTTATAGCATTTATGATAAGTCCCGCAACCGCATCTCCTTTCACAAATTTACTTGCGCCGTCCATTGCTCCATAAAACTCAGCTTCGCGCGAAATGTTTTCGCGTCTTGCGCGTGCTTCAGATTCGGTGATAAGACCGGTATTTAAATCGGCATCAATCGCCATCTGCTTGCCAGGCATAGCATCAAGAGTAAATCTTGCGGCGACTTCAGAAATTCTACCAGAGCCTTTTACAATTACAATAAACTGAATTATAACAAGGATAATAAATATGATAAAACCTACTACATAATTACCGCCGACAACGAATGTCCCAAATGACTCAATGACCTTGCCAGCATAGCCATCAAGCAAAATGAGCCTTGTCGAGCTGATATTAAGCGATAATCTGAAGAGGGTAAGTACGAGCAGGAGTCCTGGAAAGACGGAAATGTCAGTCGGGGTATTTATGTAAAGAGAAACTATAAGAATTAGAACTGAAAAAGTTATACTGATAGCCAGAAGGAAGTCAAGGATAGATGGCGGCAATGGGACAAGCATCAGTCCTAATATCATAATTAAGCCGAAGGCAAGAAGTATATCAGTATTTTTGCCGAGAAGTTTCATGATTAGACTATTGATTTCCTTTTCTTTTCATTTCGTAATCTAAAAATATATGCCAATATCTGTGCCACTGTCTTAAACAAATCTCCTGGTATTTCATCTCCTACTTCGCACATTTTGTAAAGCGCTCTTGCAAGTTCACGGTCCTCATGCAAAGGTACTTCGTTTTCGACCGCAATTTTTTTAATCCTCTGTGCTAAGGCATCTACACCTTTCGCGATTACCTTAGGAGCCGAGTCATTTGCAAGATCGTATTGAAGAGCAACAGCAAAATGAGTCGGGTTTGTTATTACAACGTCAGCTTTGGGGATTTCCTTCATCATTCTACTTTTTGCAGCTTTTAACTGCGCGCTCCTAATCTTACCCTTAATTTGAGGATCGCCATCCTGCGATTTTGACTCCTCCTTTACTTCGACTTTTGTCATCATCATATCATTCCTGAATTTATATTTCTGATAAGCAAAATCGGCGAAAGCCATAATCGCATATACAGAAGCAATTTTAATGAGTAACGAATATGAAGCCTCAATCATAAAAATAACAATTTCATCAATTGAATAATTAACTAACCCGGTCGAGTTGACAACAAAATCCTTCAAGGCGTTATAAGTGAAAAGTCCAATAATAAACAATTTAATTAAACTCTTGCCTACCTCAATAAATGAACGACTTGAAAAGAAAATACCTTTGAGATTCGAGAGAGGATTAAACTTGCTCATCTTCGGAGAAAGAGCCTCAGTACTGAACTTAAAGCCTATCTGTCCGTAACTTGCAATAATTGAAATGACTACTAGTCCTATAAATATTGGAGCACATGTCGAGATGAAAAAGAGCGATCCTTTAATTGCATATTCAATCACAAGATCTCTTCTTAACTGAAGCTTATCAAGGTCGTGAAAAATATTGTAAGTAAACAAGCTGATTTTATTGCCAAGAAATTTATTTGTCATATAGACAAGAAGCAAGCCTGTCGAAAAAACCGCAAATGAGTTCAATTCAACACTTTTAGCTACCTGCCCTTTATCTCTTGCCTCACCAAGTTTTTTCCCGGAGGCTTGTTCGGTTTTTTCCTGTCCGTCCGCTTCTGCCATTTATCAAGTCCCCATTGCTCTGATTAATTCATAAAGGCTGTTCTCAAAACTACTGAGGAGATTATTGATGAAGTAAACATAAACAGGAAGCGAAGCTATTAATAGTATAAAGCCTATGCCGATTTTGAGCGGCTGTGTTACAAAAAAGACCTGCATCTGTGGAATCGCTCTTGAAATAATTCCTTCGGCAAGATTAATTAGAAAAAAGGAGACCATTATCGGAGCGGCCATTTTAATGGCAATAATAAAAATCATGGCTGAGTACTTTATCAAAAGCTGGAAGGCTGGCTCTGTAACAGTATATTTGCCGATTGATATAACCTTAAAGGAAACTACAATTGCTCTGATTAAATAATGATGACCGTTAATTAAAAAGAAAAGCAACGTTCCGAATATATTTAACAGTTCGCCTATCGCGGTACTCTCGGTCTCCATCATCGGATTCATTACGCTTGCCATTGATAACCCCATATCTATTCCAATAAGTACGCCGGCAAAATCAATTCCATAAAAAATAATATTTAACATAAAGCCTATCATTAAACCTGTAATGACTTCCTTAACTCCATTTAAGACAATAGAAACAAAATCCAGTTCAACATGGACATTAGTAGTCTTAATTATTGTAATGAATGATATATAGGCAAGTACTGCGGCAATAAGTATTCTTCCCAAAACAGGGAAAGCTTTGTGGCTTAGAATAGGAGCCGCACTAAACATAGCAATAATTCTTAAAAATATCAGCAATGTAATGACAAAGTCAGGAATTAAAATATCAGTCATCTTATTACGGCTGGGAACATATTAATGAGCTTGACTGTAATGGTAATCATTTGGTCCATCATCCACGGCAACAATATAATAATTGCGATGCCGGTAATTAATATCTTTGGAACGAAGGTCAGCGTTGTCTCCTGAATTGAAGTGGCAGCTTGAAATATCGAGATAAAAATACCGACAACCAGCGATATTCCCAAAATTGGAAGAATAATCAGAAAAGTTGTATAAAATACATCTGATAATATTGATACTACAAGTTCTTGCGTCATTTATCCGAAACTCCTGACAAGTGAGGCTATAATTACATTCCATCCATCGATAAGCACAAAAAGTAATATCTTAAAGGGAAGTGAGATTAGCATTGGCGGCATCATCATCATACCCATAGACATAAGTATGCTTGAAACTATCATATCAATCATTAAAAACGGGATAAATAAAAAGAAGCCGATTATAAACCCTGATCTTAGCTCGCTGATAGCAAAAGCAGGAATAAGTATATATGTCTGCAAATCCTGACGGTTTTTGGGACGCTGCATATTGGCTAGGCTGACAAACAACTCAAGATCAATATCTCGCACATTCTTAAACATAAACTGTCTTATAGGTTCAATCCCCTTATCATAAGCAACTTCCATTGTAAGCTTACCTGCAACATAAGGTTTTATCGCATCTTCATTTACTTTGCTCCATGTGGGAGCCATAATAAAAAATGTTATGAACAGAGCAAGTCCTGCAAGCATTTGACCAGGTGGCATTTGCTGTGTGCCAAGTGCTGTCTTCAAGAAATGGAAGACTATAATCAGTCTGAGATAAGAGGTAGTCATTATCAATATTGATGGTGCGAGCGAAAGAACAGTAAGTAAAAGTAGTATCTGTAGCGATGTGGAAACATCCTGAGGTGTACTGGCTGAGCCTACGTCAATGCCTATTTTGGGAAAGGGTAATGTCTTAGCCTGAGCAAAACTGGTCTCTGAAATAACTAACAACTGAACGAGTAAAACCAGGACAACGAAAAATGCCCTCATTTCATGCCTAAATTTCTTTTAAAGATTTCAACAAAATTCTCTTTAAAATCGTAACTATTCGCACTTTGTACGGAGATGCTCTCTGCCGGGATAATGTATTCAAATTCCTGAAGAAGATTTATCGAGTGGTCGCTTACGCCCAGCACTAACACCTTGTCATTCACCTGAACCACCTGGATAAATTTCTTCGGCAATATCATCTGTGTACTCAGGATTTTTATTTTTACATAATTTGATTTATTCTTGTCTGAAAGATAGAAATACTTTCTCATCAAATAAAGCGCACCGTACATAAGTCCAAGTATCAGCCCAAAGAAGAATATTATTTTCAGCATACTCCCTGTATCCATTATGATATTCCCTTTAATCTGTCATTTGAATCGATTAGATTGGTTATTCTGATACCAAAATGCTTATCAATAACAACAACTTCGCCCTCAGCGATTTTTTTATTGTTGACAAAAATATCAACCGGTTCGCTGGCAAGTTTATCAAGTTCTATCACATAACCGCGTTCAAGTTCAAGTATATCCTTTATTTGCATCTGTGTTCTGCCAAGTTCAATGTAAACATTAAGCTGAAGATCCTTAAGAAAATCCAGCTTATCATTAGGCATCGTATTGCGGTTAGTCGATTCGTCAAATTCAGGAAAATCTGCAACTCCGCCTACAATCTTTTCATCGGACATATTATCATCAAAGAAAGCATCATCCAAGTTGTCGTTGTCCGCCATTATTTTACTCCGTTGGAATTTGTTACTAACTGTTTATAAATTTTATTTTCAAATACAGGCGTGCTAATTCTCGCTGATTATTTATCTTTTGCATCAATCTTGTGCGAGATTTTAACAGCCTTTTGCTTGGATACTATACCAGGCTGTCCCATGAACATTAGCTTGTTATTTATCCTTATTTTTAATTCATCGCCAATTTTTTTATTTACTTTTATTACATCCCCTTTTTCAAGGTTCATCAGCTCATTAATTGAAATAGTTGTTGTTCCAAACTCAACTACGAGATTTAATATTGTCTTTTGTAGATGTGAACTTATAATACCTTTGGCTGTTGTTCCGTCATATTTTACCGGTCTGATTGATGAAAGCTTCTGGTTTGACATCTTTGATAATATAGCATCAAAGGCAAATGTGGCAAAGCAGAGGTTCATCAGGTATGACTGCTCACCGATGAATAGCTCGAATGAGATAAGCAATACGCTTTCGCTCTGGGATGTAATTTGTGCAAAATCGATATCAGGTTCAAAATGCTCAATTATAAATTCATACTCTCCGATTATCTGCCATGCTTTTCTTAAGTCAACCATTATCTTTTCAACTACAACGTAGAGAACCTTCTGCTCAATAGGAGTAATAAGTTTCGACTGCTTAGTGCCTGTTCCATTACCGCCGAGCAACCTGTCTACAAGCGCAAGCGCAAGTTCAGGACTTAATTCAAGAATGCCTCTAATGTCGGTATTCTTTATGTCGAATGTGAATAAACATGCGGGATTTGAAACTGAAAGCACATACTCCGAATAGTAAATCTGATCAACAGAAATAACATTTATGTTGACAATGGACTGAAGCTTTGATAACAAAAACGAACTGAGGCTTTCAGAAAAGTTCTCATGAATATTTCTGATAGTTCGGAGCTGGTTCTTGGATATTCTGTTTGGTAATCTAAAGTCAAAAGGAATTGCTTCTTTATCTTGGATAGCTACAGTAGTCTGTTCGCCACCAGTCTTCATTTTATTAAGAAGCTGGTCTATCTCTTGTTGTGATAATACTTCAGCCATTGTTTATTGTATTATGAATTTACTAAAATAAATACTATTGATTTTTATTTTCTGTAGCCTTGTTTTTATGGCACTTTGAATTTCCGCCTTTATTGTATCCCTGTACTCAATGCTGTTTAGTTGTTCGAGGTTCTTGCTTGAAAGATGCGATAGCACGATATCTGTAAGTATAATCTTCTTCTCCTCACATGATTTTTTCTCTTCTTCATTTGGCAAATCAAATCCAACCGCTGCAAGCAACAACCGCTGACCATTCGTGCCAACCGGGTTGACAATGATGTCGCCAAGATCAAAAATAGAGCCTCCGGCAATTACTTCTTTCTTCTCCACTTCTTCAGCCGATTCTTTTGCAACATTGGGGGCGGGTGCGGTAGTCGCTCCATGTGCCCCCGTCCCTACATTAAGTTTGCTTAAAAGTATGTTCGCCGTAACAAAATAGACGACAACTAACTGTATGATAAATAATGGTAACCCAATCAAAAAAACTTTGGGATTAATGCCTTTATTAACATTCGGTATATCGGAAGTACTTATCTTCTTCTCTGAAGCCAATGCTATTACACCTTTTTTGAAAAATTGTTCAATAGATATGCCATATTTTCTACTCTCATTAATTATATTGTTTTCCAAAATAACATCTTTTTGATTGCTCTAAATCTCAATAAAAGTGGTTATTATTAGACACTTGGTCAACATCCCTGTTTACTTATTCAATGTCGCATGAGGGTATGAATACCTGATATAATATTTCATTATATGTGGCAACGTGTCCATGCTAAGTCTGCCTACAGAAAGTTAAATTTATACTGGGTTAATATGGAAGATTTAATAACAAACCGGGAATTTACTCCCGGCCTATTCATACTATGAAATTATTTTTGAGAAGTGGCAATCAGATTTAAGGCTCCACCAGCTTTGAACCAATCTATCTGACCAAGGTTAAACGTATGGTTGAGCATAATTTCATCGGTTGAACCATCTTTATGTTTTGCCAAAAGCCTGAGCTGCTTTTCAGGCATAAGCTCTTTAAGTCCAATGATGCTAAGTCTGTCGTCTTCCTGAATTTTTTCATAGTAAGCGGGATTAGCGAAAGTCAGTGGAAGCATCCCCTGTTTTTTAAGATTAGTCTCATGAATGCGGGCAAAACTTTTAACGATTATCGCCTTGCCACCAAGGAATCTTGGTTCCATTGCCGCATGTTCACGGCTTGAACCTTCGCCATAGTTCTCATCACCAACTACAATCCAGCCGAGACCGCGCACTTTATAATCACGGGCAACTTCTGGAACAGATTTATATTCGCCTGTAAAAATATTTCTTACTTCACCAATTCTTTCGTTAAATGCGTTAACCGCTCCAATGAACATATTGTTTGAGATATTATCAAGATGCCCTCGGAACCTGAGCCAGGGACCCGCCATAGAAATATGGTCGGTTGTACACTTACCCTTTGCCTTTAATAGTAGCGGAAGGTCAGCATAATCGCTTCCATCCCAAGGACTGAATGGTTCAAGTAACTGTAAGCGCTCGCTCTTTTTATCTACAATTATCTGAACCTTGGACCCATCTTCCGAAGGAGCGACAAAACCAAGGTTGTCGTGGACAAAGCCACCAGTCGGAAGTTCTTTGCCTACTGGTGGATCGAGTTTTACCTTTTCTCCATTGTTATTAACAAGTTCATCAGTTATTGGGTTAAATGTTAATTTGCCCGCAATAGCAAGCGCAGTTACAAGTTCAGGGCTTGCAACAAAGGCAAGTGTATTAGCATTGCCGTCATTACGTTTTGCAAAATTTCTGTTGAATGATGTAACGATAGTATTCCGCAGACTTTCCTGGTTATCCATTCTTTTCCACATACCAATACAGGGACCGCAAGCATTAGCCATAACCACACCTCCAAAATCGGTAAGAGTCTGAAGCTGTCCATCGCGCTCAATTGTTGAGCGAACCTGCTCGCTACCCGGAGTAATTATATATTTAGATTTTGCATTAATCCCTTTGGACATTGCCTGCCGGGCGATGCTTGCCGCACGGTCAATATCTTCATAGCTCGAATTTGTACAGCTTCCGATAAGTCCTATGCTTATTTCTTCCGGATAATCTTTTTCTTTTATAACTTCTTTCATCTTTGAAATCGGCCAGGCGAGATCAGGAGTAAACGGACCATTCAGGTAAGGTTCCAGCTCATCAAGATTTATTTCAATTATTAAGTCAAAGAACTTATTCGGAGTGCTTAAGACTTCGTCATCGGCGACCAGACAATCAGCTACGCTTTGAGCCAGAGAAGCTACTTCTCCGCGGTCTGTTGAGCGTAAGTAATCTGCCATTTTTTCATCAAATGGAAATACCGATGTTGTTGCTCCGATTTCAGCGCCCATGTTACAGATTGTAGCTTTACCCGTGCAAGAGATTGACTTTGTCCCCTCGCCAAAATATTCAACAATAGCGCCTGTGCCACCTTTAACGGTGAGGATGCCGGCAAGCTTTAATATTATATCCTTTGGTGCCGCCCAGCCGTTTAACTTTCCGGTAAGCTTTACTCCGATAAACTTCGGCCATTTCAATTCCCACGGCATCCCTGCCATTACATCAACAGCATCAGCACCGCCAACACCGATAGCAATCATTCCCAGACCGCCTGCATTTGGTGTATGCGAATCTGTTCCTATCATCATTCCGCCAGGAAACGCGTAGTTTTCAAGAACCACCTGATGAATGATCCCTGCTCCCGGTTTCCAGAAACCTATGCCATACTTCTTAGCAATGCTCTGAAGGAAATCGAACACTTCCTTGTTATCTTCTTCTGATCTGTTCAAATCATCTTTCGCACTAATCTTTGCCTGAATCAGGTGATCACAGTGAACGGTGGAAGGAACGTCAACGGTTTTGCGACCGGCGTGCATAAACTGAAGCAACGCCATTTGTGCCGTTGCATCCTGCATTGCAACGCGGTCCGGCGCGAGGTCAACATAATCCTTTCCCCTTTGATGTTCTGTGCTGACTGGATTCGATAAATGTGAATACAGAATTTTTTCGGTAAGCGTCATTGGTCTGCCAAGAACTTTTCTCGCGACTTCGAGCTTAGAGGCAAGTTCCGAATATACTTTTTTTATAGTTCCAATATCAGCTGTCATATTACCCTCTTAAATTTTTAAAATAATATTAATTGTAAAGTTATAATGTAGAAAATTATTAAACCGGATTGTAAAAACACCAGAGCATATCAATTACTTTTTAAAAAGCCCGTTCTCAACAAGTTCGCATATAATATGAGCGATGGTTATATGTCCTTCCTGAATGCGCTGAGTGTTATCCGATGGAATAACAACAGGCAAATCAACCATATCTTTGAGCTTTCCGCCCGAACCACCCAAAAAGCCTATTACGGACAGCCCCCTTGATTTAGCCTGGTCAACCGCTTTAATAATATTTGGCGAATTGCCGCTTGTGGAAATCGCTATAAGTACATCTCCTGTCTGACCAAGACCTTCGATAAGTCTTGCAAAGATATTTTCAAAGCCTATATCATTGCCGCCTGCGGTCAGGTTGGATGAATCGGTAGTAAGGGCGATAGCGGGCAGGGCAGGGCGCTGAATGTGGCGGGAAAGTCTTATCATAAACTCGGCTGCGATATGCTGGCAGTCAGCTGCACTTCCCCCATTGCCACAAAGCAAAAGCTTGTGCCCGGCTTTGTAACTTTCTGTAATTATATCTACAGCCTTCAGTATCCCGTTGAAGCAATTATCTTTGATCTTCAGCTTTGTTTCAGAGCTTTCGATAAGAGAATCAATAATAAATTTTTCTTTATTCAATTTTATCCGCCTGTTTATATGTAGTTGCTGTTATAAATTAAAGTCTTGTCTAAAAATTTTTTCTTGTATGAACCGCTTCGGAAAACTCTTTGAGTAATTCCCATTTAGAATCATCTTCGAAGTAATTCCCGGTTACTACTATTTTAGCTCCGGCTTCCACCTTCTGCCTGGCAGTCGAAGCATCCCTTATTCCACCGCCAACGATAACAGGAATATCGAGAGCAGAGGAAACAATTTTTACCATTTCGTCCGGGACTGGAAGCTGAGCACCTGAACCGGCTTCAAGATAAACCATCTTCATCCCAAGATATTGCGCGGCAAGTGCCGTAGCCATTGCTATTTCAGGTTTATTCCTTGGAATGGGTTTGCTCCCGCTTATATATTCGGCAGTTGTTACCTGACCGGATTCAATAAGCATATAGCCTGTAGAAATAGTCTCAATATTATAATTTTTAATTAAGGGAGAAACCATGACGTGTTCACCAATCAGATGTTCGGCATTGCGCCCGCTTATAAGGGAAATAAAAAGCATAGCATCTGCCTCCGGAGTAACCTGACTGACTGAACCGGGGAATATTATAGCTGGAAGCGCAGAGCTTTTCTTTATCGTATCTATAGTCCGCGCCAGATTGCCATTTATAATGAGACTGCCACCGACAAGCAGTCCATCTACTCCGCTTACTTCGCATTCCCTGACAAAATCAACGAGCTTTTGCCCTGAAATTTTATCGGGATCGATAAGGATAAGACAGGCAGCTCCGTTTGTTTTGATCCTTGCATCCAGATAATTGTAAACTTTCATAAATATTTTAATGAATTTTTCAAAATATAATTATTTTTTGAATAAGAGAACAAAGCTGATTATGCTTGCTACCGGGATAAATTAACCTTTTTTATTTCGGTACCACTAATCATCGCTTCCGAAGAGTATATCAAAAAGCACCGGCACATTATATGAAAAACTTCAGGCAGAATCTTTTGAAATAGTAAAAGAAAATTTTGTGCCCCCGCCCGGAGAACTTTCAGTCTTGATATGTCCCCTATGTTTTTCAATGAATTCCTTACAGATGATTAGCCCGAGTCCCGTGCCTGCTTCTCCATTTGTTCCCGCAGTTGAAAAAGACTGGTCAATTCTGAAAAGCTTATCCATTATTTCGGGCATAATACCAACTCCATTATCAGCTACGCTCACCTCAATGGTCTTTTCGAAGACTCTGACATCAATACAAACTTTGCCGTCTGTTCCTGTAAACTTTACAGCGTTTGTCAGCAGATTACGCAATACAGTATCAATCATATTTCTATCTGCCATGACGTTAATATCCTCTCTGATATTATTTTGCAGAGTAATATTCTTTAGTCCCGCATTGCCTTTTAACAGTTCAATATTTTGTGATACCAGAGTGCTAAGACTGAATACCTCCGGATGATATTCAAGCTTGCTCATCTGATGACGCGACCAGAGAAGCAGATTCTCCAATAACGCGCTGGCTTTCTCCGATGTTACAAGCGCACCTTTAAGCAACACGCTTTTATCCTCGGCCGAAAAGTTTTCTCTTTCATCGAGAAGCAGATGCAACGATGCATTTATGGAATGGAACGGATTCTTCAGATCATGTGCGATAATCGAGAAGAATTTATCTTTCGTCTGGTTTAGCTGGCTTAATTCTTTTGTGTATTTTTCAATCTGCTCAAAACTCATTTTGCGTTCTATTACCTGGGCAATCTGACTTGAAATATAATTGAGAAATTTAAGAGTTTCTTCATCATAAGCTTTTTCATTTTCATAATCCTGAACTACTATTACGCCAATTGTCTTTCCCCCAACCTGCAGAGGAACACCAACCCATATCGCGGAAGGCGTGCCAACGAGTTCTACTTCGCCAGTCTCTGTCAGTTCGTTAAACTGTTGCTCATTAAGAAGTAAAGACTGACCATGTGTCAGAATGTATTCGGTAAGTCCTTTAACTAATTTTTGCCTTGGAAAATATGAATCATATTCATCGACAAAGTAAGGAAAAGATATTTCGTTGCTCTGCTCTTCATAAAGAGCAATAAATAAATTCTTTACAGAAATAAGCGAGTTGATAACTTCATGAATTCGTTTGTAAAGAGCTTCCATATCAGTAGCCAGATGCGTAGCTTCGGAGATATCAAAGAGTGCCTTTTCGATAAGTTCAGCTTTTTTCCTCTCGGTTATATCTTTGGAACTGCAGAGAATTGAATAAACTGTTCCCTTTTCATCATGCAGGGGAACGATGGTCGTAATAAAATATCTGTCACCATCAGCCCCTGGAACGCATACATCGATAGTTTTTGTCTGACCGCTTAAAAATGCCTGTTGTAATACTGCATAACGCATGTCAGCTTCTTTTTTGGGAAATACATCCCATATCTTTTTGCCGATAATATCTTTTACATCTCTACCAATGCCTTTTGCGAAAGCATTATTTACATATTTATAGGTGCCGTCAGACTTGAAATGAAATATCGGATCAATTGACTCGTCAAGGATGACCCTTAATGTCTGTTCATTTTTTCTCAGTAAATCTGCAGCTTCTTTGCTCAGGGTAATATCCTGAATATGCGTAACAAAATACTGAGGTTGTTTCGCCTCATTCCAGATGATAGCCACGGAAACAAAAGCCCATATAATCTGTCCGTCTTTACAGATGTATCGTTTTTCAAATGAAGAATTTTCAGTATCCCCCGAAATAAGTCTATGAAGAAGCTCAATGCTTGCAGATTTATCTTCTTCATAGGTGATATCAATAAATTCCATACTTGTCAGTTCATTGGCGGTGTAACCGGTAAACGCGCAAAACATACTATTGACCCGTATGAATTTCCCTTCAAGACTGACAAGGCAAATTCCGGTCGTGGCATTTTCAAATGTGGTTCGGAATAGTTTTTCGCTTTCACGCAATGCCTTATTAGCCTTTACGCGGTCTGTTATATCCCGTCCGACTACAACCAGTCCTTGACGCGTGCCGTCTTCATTAAAGGCAGGCACTTTGATAATATCAAATATTCTACTGTCGCCTTCAGGAGTTGGAATAGTTTCATCGTTCCGGCTTGCACTTCCATGTATCCAGGCTTTTTCATCTGAATCTTCACCTCTAAGCAAAGTCTCTCTGTAAAAGGGGGAATAATCAGCCAGCTCGCTGTCTTTCTTCCCTTTGTAATCAACGCCCTCAAGCTGAAAAAGTTTAATATCGAAATCATTCGCGATGAGCAGCCTTCCCTGTCCGTCCTTAAAATATACTATATCGGGCATAGCATTTATAAGAGTCCTGAGAGCACTTTCGCTTTCTCTAAGAGCGCGGTCCATTCTTTTTCGCTCTGTAATGTCGCGAATGATGCCAAAAACGATATTATTTTCCTTGTCATATTCAGCCTTGGAATGAATATCAATTATTTCGCCCGTATCGGACTGCTTTATTTTAAACTCAATATTATATGGCACATCGTTCTCAATTAAATTTTTCAGGGCTTCATTAAGAACAGAACGGTATTCAGGCAGAGGAGTTTCCTGTATCTCGGCTAAACTAAACTGTTCTCCCTGCAACCCGTAGATATTTCCTGCTCCTCTGGAAGTGGTCATTATGCCGGAATTAATGTGAAGTTCCCAGTTGCCGGTTTTAGCTACAAGTTCAGCACGCCTTAGTCTTGCCTGGCTTTCTGTAAGAGCTTTTTCCTTTTCCTTTAGATCATGATGAGCTTTATGTAGCTTGAAAGCCATTTTAATGGAAGCAAGAAGAACTGTATTGCCTGAATTTTTGACCACATAGCCGTAAGAAGTAATCTTTTCAGTTTTATCTACAACTTCTTTTTCGGTGTGGGATGAGTGGAAAAGAACAGGAATATCATGCTTTTTTAATATCATGCTTGCAGTCTGTGTGCCATCAATGCCACTACCAAGGTCTATATCCATTAGAATAAGATTAATGGGTACATCCGTATTCTCGACCATACTGACAGCTATTTCGCCCGTAAGCGCATGGAGAACATTAAAGCCTTCATCTGTCAGCCAGCGCATTTCCATGTATGCGAGTATTGCCTCGTCTTCTACAAGAAGAATCGTTTTAGAAGTATGTTCCATCAGTCACCTTAAAAATAATGCGCAAGATAAAGAATAAAAAATGAATATTCTATCCTGCCGGTTCATTTTTTTTCTAATAAAAGCAATAATGCTTTTCCATAACCGGGGTGTACGACAAATTTCCCTCTTAATTATACTCATTTTTGCTGTTATATCGGTAAAGTCCCGTTGCTGATATATTTCTGCCCAGGCTTGTTTCCGAAGCTGACAACCAAAAGAAAAATTTGTCATACGTCCGGTACAGACATGCCAAAGATTTTACCGGGGAAGTGCATTCAGAATTTATAAGTTACTTGGCTGACAGCATAAAACCCGTCTTACGTTCCTGTATTCTTAGTGTAATTACCAAAAAGGCTCTTTCACGTCCATAAATGGCTTATTTTATTTCGGGACAGGCTTGGTAAATTGCAGAACTTGCCTGTGTAAAAGCAGAAATTGCTTGTGCGCAGGCAGAAATTGCTTGTGCGCAGGCAGAAATCACTTGTGTAAAAGCAGAAACTGCTTGTGCATAGGCAGAAACTGCTTGTGCGCAGGCAGAAACTGCTTATGCACAGGCAGAAACTGCTTGTGTGCAGGCAGAAACTGCTTATGCGCAGGCAGAAACTGCTTGTGTACTAAGAAAAATACTTTGTATAGAAATAATTGCGCCCGATAAATTTCCTTTCAGGCACAATAAAATATTATTTTCTGCTTTTCCGTTCTGTATTATTCTTCTTTTGTTGAAGGAGATTTGCCGTACACCCATGTTATCCCCATCTTTGCTTTATTATTTTTTATTTCTGTTCTTAGACGGGCGGTTTCCATCGCTGACATATTTCCGTTCCGATTCGTTATCAGGGAGTAACAGCCAAGAGGACAATTTGTCGTACATCCCATAGTTGCTTTTGCTTGATATTCACAACCCGTTTAGTTAGCTTTACATTTAATTTTTAGAAAAAAGAGGATTAGGATGAGGGCAATTATACCTGTAGCAGGCTTCGGCAGCCGGCTGAAACCTCACACTTATTCAATACCAAAGGTGCTCCTGAACGTTGGGGGCAAACCAATTATTGGTCATATAGTTGAGAAACTATTAAGCGAAGATATTCACAAGGCAACTTTTATTATTGGTCATCTGGGTGAAATGGTCAGGGATTATATCTCTGATGTCTATCCTGAACTTCAGGCTGACTTTATTAAACAGAAAGAAATACTCGGTCTCGGACATGCTATTTACACGGCTATTCCGACTATCGATGACAAAGAGATTTTTATTATACTCGGAGATACGATCTTTGATGTTAATCTCAAAGACGTTTTTAAGAATAAATGCGCATCGCTTGGAGTAAAGACCGTTGAAGACCCCGGCCGTTTCGGCGTGGCTGTATGCGAAAACGGCAAGATAGTTACTCTGGTTGAAAAACCAAAAATACCGATATCTAAGCTTGCTCTTGTCGGACTTTATTATATTTCCGACAGCGATATACTCATCAGGAGCTTAAACGAACTGGTCGAAAAAGATATAAGAACCAAAGGCGAACTTCAGCTTACCGATGCCCTGCAGATTATGATCGATATGGGCGAGGAAATTACGACTTTCCCCGTTGACGGATGGTACGACTGCGGAAAACCCGAGACTCTTCTTTCAACTAACCGGTTCATTCTTGAACGGGAAGCGACCCGCATCGAACTTAAGTCCGTTGTGATAAATCACCCTGTCTTTATTGCTCCGGGTGCTGTAGTCAAAAATTCTGTTATCGGCCCTTATACGACAATTTCCGAAGGCTGCATCATTAAAGATTCAATCATCAGAAATTCAATAATCGGAGATGGGGCTAATGTTGAGAATGCTTTGCTTGATAATTCGCTTGTCGGTAATTCGGCAATTATTAAAGGGAATTTCCAGAAGTTAAACGCCGGAGATTCCTCGGAAATTGTTTTTTATTAATCATTTTTTTATAAATAAAATAAGGATAGGAAAGAAAAATGTCATATTTTTTTACATCTGAATCAGTTTCAGAAGGGCATCCCGACAAAGTAGCTGACGCTATTTCTGACGGTGTTTTAGACGCTATTTATGCACAGGATCCCAACGCCAGAGTGGCTTGCGAAACTTTTGTAACTACTGGTCTTGTATTAGTCGGCGGCGAAATTACTACAACGGCTTATATTGATATTCAGGACGTTGCTAGGAAAACAGTTCAAAAAATAGGTTATACAAGTGCGGATTATAAATTTGATTCAGAGTCATGCTCTGTTCTTAACGCTATTCATTCGCAGTCTCCTGATATCGCTATGGGTGTTGACACAGGTGGCGCGGGTGACCAGGGCATCATGTTCGGTTATGCCTGCGACCAGACCGAAGAGCTTATGCCTATGCCTATCGTATTTGCTCATAAGCTCATGCTTAAGCTTACTGAAATCAGAAAAAATAAGAATGGTCTTATGCCTTATTTAAGACCTGATGCTAAAAGCCAGGTTACTATTGAATATGATGACAACAATACCCCGCTCAGAGTCGATGCGGTCGTTATCTCTACCCAGCATGACGGCGATGCCAGGCAGGAACAGATTAAAGCGGACGTTATCGAATATGTAATTAACCAGGTTATCCCTGCTAAGTTCTTAGATGAGAATACTAAGATTTTCGTTAATCCGACAGGACGTTTTGAAATCGGCGGTCCTCATGGCGACAGCGGTCTTACCGGCAGAAAGATAATTGTTGATACATACGGCGGATGGGCACCTCACGGTGGCGGAGCTTTTTCGGGAAAAGATCCTTCCAAGGTTGACAGAAGTGCTACATACGCGGCGCGCCACATCGCGAAGAATGTTGTCGGAGCTAAGCTTGCTAAAGAATGTCTTGTTCAGGTTGCATACGCTATCGGTGTGGCTCAGCCCGTTTCAATTTTTGTCGATACAAAAGGCACCGGTGTTATCAGCGATAAGGAAATAGCTGAAATGATTCAGAAAGAAGTTGACCTTACACCTAAGGGAATCATCGAACGCCTTAAGCTGAGAAGACCTATCTATCAGAAGACTTCCGCTTATGGCCATTTTGGACGCAACGATGAGGATTTTACATGGGAAAATCTTGATCTGGTTTCTACATTTGAAAAATATGCAAAAGGAAATAATAAATGAGTCAGATAACAGAAAAAGAGACATACCTGGCACCGAAATATAAAGTAAAGGATATTTCGCTGGCAGCGTGGGGCAGAAAAGAAATCGAACTGGCCGAGGCTGAAATGCCCGGGCTTATGTCCTTAAGACAGGAATATGGTCCTTCAAAACCGCTTAGAGGTGCGCGAATCGCAGGATGTTTACACATGACAATTCAGACCGCAGTCTTAATTGAAACGCTGGTTGAACTCGGCGCAGAAGTTACATGGTCTTCATGTAATATTTTCTCCACTCAGGATCATGCAGCAGCAGCAATTGCAGTAGCAGGAATTCCTGTTTACGCCTGGAAAGGTATGAACGCTGAGGAATTTGACTGGTGCATTGAGCAGACATTGTTCTTCGGCGAAGATAAAAAACCGCTTAACATGATTCTGGATGACGGTGGCGATTTGACCAACATGGTTCTCGATAAATTCCCTGAACTTGTTAAAGATATCAGAGGTCTTTCGGAAGAAACAACTACTGGCGTTCACCGTCTTTACGAAAGAGTTGCAAACGGTACGTTGCCTGTGCCCGCTTTCAACGTCAATGACTCGGTAACAAAGTCAAAGTTTGATAACAAGTACGGTTGCCGTGAATCTTTGGTTGACGCTATCAGGCGTGCCACCGATCTTATGATGGCCGGCAAAGTAGCCGTTGTCGCAGGTTACGGCGATGTTGGCAAAGGCTCGGCACAGTCCTTAAGAAGTGCCGGAGTAAGAGTTATCGTTACCGAAATCGATCCGATATGCGCCCTTCAGGCTGCCATGGATGGATATGAAGTAAAGAAAATGGCGAACGCAGTCCCAAGAGCCAATATTGTTGTTACAGCTACAGGCAACATGAACATTGTTACCGAAGAACACTTCAGGTTAATGAAAGATAAAACTGTTGTCTGCAATATCGGACACTTCGATACCGAAATCGATATGGCATGGTTAAACAAGAACTACGGCAATACGAAAGACACCATTAAGCCTCAGGTCGATAAATACAACATTGAAGGGAAAGATATCATCGTACTGGCTGAAGGCAGACTGGTCAACCTTGGTTGTGCTACGGGGCATCCTTCATTTGTAATGTCAAATTCATTTACAAACCAGGTATTAGCCCAGCTTGAACTATGGTCTAACTCAAAGGCTTATGAAAATAAGGTTTATACACTGCCTAAGTATCTCGATGAAAAAGTCGCAAGACTTCACCTCGGACAGATAGGCGTTGAACTTGATACATTAAGCACCGAACAGGCTAAATATATCGGAGTAACGGTAGAAGGCCCATACAAACCTGAATATTACCGCTACTAAAACTCTGTACATCTTTCCAAAGAAAAAGGGGTACCCATTAAGGTACCCTTTTTTATTTACATCTTGTCATTATAAGGTTCATTTTTCCATACGGTAAATGTGACATCAAAAGCATTTTGCAGTTCATATAATGTCTGTCGTTATTTGTTTTTCGCTGAATACCTTTTTTCACCTGTGAATAAATATAAATTCAATAGATTATCTTTTATTTTTTTGTTAGATTTGAATCAAATTTTGTTGCATATATGAGTTTATGCAGACCTGAACTATGTGTTATAAATTATTCTTACAAAATTTGATTTAAAAGGACTATCATGAAAGAACACTTTACTAAAGAAACCGTCAGCCTGAAAGAAAATCTGATTAAAATGGCATCGCTTGTTGATGAACAGGTAGGCATTGCCATAACGGCTCTTGAAACAGGCAATAAGGAACTGACAAAAGGCATTAAGGGAAAAGAACTCGAAGTTGACCTCTATGACAATCTGATTAAGACACAGTGTGAAAATATACTGGCGCTCTTCCAGCCCGTAGCAACCGACCTGAGGTTTATTATGTCAGTTCTTATGATAAGCAACCAGCTTGAACGTTGTGGCGATATAGCGGTTAATGTTGCACAGAGAGTCAAAAAGACCACGGCTAATCATGAACTTATAATTGAGTCAAAGATTCTTGAAATGGGAAAATATGCGCAGACGATGGTCAAAGATGCTATAGACTGCTTTGTAAACAATAGCGCCCAACTGGCTGAAAAGGTAATGGGAACAGACGAGATAGTTGATAAGATGAACAAAGATATCTTTAAATTCCTGGTGGCTAAAATGCAGTCGGATAGTTCAGTTATCGAAACCTGTGCGCATCTTATCGTACTAACACGCCATCTTGAACGTTTAGCCGACCATGCAACAAATATAGCCGAGGATTTAATCTTCTACGTAAATGCCGAAATTATAGCCCACAAAAAAAAGGATAGAAAGCCTGACAATGGAGCGGGGGAGTGAAACATCATCATATCATGCATTCTCATGCAGGATTTTTAACCATACTTGCCCGATATGTAATCTTCAGTCAGCTTTTTAGATGGTCTGGTAAATATCTGATTTGTTAAATTAAATTCGATCATATCACCAAGAAGCATATAGCCTGTATAATCTGAGATTCTTGCTGCCTGTTGCATATTATGGGTTACTATTACAATCGTGTAATCTTTCTTAAGCTCTATCATCAGCTCTTCGATTTTCTGTGTTGCAATCGGGTCAAGGGCGGAGCAAGGTTCATCCATCAAAATCACTTCTGGTTCAACAGCTAAAAGTCTTGCTACGCAGAGCCGTTGTTGCTGATCTAATGGGAGGTCAGTTGCCTGATAATTAAGTCTGTCTTTTACCTGGTCCCATAGCCATGCGGCTTTAAGACTTTTTTCCGCGATTTCAGATAACCTGCTTTTACCGCTCATGCCTGCGACTTTAAGTCCATAGATTACATTTTCATAAATCGAAAGGGGAAACGGATTTGGGCGCTGAAAAACCATACCTACTCTCTTGCGCAGTTCGGTAACTTCCATATCCTGACTATAAATATTAACACCATCGAGCAGAGCTTCACCGGTAATCTTTACTCCGTGGATCAGATCATTCATACGGTTTAGCGAGCGTAAAAGCGTGGACTTGCCACAACCCGAAGGACCGATGAGCGCAGTAATCATATTTGACTGAACCGGTATGTCAATATTTTTCAAGGCGTGAAATTTTGTGTAATACAAATTCAGATCTTTGACATCAATTTTATTTTTTGTTGCTGTTATGTGTTCCATTTCTACCCGAATCTTCCGGTTATATAATCATTAGTTTCTTTTTGATCCGGAGCCGTAAATATTTTCTTTGTATCGCCAAATTCAACAAGTCCGCCCATCAGAAAAAAGGCTGTGCGGTCTGCTACTCTGGCTGCCTGTTTTGTATTGTTGGTTACGAGAATAATCGTATAATCTTTTTTAAGTATCGTAAGTGCATCCTCAATCTTTGAAGTAGAAATCGGATCGAGTCCGGAGCATGGTTCATCGAGCAAAATCACATCAGGTTCCATTGCAAGTGCTCTCGCAAGGCATAAGCGTTGCTGCTGTCCGCCCGAAAGCCTCATACCGGAAGTCTTAAGCCTGTCTTTTACTTCTTCCCAAATATACGCCGATGTCAGCGACTTTTCGACAAGTTCGTCCAAACGGTTTTTATCAGAAATGCCTGAAAGCCTCGGTCCATAAACAACATTTTCATAAATACTCATGGGAAGTGGCACCGGCATAGCAAAGACCATCCCGACTTTCTTTCTTAACGAAACAACATCATATCCGGTAGCATAAATATCATTGCCATCCATTAAAATGCGTCCCTCAACGCGGGGCATTATATCAAGGTCGTTCATTCGGTTTAACGCTCTTAAAAATGTCGTCTTACCCGAGCCGGAAGGACCAATTATGCCGAGTATCTCATTTGCGACAATATCAAAGTTAATATTGCTCAGACATTTCTTTTTGCCAAAATAAAAGCTAAGATTTTTTATGTTAAATTTATCATTCATTCAATAACCAGTTTAATTTAACTTCTTTTGGCGATGAAACGGCTCATCATCCAGTAAGCTGAAAGATTTATAAACAACACGGCGATTATCAGCGTAGCAGCAGTACCGTAAGCATTCTCCTGGGAGATACCTTCGCGTGCAAGAATATAGAAATGCACAGCCATTGTACGCGTGGAGTCAAGAATACTCTCAGGCAGTCTAAGCGATGAGCCTGCTGTAAAAATAACCGCCGCTGTTTCTCCGATCGATCGTCCAATGCTTAACATAACTCCGGTAACTATTCCGGGCAATGCGTTCGGCAGTATTACTCTTTTAACTGTCTGCCAGCTTGTGGCACCAAGCGAGAAGCTTACTTCGCGGTAAGATTTTGGTACCGAACGAATCGCTTCCTCCGATGTGCGGATAATCGTAGGCAGTATCATAACCGCAAGCGTAAGTCCGCCTGAAAGTATCGACCAGCCCAAGCCAAGTGTTACAACAAAGAATATATAACCAAACAAACCAAAAATAATTGATGGAATACCTGCCAGACAGTCTGTGCCAAAGCGTATAACCTTTGTCAGTTTTGTCTCTTTGGTGTATTCGGAAAGATAGACCGATGTAAAAATACCAAGCGGAGTAGCAATTATAATTGCAAGCAGAGGTAAAAGTATTGTCCCGATTATAGTAGGAAATATACCTCCCGAACGCCCAAGGTCTTCAGGCTTCCCCGTCAGAAATCTGAGGCTTATTACCGGCAGACCTTTTTCCAGTATAAAACCAATAATAAAAATAAGTATCAGAAGCGTAAACAACGCAGCTCCGCCAAGCATGACGACTGCGACTTTTTGTATGTGCCTTGGATGGATTCTCATTTTTTAACCATCCTTTTCCTTAATGCAACGCTTGCGATAGAGTTAAGTATGATAATGCCGACTAAAAGCACAACGCCCGTTGCAAAGAGTGCCTGACGGTGCATACCCGTAGCGTAACTCATCTCAAGGGCGATATTGGCAGTAAGCGTTCTGACCGAATCAAGAGGCGAATGGGGAATATTAACCGAGTTACCCGCAACCATTATTACAGCCATCGTCTCACCTACAGCTCTGCCAAGTCCCAAAATTATACTTGCAATAATGCCCGATTTGGAAGCTTTGATAGTAACCATATAAATTGTCTGCCATGTCGTAGCACCCAGGGCAAGCGAACCTTCCCGGTATGACTGAGGTACAGTAAGAATAGAATCAATAGAAATACTGATTACAGTAGGAAGTATCATAATACCGAGAATAATCGAGCCTCCCAGAAGTGATAAACCAGGCCCGCCTAAGAACTCTCTGATTAACGGAGCCAGTACCATTACGCCGATAAAACCATAAACAACCGATGGAATAGCTGCAAGCAACTCTATCGTGGGTTTAATAACTCTCATAACTGGCCTGGGTGCGTACTCACTCAGGAAAAGCGCGACTGCCACTCCAAGCGGAGCACCCACAACCATCGCTCCGAATGTAACCCATAGCGAGGCAGCAATCATCGGAAATATACCGAACCTGCCCTGCTGAGGGACCCAGTCATTTGAGAAAAGAAAATCCTTTATGCCATACCTGAAAATAAAAGGGAGACCTTCGCTTAAAATAAAAAGAGCTATAAGCAGCAATGCCGATATAGCTGAAAACGCCGTGAACATAAGTGCGCGCTGCACTCCCTTCTCACCAATCAATTTCATCTAATTTTTCCAGTCAGTAAAAATTTATGTTATTTAACAGGCAATAAATGGTTTGCCTTAATTGTCTGCTGGCCTTCAGGCGAAAGAATATAATCAATAAAATTCCCTACTTCGCCCGGCGCATCACCTTTTACCAGCAGGTATATCGGTCTTACAATCTTATAGTCACCCGCAATAATTGATTCAGATGTACATGCCTGACCATCGAGGCTGAGCGCAGTTATCTTTTCGTTAATAAGTCCGTGTGAAAGGTAACCGACCGAGTTAACATCGTTAGCTACAGTCTCCCTGATTGTTCCGTTAGAATCCTGAATGAGAGCTTCTTTCTTCAGTACAATTCCCTTTACTATCTGTTCGAATGACGACCTTGTGCCGGAGCCGGCTTCACGTGAGACAACAGTAATTGCAGCGTCAGTACCGCCGACTTCCTTCCAGTTTGTAATCCTGCCGTTGAATATGTCGCGTACCTGATCGGTTGTCAGGCTCATTACGCTGTTTTTGGGATTAACCACAACAGCAATACCGTCCTTGGCAACCGCAACAGACGTAAGTGCCTTTGCTTCATCCGGCAATATAACCAGATCAGCCATGCCAATTTGTGCCGCACCTGAATTAGCCGACTGAATACCAACAGCCGAACCGCCACCCTGTACTGTTATTGAAACGTTGTTATGCGTACTCATATACTGTTCGGCAAGTTTTTCAGCAAAAGGCTGAAAAGCAGTCGAACCCGCCATAGTTATAGCCGTTTTACCTTTGCCACAACCCGCAATCAACAAACCGATTGTAAAAATCGAAGAAAGAACAATTATCTTTTTTAACATGAAATGCTCCAATGTTTTTATTAATATTTTTTAGGCTTTATCTTTATAAGTTTACAAAATTAGTTATTATAATTGAATCAAACCAGAGAAATGTTCCTGTTTAGCCCTTTTTCCTTTGAACCCTGCCTTCTGCACTTTATTCAGCGATAAACAAAATACTTCCCCCGTCAAAAACCTGCCCATTATATAATTCTATAATTGTATAATCCAATGATTCAAGATATCTGTGCAACTCTTCTCCGTTGCTTAATGAATTGAGGCTCCCGATAAGGAAGAATTTATTCTCAAATACTCCGCACGCACCGCCTAAAAAACCATGCGGAAAACCCGGCAGAATTATTTCTCCTGGTGAAATATATAAAGACTTTAATTCGCGCGACCTAAGCTCTCTGTCAATCGCCTCATCCGATGTAATAAAGTGATCCTCCTTCAACGCGATAAGATTGCACCGACAGTAACCCTGCCGGACGTTTATCTTTTCCAGACTTACGGAATCTTCAAGTATAGAGGAATTTGTGGCTGAAAGGTTATGAATTAGATAATTTTCATTTCTTACGGCATTATAAGCGGCACTCTCAGGATACTTCGCTCCAACGGCGGAGCTACCTTTAATAAAACGTATTCCTTTTTTATCAAGAAATTCAAAATATTTCTCCGGCAGTCCGGGCGCCATAATTAAACCGGAGATGCTCTGAAAAAAGAATATATCCGGGTGCCCCGAAATAGCATTGTAGGTAATACCCGCAGTTTCAAGCTCAATTATTTCACCGGTGCGGGACAAACTTAGCTTTGCCTTTCCCGGAATCTTTTTATCAATTAAAATAAGCACGAAACTGCCTGCCTGTCAGAGAGCTGTCCTTTATGAAACGAACATCCCTGTAATTTTTTCTGAGTAGCTTTTTATTTTCCCCGTTATAGCCGACAGCATAATTATATTCCTTCTCCGGCACATGTATCGTAATACTACCCTCTGAAGCTTCCCCTAACTGAGCAAAAGTCTCCTTCCATAATTCCGATAAGACCAGTTCGCGGAACGATACATGGAACGGCCCCGCCACAAGCGATTCTCCGCTAAGAAGTCCTTCGGACGGATGCAGCCCTGCACGTATAATATTTACCCTGCCTTCCTCAAATATTTTAAATAACTCCTTTGACCAGAGTACGGCTTCGTCAAGATTAAGCGGCTTATATTTCCCCGACAGATACATCTCTTCAAGCTTTGTATTTTTAATTACCAGCGCAGGATATATCCTCGTATTATCGGCTCCAAGCGAGATAATTTTGCGCGCCGTATAAATCGACTTCTCCAGCGTATCACCAGGCAGACCTGTCATCATCTGCAACCCAAGCGAAAAGCCGGGAGAAGTTATCATCTCAGATGCTTTCACAACATCCAAAGCCTTATGACCGCGCCCGCTAAGCCTTAGTACATCATCATCGAGCGACTGCGCACCAAGCTCGATTGTCCCGACATTATACGACTTCAGAAACCGGAGTATCTCCGGGCTAATATAATCCGGGCGCGTAGAAATTCTGATTGAGCTGACGAGTCCTTTATCGATATATACATTAGCGATTTTAAGAAGCTTTTCCTGTTCCGAAACGCTTACACCCGTAAAATTCCCACCAAAGAAACCTATCTCAACCGCACTCTTTTTATTATCAATTGTATGAAGATACCTTTCAATCAGACCGGTTATTTCATCAGGCTCAGGGATTTTAAGATGTCCTGAGATTTCCTTCTGATTGCAAAAAACACATTGAAACGGACAGGCAAGTCCCGGGATAAATATTGGTATCGTAAAATGTTTACCGGCTTTAACAGGCATAAAAATATCTTCTCAAATTTCATAAAACAGGACTGTAACATACAAACTTCAGCGTAGTAATTCTATAAACATATTACCCGGATGTAACAGGAAATCATTGATAACAACAATATCATCCTAACAATATGGCAGAAATACCCTGACATTATTACATATCTGCCAAAGATTTTACCGGGGAAGTATATTCAGAATCTATAAGGCTCTCAGTTAACAGCGTAAAAACCAGTTTAATCCCCCGGACTATCATCCCTGCTTTGAAACCATGATTTTTACTGTTTAGAATTAGAAATGTCCGATGGATTACGATTAAGGAGATGCTCCTGCTTTATTATCAGACTCCTTTGAAATTTTATTGGCTGTTATTTCAATTTTGTTAATTTGTAGTTGGTGTTTACATCTGTTTTTCGCATCTTTGTTTTACATTTTGGGTTGTTTATTTTTGTTGTTTAATACTTAGCGCGTTAAATGCGCAAAAGGTTTTTGTCCGCTCAGTTTAGTTATTAATCACTAATAAGAAAAGGCTTTTATATGTTCGATCCTGACTACAGATTTACATGTGCGGATAGATTTCTTAATTATGTTAAGTATGATACGCAGTCTGATGAGGATTCAAATACATTCCCAAGCTCGGCAAAGCAACTGATATTTTTGAAAGTTCTGGTAAAAGAGCTGAAGGCGGTTGGTCTGGAAGACGCGCATCTCGATGAATATGGCTACGTTATTGCCACGTTGCCGTCAAATGTCGATAAGGATGTGCCGGTCATAGGTTTTATCGCTCACGTTGATACTTCTCCGGCTGTAACTGGACTAAATGTAAATCCCATTATACATAAAAACTATCAGGGGGGCGATATTGTTCTGCCTAATGATAAAACTCAGGTAATTGAAGCAGAAAAAAACCCTGACCTGAAGAACATGGCAGGCTTTGACATAATAACAACGGATGGAACAACCCTGCTTGGCGCCGATAACAAGGCTGGTGTAGCTGAGATAATCGATGCTATGAATTATATGATCCGGCATTCTGAAGTAAAACATGGAACTATAAAAGTCTGCTTTACTCCCGATGAGGAAGTAGGCCGCGGCACAGAGAAGTTTGATGTTGAAAAATTCGGAGCGAAGTATGCCTATACTGTAGATGGTTCATCGAGGGGCGAAGTTGAAATAGAAACATTCAGCGCCGATGCGGTTGTCGTTAAATTTATAGGCAGGAACATACACCCGGGATATGCAAAGGATAAAATGGTTAACGCAATAAAGGTTGCCTCTTACTTTATTGACAGTCTTCCGAAAGACCACCTTTCACCCGAGACTACAGAGAAGCGCGAGGGATTTATTCATGTTACATCGGTTAACGGAAATGAAGAACTTGTTGTCGTCAGGTTTATCGCGCGCGATTTTGTAACCGAAAAGCTGGAAGAATATGAGATACTCCTAAAAGAACTGGCTGAAAAAGCGGTGGAGGCATTCCCTGGTTCCAGAATGGATTATGAAATTATCGAACAGTACCGCAATATGAAATACGTGCTGGAGAACTATCCGCAGGTTGCCGAATATGCCATTGAAGCTTTAGGTCGACTTGGCATACAGCCGATACTTTCGCCAATCAGAGGAGGTACGGACGGTTCAAGACTTTCGTACATGGGACTGCCAACGCCAAATATATTTGCAGGCGAACACAGCTTCCACAGCCGGCTGGAATGGGTAGCCGTACAGGATATGGAAATGTCCGTCAGGAATATTGTAACTATTGCAGAAGTATGGGCTGAAAAGTCCTGATAAGTAAAAGCGCTTTTGTATAAAATACATGATATGTAATATATTTCATTCCGTACAGCAATGCGTCTGTACAATCATTCGCAATTTTATAATAATTTGGTAAAAGTTAAGGAGATTAAGCCGGATATGTCAGACCATCTTAAAAAAGCTACAACGCTTGCGCTTTGGACAAATGTATTTTTGTTTGTCATAAAACTAACTGTGGGCATAATCTCTAATTCCATCACAATGATTTCTGAGGCTGTAAACTCCTCGACAGACATAATCTCATCGATTGCTATCAAGTACAGCGTAAGGATATCATCTCAAAAGCCTGATAATGATCATCAGTTCGGACATACGGCTGCCCAGCCTATTGCTACCTTTATTGTTGCTGTATTTGCCGGTGTGCTCGGACTGGATATCATTCAGGAGTCTATAAAAAGAATTATCAGTCCGGCCGATGTCAGCATAAATAAATATGTTTATATAGTTCTTGGCATTACCATAGTCTCAAAGATACTTTTAAACCGTTACCAGATTCACATTGGTAAAAAATTTAACAGTCCGGCTATAAGGGCGCAGTCGGTTGACAGCATAAATGATGTGCTTGCCTCATCGATTGCGCTGATAGGCATCATCGGTGTTCAGGCAGGTTATCCGAGAATCGATGGAGTAGGGGGGCTTGTAGTTGCCTTCTTTATCCTTCGTTCGGGCTATGAAATAGGGAAAGAAAATATTGATTACCTGATGGGACGCGCGGCAGATGAAAATCTTATCATGGAAATTACAACCCGCGCTTTGAAAGTAAAGGGAGTAGAAGGTTTAAACGACCTGCGTTCACATTATGTAGGGGATAAATTTCATATCGAGATACACATTGAAGTAAATAAACTGGCAACAACCAAAGAATCTCACGATATTGGCAAAGGTGTTGAATACGCTATAGAGGATTTGCCGAACGTGCAGAAGGCTTTTGTGCATATTGACCCGGTTTGAGAATATTTAATTTTCAGCAACTGCTGAGTTGATATTTCTTATTTCTCTTTATGAATATTCATATTACTGGAAGTTTTAATTAACTTTTTTGTATTTTAGCAAACAAAATTATTTAACTAAATTATTGGAGATAGATAGATGAAACGCTCTTTATATGTACTACTGGTTCTTGCTGTTTTCAGCTTTTCGGCATGCAGAAAAAACGGACACAAACCTGGCAACGCTCCGGCAATGACAGGCACCGTTCATACGGCAAAGGTTATTGATAAAATGAATGCTACGAATTACACATACATGCTGGTAAATGAAAACAGCTCATATTACTGGATTGCCGTACCCCAACTGGTCATTGAGGAAGGTGAAACCATAAGCTTTTCGCGTGCGATGGAAATGAAGAATTTCAAAAGCGAAACCTTAAAACGTACATTTGAATCGATACTTTTTGTTGAAGACTGCGTAAGGGGAGGACAGGAAGGCAACGGACAGGCGACAACGGGCGGAGCTATGCCGGCTCATCCGCAGGTTAAATCAGTCCCTGAACAGGTGGCAGTTGAATCTGCCAAAGGAGGAAAAACCGTAGCTCAGATATTTAAGGAGAAAGCCGCACTTAACGGTAAAATAGTTAAAGTCAGAGGCAAGGTAACAAAGTATAACCCGGGCATTATGGACCGCAACTGGATACATATTCAGGATGGAACAAACGATGCAGGCAACTATGACCTGATGGTAACAAGCAAGGAAAGCACGAACGTAGGCGAAGTTATTACGGTTGAAGGTAAGGTAGCTGTCGATATTGACTTCGGTGCGGGCTATTCTTATCCTGTCATGATTGAAAATACAAAAATTACGAAAGAATAATCTGTCGGTTGTAAAATCTTTTCTCAAAAAAGGCGGAACGTATTTTTATGCTCCGCTTTTTTTTTGCATTGACAAATACTATAGCCGGTTTATTTATCTTACATACTGAAATATTTTAGAGAGCAGTTTATGAAAAATTTTTATGATACTAAAGACCGGGTCGCGCTTACTGAAAGAATTAATAAGCTGACAGCCGGAAGCGAAAGGCTCTGGGGAAGTATGACCGTTTCCCAGACCGTATGCCACATGACCGATCAACTGAGAATGACCGATGGCAAAATAAAAACCAAACCTGTGGGCACAGTTATTTACCGTACACTACTCAAATGGCTTGTTCTTACAATAGTCAAAGCTCCAAAGGGGAAGATTAAGACTGTGCCCGAAATTGATCAGGATAAGCAGGGAACAAAACCGACTGAATTCGCCAGAGATGTTGCACAATTATTTCAGATGATGGACAGATTCGCCTCAGAGGAGAACAAAGTTGTGCTTTATCCGCATCCTGCCTTTGGAAAACTGACAAAATGGCAGTGGGGACGACTGATATATCTTCACATGGATCATCACCTTAGACAATTTGGTATATAGTTGTTTTGTAAGATTATATAATAAGAGGAAATTAATAATATGGACAAATCGGAAGATGCAGTAGAAAAATTTATGTCGGGATTCAACTGTTCCCAGTCAGTCTTTTCAACTTACTCAGAAAAACTTGGTCTCGATAGTCAGACAGCATTAAAAGTTGCATGTCCATTTGGAGCAGGGATGGCTTACAGCGGTGAAACCTGCGGAGCTGTTACAGGTGCCTTAATGCTGATTGGATTAAAGTACGGCAAGTATAGTCTTGACGATCTGGCGGCAAAAGAAAAGACTTACTCCCTTACACATAAGTTCATAGAAGAGTTCAGGAAACAGTACGGTTCGCTTAAATGTAGCGATCTGCTTGGCTACGATATGACTAAACCTGAAGAACGGGAAGTAGTACTGGCTGACAGTATTAATAAAGTTACATGCCCGAAGTATGTGCAGAACGCATCAGAGTTAATCGAAAAGCTTTTGTTTGAAGGAAAATAGCTCCCCCGACATACTATCTGTTTCCGCATGGCTTCTCATAATTATAAGTAATGAATCCCATTTTATCGCTTTCGTGAAATTTAGAAGGCGATAATCTATAACGATGCTAAGTCTGGCATGTTCAAGGCGCGTCTTTTTTATGCTGGATACGAGATTATTTTCAATCCTGCAGTTATATATCCGTATCGGCTGCAGGCATTACAATCCAGAGAATGATATAAACTAAGACCCCTGGGAAGCCAGCGCTGAATATTGAAATTAACACATAGGCTATGCGAATCATGACAGGGTCAAAGCCCAGCCATTCGGCAATACCGCCACAGACACCGGCAATCATTTTATTCTTCGTTTTTTTTAAGGGCATGAAAACCTCGTTATTAAAATTAGGATATGTAACGGCTATAAATTTATTATGGCAGTAAATAGTATTAACAAATACCCCATTTTTCTTAATAAATGACATATTGCTGTTGAGCTTTACGTCAGCCTGTGTGTTTTATTTATTAAATATTGTTCCCGATATAAATGATTACAAAAAATGAACTGCTGAAATATTCTTCTTTATTAAAAAAGAAAGGCAGAAAGGAAGAAAATAAATTTATCGTGGAAGGGAAGCGTTTGGTTGAAGAGGGACTAAATAGTTCGTTCACTTTAGCAGCTCTTTTCTCTTCTGTAAATTTCGCGAATAGTAATCCTGAATTTATCGCAAAATATCTCAATAAAGGATTAGAAATTCTGCCCGGACATGATTTTGAGAGGCTTTGCGATACTAAAACTCCCCAGGGTATCGCCGCCGTCTTTGAAATACCAGACTGGACAGAGCAGGTTTTTGGTAATGGAAATCTTATAGTTGCCCTCAACGATATTTCTGACCCTGGTAATGCCGGAACAATTCTAAGAACCTGTAACTGGTTTGGCATTACAGAGGTACTGGCAAGTGAGAACACAGTCGATTTATTTAACCCAAAGCTTGTCCGCTCAAGTATGGGTTCTCTGTTTCACATACTTGCAAAGCAATCTGCTAATATTGTAAGGGAGCTTGAAGAACTGCACAAGCGGGATTACAGAATATTGGTTGCAGATACGGAAGGAGATAACATATATCAGTTCAACCCTGGCGGTCCGGCTGTAATTGTTTTTTGTAATGAAGCAAATGGTCCATCGCCGGAGATATTAAGGCTGACAGATAAAACCATTACTATTCCAAAGTATGGGAGGGCTGAATCGCTAAATGTAGCCAGTGCCGCGGCTGTTATTCTCTCCGAATTAAGAAAAGTCAGATAAAATTAGTCCCCGTGTTATAGATTCGCTAAGAAATTTTGTTGGATCACGTCTGTATTTTTAGAACAGACCGGCCTGTTTGATCTACTGCTTGTCATCCGATGGAGTGTCGAGATCTACCATCTTAATATTGTTTATGTATTGTGAGAAGTTCGGGCTTTTAATTGCCTTAAATTTTTCCAGGACTACATTGATTTCTTTTATAGCAGTTTCAATAAATCCAATCTTCTTCAAAACAGCTTCGCGGGAAATTACTTCTTTGTTGATTTCTCTTCTTATTGATGCTGTGGAAAGGTTTATTAAAGTCAGAGGCTGTTTGATTTCATGGTTTGCCGTAACAACTGTAGCGGCAAATGTGTCTATTTTTTCAAGCTCCAGAAGAAGCTTTGTAGATTCCTTCAGTTTAAGGGCTGAAGTTATTCTTGCAAGGAGATCAACTTTATTGACTGGTTTCCTGATATAATCAAACGCTCCGGCCTGCAGCCCTTCCCTTGTGCTTTCAGCCTCTGTCCTGGCTGTTACAAATATGACGGGGATCCCCTTTGTAGTAGGAGTGCTTACAAGTATACGGCAAACCTCTAGTCCGCTCATGCCGGGCATCATAACATCGAGAAGTATAATATCGGGAATTTCGTTAAAAGCGCGCTCAAGACCACTCTGCCCGTCATAGGCGGTTATGACTTCATAGCCTTCGCGCTGAAGTCTTTCCTGCATCAGGAATACACTATCAGGATGATCATCAATAACAAGTATCTTTTTTGCCATGATTAAACTTTTGCTGATTTGTTAAGTAATATTTTTTCTATTTTAAAGGCTAAGAGACTCGGATTTACAGGTTTTGGGATAAAATCATCAAAGCCGTTTTTGATTACAATTTCTTTTTCCTCAATCATTGCGAGAGCCGAAAGGGCAAAAACCGGAATATGGGAAATATTCTTATCGGCTCTTATTCTTTTGATAGTCTCGAAACCATCCATCAGAGGCATCATAATATCGAGTAGTATCAGGTCAGGTGTATATTGCTGAAGCGCTGAGAGGCACTCTAAACCATTATGTCCAAAGACAGTTTCACAACCGGTCCTGCGCACAATTTCTCCGACTGTAAAAAGCGTATCGGTATCATCATCAACAATAAGAACCTTATGTTTCTCAGGTGTGTCGCTTCTTGTCCCGGCATTTTTATCTGTGGAAGAATCCATAAAAATTTCCTGTACATCCTTACCGGTTAACCCCTCTTCAAAATAAACTTTGTCTCTTATCAGGCGCAGAATATCGCGCGGATTACCTTTTGAAAGCATTGCCATTTTCTCGACAGCACTATTAAGCGTTGCCTTGTCATTAGCCGAAAGCTCCTGATTAATGCAGAGCATGACCGGAATATCCATGGTATCAATTGAATTTGCTAGTTTACTGACCAGATACATACCTCCATCTTCATTCGCTAGTGAATCAATCAGGATAATATCCGGCTGAAGCTTTGAAACCAGGCGCAGTGCGGAAGAAGCATTATCAATGAACTCAGCCTTATAGCCAATGCGGTTAAGCTTTTCTTTAATGTCTAAAAATGCTATTTCATCCGCGCCTAAATAAACAATATTTCGAATCTGCTTTTGCGCAAGGCGTTCCAGCTTATTAAATGAACTGATAACAGACTTTTCCTCAAAGGGCATCAACAGAAAGTCATAAACATTAAGTCCGTAACCTATATTAAGTTCTTCCAGAAGTGCCATCATGATAACAGGAATATCCTTTACCAGTTCCGACTTCTTTAATTCAGTCAAAATATCCCAGGCTGAGTTTTCTTCAAATCTTGTATTTATAACAATGGCAATTGGAAAACTTTCTTCGGCTGCCGTCATTGCCATGCTTGCACCTGTAACTCTGTCAACCTTATAGCCTTTGAGAGTAAAATATTGTTTTACAATATTCAGGCACTCATTATCATTATCTATTACCAGGATTGACTTTGAAAAGATACCGGGGACATACTCGGAAAACGGAATAACTTTATCTGTCAGTTCTGTTTGTATAAACTTAACCGGAATAGTGAAGATAAACTTTGAACCTTTCCCAGGTTTGCTATGGCAGATAAGCGTGCCGTTAAGAAGTTCAGCATATTTTCGGCTGATGGCAAGCCCGAGTCCGGCACCACTATACTTGCGTTTTGATGTGCCGTCAAGCTGGCGGAATTCTTCAAAAATAATTTCCTTATCGCTGTCAGATATGCCAATGCCGGTATCACTTACTTCAAAACTGACTGATGAATCATCAGGTATATTTATATCCAGCTCAATATTGCCGTGCTCGGTGAACTTGACCGCGTTACTTAAGAGATTTATCAGTACCTGAAGTATTTTAAACTTATCTGCAAAGACAGCAGCTTCGGCTCCGGCAAAGTTATTAATACCAAACAATATTTCTTTGCTTTTTAGCAGCGGGATGATGTTTGCCTTAATTTCCTCAGTCAGTTCGCTAAACCTGAAATTTTCATTTTGAATTTCCATGCGCCCTGCTTCAAGCCGTGAGAAATTGAGAATATCATTTATCAGGTTCATCAGACGGTTTCCGTTGCGGAAAACTATTTCAAGCTTCTCATGGCTTAACTGGTTCAGAGGCTGTTCATGCAGCATCAGTTCAGTAAGTCCAAGTATGGAATTAAGCGGAGTCTTAAGTTCATGCGACATACTGGCAAGGAACTGTGATTTAAGCATGGCAGACTCAACTGCCTTGCCTCTCTGCTGTTCAAGCTCTTCCGCTTTCTCTTCCAGTTGTTTATGAAGTTCGAGCAGTATTTTGTTCTGACTGGTTATCTGCTCATTCTGCTTTAAGTAATCATCGTTTAATTTTTTCAATTCATCGACAAGATTCTCAAGCTGATTGAAAGCTCCGGCATTACTTAACCCGATAGCAAGCTGGTGATCGATATTGGCAAGGTATTCCTTAACCCCCGCTTTAAGCTCATTGACCGAAGCAAGCTCAAGTATCGCGATTACTTTCTTATTATATATGACAGGGTAAAGCAGGAGATATTTTACTTCGAGGCTTACAAGTCCGGCATCAAGCTTCGGAAGATTATCGCTGAATGAAAACTCAGCCGGCTCGCCCTTTTCCTGAATTGTCTGATACAAACCAATGTTTATTCCGGCCGCTTTAATAAGCTCGTTGTGAAGTCCGAATGAAGATATGAGTCTTATGTATCCATTTTCTATTAGAAAAAGCCTTCCAACGGTAAAACCGGTAGCTTTAATAATTTTATTTAGAGCTGCTTCAGATACTTCCTTCAGCGTAGGGTTCTGATTAATTAATGTAATAAACTCGGTATATTCATTTTTAGCCGACTGATTGCGTTCAAGCTCATCAAGCATATTATTGAACACAAGCCCAAGACTGCCAAGTTCATCTTTGGTTAGCATACTGACGCGGTGCTTCAGATCACCGCCACGGGTGATATCAGCCGCTCTGGAAAGCTGGGTTATCTGACGGCGAATTTTTTCTGTAAATATCAGCACAAGAATTAGTGAAAGGAATATGCCTGTAAAACCAATTATAACAAGAATATTATTAATATTGTCTCTTAATTCGGCGGCTTCAGGCAAGGTGGTGAAAATAAGAAAGCCAATATTTGAGTCCACAAAATGCAATTCCTTAGGCGAATAATAAGTAGCATAAAAATCAGCATTGGCAAGTTCTTCTTTTGCAATATCAAAATTGTTTTTCAACAGAAGCTCCCTGGCTGACTGTGCAATGTTTAGTAACAACTTTTGATTTGTCGCAGGATTTGAAGTAACAATAGGAACATTATTCCGGAACAGAGATACATCAGCCCTTATCCGTCCGGCGATATTATCCATCAGCTCTGTATTGATAATTCTGCCAAAGTAAAATACGGTTTTATTATTTTTTATGTACTTTTTCAACAAAAGATTAGGATAAGCTTCCATAAACCTGGAGAGTCTGTCAAATTTTATATCAGTATATAAACCCGGTTTGATTAAGAAGAAGGAGTGGTTAATGGTAGAATCCGAATTAACGCTGAAAATAAAATCTACTTTAGTGTCCGCGATACTGACTGACTTGCCAGGCTGGTTTGATGAGATGATTTTAAGGAAATCCTCATCTGTCTCCTGAGAGATGGACTGGATAGTATATGCAAAATCTTTAGCGGAGTTCAACAGATTTCGCGAATGTTGCGAAGTCAGAATTTTTCTTGTCAGTGAATAAAACGCAATGGTAGAACTAACAAATACTAAAACAACTATTAAAAAATTGATTAGTAGAATTCGAACGCTAATCTTCATTGTCTTTTTCTTTCTGGAGTACTTTTCTAATTGTTATTAATAATTCATCAAAGTCGTAAGGTTTGCTGATAAAATCGCTGGCTCCCATCTTAGCTGAATCAATAGCACTTTTAACATCGGCATAAGCTGTAAGAACAATTACCTTTGCATTTATTTTTTTTGACCTTAGTGTTTCAAGTACATAGAAGCCGTCTTTCTCTGGCATCTTAAGGTCAAGCAGAATAAGATCAACCCTGACGTTATCGCTTAAAAATTTAAAGGCTTCATCAGCTCCGTTAGCCACATAGGCCGTGTAACCTATTTCAGATAATTCTTCCTGAAGAACTGTACATAAATTTACATCATCATCAACAATTAGAATTGATTCCATTTTCCATCCTATTTATTTTCTTTGGTCTGATTCAGGTTTTGGGATTTAAATTGTTCAAGTTTCTCTTTATAGCTGTTTAACTCTTGTCTCAGTTTGTTTTCCTCGGTTGCTGCGTTGACTCTTTCCTTTAATGTCGGCAAAAGTTCCACCTTAAGCAGTATTACAACTTCCTTTTTCCTAATATCAACCTGCTCACTGCCGGTTAAATATCTGATGCCAAATACCCACCAGGGTAAATCTTTCAGGATTGGAATACCGTTTCTTACTTTTGTTTCTTCATTAATATATAAGCCACCGATTACAGTCTCCTCATGATTCAGCATAAGCACCTGCGTTGTAGCTGATGTCTTTCTGATTTCAGTCGATACTTCCGAAGGAAAAGCAGAACTGCGTTCAAGGTTTAACTTCAGCAGGACATAGTCGATGTTATCTTCATTGTTGATAAATGGCGTTACTTCAATAATCGAACCGCTCGAGAAAAACTTCTCAACCACGTTGCCCGAAAAATCTTTTATCTTTGTTGAAAAGTCAGAACCAATTTGAATTCTGCCCGCCTGACCGTTCCTTACAGTAATAGAAGGACTTGCAATAATTTCTCCAAGATTTTCTTCCTCAAAGATTCTGAACAATTCTGTAGCATCTCCGGCAAATTTCCCCAAAGAAAAACTAGTAGCAGCTGCATTGAGATCAAAACCAGTCCCCTGTGTAGTAGCTGTTGAAGCCAGGCTGGTCCCGAGTGTTACACCTTTCTGAGCCAGCAAAAACTGCCAGTTAATTCCGCGGTTCCTCATATTGGAAACATCCGCTTCAAAAAAAACTGCCGATATCTTTACTTCTCTTGTATTAACCGGAGCGTAAATTTCTGAGGGACTTTTTTCCGTCTGAACAGTTTTGGATTTAATTACTATAATATCTGTCTTTTCTTCAAACATTAGATTAGCATACTGAACAATCATAGTAAGAGCTTTCTTAAAAGGCATCTGAGTTATTTGTATGCCAATTGGACTGTCATAAGGAACAGTCGATACAACGGTTTTTCCTGTAGTTTTTTCGCTTACTTTATTCAATATTTCTACGGCCTTACTAAAAGAAAGATTCTCTGAGAATGTAACCATTTCTTCAGGGTTTCTGTAACCACCCAGCTCTTTTTCCAGATCTCTTTGCGCAAAAAGAGGAATTGACATAAAAATAAATAGCAGGCTGATGATTAGTTTTTTCATTTTATTTTCTTCCGATTGTCTTCTTTCTCTAATTTCAAAAATACATTCTCGATTATACCGCCTCTATTAAGAATAAATGTTACTTCATTAGTCTCGTAATCTATTTTAGTCAGATACCCAAGATAAACAGGGTCTCCCTCTACAAGTATATATGTATTCCCCTTTGCATCAGATATGAAAGCACCATCCGGTACAAGAGCAAGCAGTTTAGCCTCGTTAACATCGGCAAGCCCGTCAGTATTAGGCGGAAGATCGTTACGAATCAGCGGATAGAAAAAATTATACTGCTCCTTTGGCTCAAGCTGGTTCTCAACAAACTGAGAAGTAGAGAACCGGTTGTCATTTGAGAAATAAACATTTGCCGTCAAATCAAAATTAACGAGATGATGCGATACTGCTTCTTTGTCAACAAAGACTGTCGCAGTCATCGAAAGGTTTTTTACTTTCTTCAATTCCTTGCTCTGCTCGATACCATAGACAAGTCTGTAAATATCATTAAATTCACCTGTCCCGGAAATTTTGTAAGAGTAATAGTTATATGATTTCTCCGGCTTCGTTTCTTTATATTCAATATTTATATGAGTAACTATTGAAAATGATGCTGATATCCTGCGGACAAAGTCATAAAAATTCGTCTGAGCCAGCATTTGGGGAATATTGAATTTACGGCTGGATAATACGGAATCAAGAATAAGCGTTCTCTCTCTTACCTGCTTTAATTTCACTTTGAGAGAATCAGGATTCATCTCGGTGGCTCTCAGCGATGCAATCTTTTTATCCTGCTTTTGAATCCTGCCTTTTTGATAAACAAAACTATAAATACTTCCTGTTGCAACTATAAAAAGTAAGATGCCAAAAAGAACTGCCATATTTTTTATTTTACGGCTCATTCATCTTTCCCGGAAAAATCATTTAAATCGAAATTCAAGGTGAACTTATAAGCATTCTTATCGCGCAGTAACTCATATATAACACTCTTCAATAATCCGCTTTTTCTCGATTCCGTGAAGTCAGTCAGAATACCTCTTGTAAGTCCGTATCCTGTAATACTAATCTGTGAACCCTGCTCCTGCGAAAGTGTGGTAACCCACATGCTTTTTTGCATTTCAACAAAAGTGGAAACCTTAGAAGTCATTTTGCTCCATACCTCAGTACCCGCAGCAGCTGAATCAAGTATTGCCTGCGTACCTCCGAAGTTATCTATTTTAGACTGATACTCCTGTATCTGCAACACTAATACCTGACTTGAATCCTTCATAGCAGTCAGAACCTCGGTTGTGTGTGTATTTTCCTTAATTACTTTCATGTTGGTAATTATATTTTTTGTAAAGAAAAGAGTAACGATAAACAATACCGGCAATACAAGCAGAGCATGCCAGCCAAACTGGAAGAACTTCTGTTCTTCTTTGATATAGTCAGGCAAAAGATTAATACCGGCATGTTCCCTGCTCAGATCGTCAAGATAATCGATCCCCGCTGCAATTGGAACACTGAAAGACGACATCTTCTTTCTAAGTTCGTCCTGAATACCTGTTGCATCAAACTCTTCAAAATCAAGTCTGCTTATGTTTGCTTCAGGGAAAGTGCCATAAAATGAAAGTATCAGGTTCTCCGAATCATCTTCACCGCAGAGTACTACATTATCTATACGCGGAATGCCACCGTTTTCCATCTCCAGAAGTATTTTAGAAAAATAAACATCGTAAGTATGCAGGTTTACCGTACCGACATCGAGAACAGCCCCAATGTGTTTAAGCTTTTTTCCCTGCATGAATATCAGCTTACTGTATTCTTTCCCGATGTGAACAATAAGAGAAAAATCATCAGGGAAGAATTTCTTTTTCTTACCGATATAATATGCCAGAGAAATATCCGCACTCTTAATTGCCGCAACCTTATACGAACGCTGTCTGCCATTATAGGCTGCAAGAGAGCTGATAAGCTTTAATCCGCTTATCTCTCCATCCGCAAATGCTATAAGCAGCTGACCGCCGGCAAGTTCCGTATAACCAAGGTTCTCTTTCCTGACTGTTATATTCTTAGATTTCTGAATTTCATCAATAATCTCCTGTGAAAGCTTTGAAGGACTTAAGGCACGGGAACCTTCATAAATATGATAATGGATTGCAGGCTCAGTAATTACAGGAACAAACTCGCAGGCTGTCAGTTTTATTCCGCTTAATTGCGCATTAAGTAATCCTTCATTTGATACAGCAGGGCCATCCAAATCATTGCTGCCTTCTTTAATTGAAATATCACCTGAAATTCCATCGAGGCTGATCGAAGAAAATGACTGGGCGCTGGATATTCTCTGCGCAATAACATCAAAATCGGCAACCTTCAGCAGTTTTAACGTGTCCTTATCTTGGGCAATAACTGCGACTTTGGTATCGCTCCCCTCATTATAAATAATTACTAATGTCTTCATCTTTATACTGCTGAAAGTATTTGTTGCATTCTTTGTTTATTATTCGCGTATGCCATGGCATTATCAAGCGATATTTTCTTCATCTGATAAAGTCTCTTTAACTCCTGTTCCATTGTATTCATCCCAAACTGCACGCCCTGATTAATCATCATGTAGATTTCACTAGTATTATTGTTTTTAATAGCCGCTCTTACACTTGCATTCACAACAAGAACTTCCTTTGCCATAACACGCTTTCCATCAAGACTCGGTACAAGTTTTTGCGAAATAACTGCAACAAGCACATCTGCAAGCCTGTTTCTTACACGCTCCTGCTCCGATGGATGTACTTCAGCAATAATTCTGTCGATTGATTCTACAGCTGAGGAAGTGTGTAGCGTTGAGAAGACCTTGTGTCCTGTATCAGTTACTTCGAGCGCAGACATAATGGTATCAGGGTCTCTCATTTCTCCTATAATAATTATATCCGGGTCCTGGCGCAATGCCTGCGAAACACCTTCTTTAAATGAAAGAACATCGCGTCCAACCTCCCTGTGCCTTATAATGCACACCTTTGATTTATGAACAAACTCAATAGGTGCGGCAATAATAACCACATGCGAAGGGTCAGACTGATTGTGCCAGTCAACTATAGCGTCAAGAGTAGATGATTTACCGGAACCCGTTATACCCGTAACCAGACACAGCCCCTGTTTTACATAAGCATGACTAAGTACTTTTAAGACAGCCGGATTAAAGCCAAGCGAGTCGATTGGGCGGATAGTTCCTGAGATAGCTCTCATATTTAAGGCGAGACAGTCGAGGTCGAAATAAGCATCAGCTCTGAACCTTACAGACTCCGCGCGTTTTTCGTATTTGAATGTATATGAAAAATCTATATTGCGTGTTACCGTTAAGTATGAACGCTGGTTTGTATTCAGAAGATTTAATATTAAAACTGCCATTTCATCCGCGCTGAACGGAGGCATATCTTTCATTGGTTCTTTCTTGCCAAAAATTCTTAACCATACATACCCGCCCGTTCCATTTCCGCCAAGTTCAATATCAGACGCATCGCGCTCAATCATCCCGGTAAGAAGTTTATTTATCATTGCCCAGAGAAGATTTTTATCGCTTTCGCCAAGCTTGTCAAAATTCTCAATCATATAATTAATGCGGTCAGGTCCAAAGATACTGGCGGGAATAGCTTCCACAAACCTGGCAAGCATTTTTTTTACATCTTCAATCATATTTCTGTCTTTTTAGTTTAGTTTTCTGCGCTAATTTAGGCAAAGAAAAAGGTAAAGGCAAAAGGAAAATCTCAAACAATAACTAATAATTACTCATGTTGCGCAAATTTATTTCGTTCGATAGGCGGTCCCTTCAGTACGAACGCACAAATAATAAACTATATTAATTCGCTAACGTAGAGACGCACGGCCGTGCAATGCTGTCAGGTTAACGCCATATTGCTGTTTTGTCCGGCAGGCGCTACCCGTTTTGTTTTTTTTCGATGGGCGTTGCCCATCGCTAACGTATAACGCCCCTTCAGGGCTTCCGGTGTGTCGGGAATTGGTAATTTATTATTTGTGTTTGCCCTGAAGGGGCATAATATAATAGCACAGGGCATCGCCCTGTGGGAAATAAATCTCCCCACATTCCCAACGCCCTGAAGGGGCGTAATAAAAGCAATAAAAGTTTTGGACCTTAACCTGACAGCATTGAAAATCATAATTCCAGATGAATTTTAATCTTCCGTAGTTGAAGCCATTACTTCCTGAATCGATGTCAGTCCGACCTTTACTTTTTCAAAGCCGGCTTCTCTTAAATTCAGAGTACCGTCCTTCTTTGACTGCACTCTTATTTTTTCCTCGTCAACATCATCGCCTGCCTGAACTATGAGCTGTCTTATTTCCTTTGTGAAATAAAGAGCCTCGTGAATTGCCATTCGTCCTTTATATCCGACATTGCTGCATTTGGGGCAACCTGCCGGTTCATAAACTTCGTAATCACGCCATTCGGCAATGTTTAACCCGGCGGATGCCATCAGAGCTTCGTCAAAATTGCGCACACGTTTTTTGCAGTCACAAAGCTTGCGGATTAATCTCTGCGCCACAATAATATTAATGGCATAAGCAATCAGGAAAGGCTCAATGCCCATCTTAAAAAGTCTTGCCACAGCACTTGGGGCATCATTTGTATGCAGAGTCGAAAACGTCAGGTGCCCGGTATTGGCAAGTTTAATAGCTACTTCGGCAGTTTCCTTATCGCGCATTTCACCTACAAGAACTATATCAGGATCATGACGCAGAATTGCGCGGATAGCCTGTTCGAAATTCATCTTATGACCTATCTTCAGTTGTCTGGCTCCGTCAATAACGTATTCAACCGGGTCTTCAACAGTAAGTACGTTAACCGTAGGATCAATTACCTGGAAGAGGGCAGCTACAAGCGTGGTACTCTTTCCGCTTCCCGTAGGTCCCGTAAGGATAACCATTCCCTGCGGCTTTGTTATCGCTTTTACAAAAGCTTCATTAGAATAACCTGTAAGTCCAAGCTTACTTAAATCCTTAATAACCTTTCTGTCGTCAAGTATTCTTATTACAATTGATTCAAATTTATTTTTAAGTTCCGTGCCAACCATTGGTAGCACCGATACTCTGTACCTGATAGTATGACCGTCAACTTCCCTTTGAACAAATCCGTCCTGCGCTCTTTCCCGCTCAAAACGGTCAAGTCCGCGTGCCCTGTCTTTTACTACTGCGATTACTGCTTCCGGCCACGTATTCTCCTGAGTAAACCAGCACTTAAGGTCTCCGTCAATTCTGAAAAGCACATCGGTTTTGTTTCCGCTTTTAGGCACAAAGTGAATATCGCTTGCCCCTTTTCTTACTCCTTCAATAAAAGCTCCTTCAACAAGATTAATAAGTGCGCTCTTATTTATTTCCGCTTCAAGAGCCGCCTCATCGAGTGCATCTTCCTTGTTATCAATTGAAATCTCCTGCGGCGCTTCTTCCATTGCCTTAAGATATTCATTTTCCGGCGGGATAAGTATTGCTATAAGCTTCTGATAATCCTGCTTCCTCATATAACTGACTTCATACTTCTTGGCATTTAGAGCGTATGCTATTTTTGTAATGCTTCTATCCGTAGGGTCAATGGCTGCAAGTATCAGCTTATCTCTTATTTTATCATCATACTGGAAAGGAATTACCTTATGTTCCAGCATCTGCTTTTTAACATCATCAGAATAACTGTTGATTATTTTCTTAATTTCTTCTATTCTATGTTCGGATATCTCCTCAATTTTTACGTTTAATTCTCTGAAGGCATAAAGTATCGAGACCTGATGAAAAATGGTATCATGATCAAAACTAAAATCCTCAACAAGTACCTGCGCGAGATTCCTTTTTATTTTTCCATTATCAGCCTGCTTTACCTTTAAGGCTTTCTCAAGAATCTCTGCTTCTATAATACCTTTTTTTAAAAGCAGATAACCGATCTTATCGGTCATTTCAAGATTCGAGTCTATCACAGTAATAAACTCTGAATAAAATTCGTAATAAAACCTTTTATCATCGGATTCTTAGGGCTTACAGTCGCAGTCTCCGCCGAAACAAGCGTAAGCAGAATCATCACTATCATAATGAACATCGCTATAAATACCTGAATAAGTTCAATGATATTTTTTAATTTATAGGTAGTCTCGCTTTCGTAATAATTAGCCAGTTGTAAAGCCGTATTCTTAATAGTTCCTGTCTCTTCGCCGGAATGGAATCTCGAAAGAGCAGTTTCAGTAAACACCTGGCTTGCAGCAAAGGACTCAGTAATGCCCATACCTTTTTGAATCATCAACGGAATAGCTACGTTTTTAATCCTGTCTTCAAAATATGAATTGTCAGTAGCTTCGGCGGCTATTTTAACCGGCTCTATACTTTCCGCAGAACCGCTGTACATAGTATAGAATACACGGCAGAAAACTTCGATAAGCGTTTTGTGTATCAGAACTCCTACGAATGGAATCTTAAGCATGTTCTTATCCAGAAATAATCTCCCCTTTTTCGTTAAAGAAACACGCCAGAGAATTACCGGAGGAACTACCATTGACAAAGTAACGAGCAGTTTATTGCCAAGTAGAAAATCACTTATCTTTAGGGTGAAAGCTGTCATGGGAGGCAGAGTCATTCCAAACTTAACGAACATCTTTGCCGTTTCAGGAAAGATGTACCCGACATAAAAAAGAACGGCAAGCATAAGAACAAATATCGTTACAAACGGAGAAATAAGCGCGCTTTTAAGACTTTTCTTGAACTCCTGTCTCCGTTCCAAAAACTTTGCGGTTGCTCTGTATATTTCAACCATGTTGCCGCTTTTACTTGCCAGCCCGAGCATATATGCTGTAAATTTACCAAATACCGACTGGTATCTCAGGAAGGTAGTTTCGCTGTCCGCGCCTTTTTTCAGGTCATTATTAATTTCTTTGAGGGACTCTCTTAGGGTTTTATTCTGGATATCATTAATTAAAAGGGTCATTACTTCGCTGTAGGCAAGTTTTTGTTCGAGGAGTTCGGCGCTTATTTTAACAAATGACACAATCTCCTGTTGCGGAGGTGCCATGTTAAAATCAAGCAGTTTTTTGTTTACAGAAATAACGGTATAATTAAGTTTAGTAAGAGCCGCGGCAACTTCGGCTTTGGTAAATGCCTTCTGTTCGCCGGTTACAGGCTTCTCCTTTCCCTTCCTTACTTTATAAAGGAAAGTATATTTCCGTTCTATGCTTTTTATTCTTAACTGATTCTTTTCGGCAAGCTTATGTATCTTGGTTTTGCCTTCTTTATAAGTCTCCGCCGTAAGCGAACCGGCAATTAACTGCCCTGTTGTCTTTTGTGCGGAAAATCTAAATTCTATCATGCGTTATAATCGGATTAATCTGGCTCTATGTTGTTTATAGTGGGTAATCATACTTTAATTTACCCGCCACAAAGT
>JBAXDX010000004.1:0-57283 GCA_037140715.1 Ignavibacteria bacterium
AATCTCAGTCACTTTTCATTTTTTTTATTTTAGTTTTTTAGGTTATATTTGTTCCACTTTATAGAAATCGCCGAAACATATTCATTCAGGCCGCAAGGCTTTCCCGCGAAATGGTAAATAATAATTTTATTAATATATAGATAGATAGAGTAAAAAGTAACGTCAGATTGGGTAATTGCCGCCTTTATATCAACATAAAAAGACGGAGGAAAGTCCGAACTCCATAGAACAAGGCGCCGGGTAACGCCCGGGAGCTAAGCGGGCAACCGCCTGGCTACTGAAAGTGCCACAGAAAAGATACCGTCCCGATTTTATCGGGATAAGGGTGAAAAGGCAGGGTAAGAGCCTACCGCTCCGACAGTAATGCCGGGGGTCCTCAAATAGGATTAATACCGGCTCTTTCCGGTATTAACATGGAAAACCACGCCTGGTGCAAGATCAAATAGGGGAGGCTGCCCGGCTTCGTTGTCGGGACAGGGTTGTTCGTCCTGAATGCTTCCCGGGTAGATCGCTTAAGTTCAGGAGTAATCCTGAAACAAGATAAATAATTACCTGTCAGTCCTTACCAGGATTGATATACAGAATTCGGCTTATAGATCTGACTTACTCTTTTTTTTACTCTGTCTCTATGCTTTGGAATAATTGTAATGTTGAAAAAACGTTGGAAACTCAGAGACTCTGCTGATGAAAATAATATTAAGTCTTTGTCCGGTTCCTTAAATATTTCGGAAATTTTGTCGAATCTGCTGATTCAAAGAGGTATTTTAAACTATCAGCTTGCTAAATCATTTTTCCGCCCTTCAATCGATGACCTGTATGACCCATATCTGATGAACGGAATGGAAGTGGCTTCCTTACGTTTAATTAAAGCCGTTACTTCCAACGAACTTATTTATATTCACGGAGATTATGACGTGGACGGCACCTGCGCCGCGGCTCTGATGTACCTCTTCTTAAGAGAACTTGGCGCGCGCGCGGAGATTTACATCCCTAACCGCCTGACTGAAGGCTATGGAATTTCTAAATCAGGCATCGAAATTATTAGCAGTCGCGGAGCTTCGCTTATTATTACCGTTGACTGCGGCATCACAGCAACAGAGGAAACCGAGCTTGCAAAATCGCTCGGCATGGATGTAATCATCTGCGACCACCATCAGCCCGGCAATGTAATCCCTGATGCTTATGCCGTACTTGACCCGCTCAAACCTGGCTGCAATTACCCGTTTAAATATTTATCAGGCGCGGGTGTTGCTTTTAAGCTTGCTCAGGCCGTGGGAGACAGAATCGGCAAACGCGAGATCCCGCTTAAATATCTCGATCTTGTAGCAATCGCCGGAGCTGCCGACATAGTGGCACTTGAAGATGAAAACCGCATTCTTGTAAGAAAAGGTCTTGAACTTGTAAATTCATCGCCCCGCCCTGGCATCGCCGCCCTCATACGCAGCTCCGGAATGGAACAGGGCAACCTCTCCGCCGGAAATATAGTCTTTACAATAGCTCCGCGAATTAACGCCGTAGGCCGTATGGGCGATGCAAGTCGCGCTGTGGACCTTTTTATTACAGACGATAACGCCCAGGCTGCGAAATTTGCGCGGATACTCGAAGGTGAAAACTACGAAAGAAGAAAAATTGACGAGATTACTTATTCACATGCTATCGAACTTGTAGAATCCTCTGTCAATCTTGTGGAAGACCTTGCCATTGTCCTGCATGAGGAAAACTGGCACCCTGGCGTAATTGGAATAGTCGCTTCGAGACTGGTCGAAAAGTATTACCGCCCGACCGTCATGCTTACTACGGTTGACGGCGTGGCAAAGGGTTCCGCAAGAAGTATAGTGGGCTTTAATATATATGAAGCCCTTAAACAGTGCGAAGATTTGCTACTTCAGTTCGGAGGCCACGAGGCCGCCGCCGGACTTGCTCTGGAACTGAATAAGCTTGCAGAGTTTAAAGAGAAATTTAATCAGGTGGTCAGAACAACCGTTAAGTCCGATGACGTTTCACCTGAAATTATTGTTGATGCTAAGTTGACACTAACCGACCTCACACCAAAGTTTATCCGCATACTCGATGAGTTCGCTCCATTCGGACCGTCAAATATGCGCCCTGTATTTATGATAGAGAATGTTCAGGTTACTAATCCGCCCAGAGTCGTAGGAACAAACCATATCATACTTGCAATAAAACAGGACGGATGCGACAAGATTTTTGACACCATCGGTTTTAACCTCGGCAGTTTCGCTTCTCAGATAAATAAAGATAAGAATCTCGTGGACCTTGTATTTACTATTGAACAAACGGTGCGCGACGGACGTAGCTTCCCGCAGTTGAGGTTAAAGGATATACGGGTTAAGTCAATCGGGGAAAATGCAGTACCGATAAAAAACTTTTAAATAAAATAAATAATCTTAAAAAAATAATTATTAGGAGTAATTATGTCAGGTCACTCAAAATGGGCAACCATTAGAAGAAAGAAAGGAGCATTAGACGCTAAAAGAGGTAAACTCTTTACTAAACTGATTAAAGAGATAACTATTGCAGCGCGCGGTGGCGGTGATTCAAGTGGCAACCCGCGTCTGAGATTAGCTGTCGATAATGCTAAATCAGCCAATATGCCCGCTGATAACATTGAAAGGGCAATTAAAAAAGCAACCGGCGAACTTGAAGGCGCCACATATCTTGAAATTACTTACGAAGGCTACGCTCCCGGCGGCATAGCAGTTATGGTTGAAACAGTTACCGATAATAAAAACCGTACAGTAGCCGAAGTCCGCCATCTCTTTAGCAAAGGTGGTGGCAATATGGGCGAATCAGGCTCTGTCGCCTGGATGTTTGACCGCAATGGCATTATCACTATTCCAAAACAGGATAAGTCGGAAGATGATATCATGGAAATCGTACTCGAAGCTGGTGGCGATGATCTTCAGACCGAAGAGGACTTTTACTCAATCCAGACATCTGTCGAATTTTTTGAGCCTGTACGTAAAGCTATCCTCGATAAGGGACTTAAAGTTGAAAACGCTTCTATCCAATGGGTCGCAAAGAATCTCGTTGGCGTTGCGGGCGAAGATGCAGAAAAATTAATTAAGCTGATTGAAAATCTTGAAGATAACGATGATGTTCAGAATGTTTATACAAACGCTGACATAGACGACAGCGCAATTGCTTAAAGAATTGCAGGTAAAATGATTATTATTGGCGTAGACCCTGGTACGGTAGTAACCGGCATCGGGATAATAGAACAGCTTAATAACTCGCTCTCTTACGTTTACCAGGGAGCTATTAAGCTGTCGGTAAATATATCTATCCCTGCCAGACTCGAGATGATTTACAACGAACTGGATAAGCAGATAAAAATCTACCAGCCTGAGGAATTTGCCATCGAAACGGCATTCTACGGCAAAAATATCCAGTCGGCTCTTAAAATAGGTTATGCGCGCGGAGTAGCAATGCTGGCCGCTGCGCATAACAGACTTCCGGTTAACGAATATTCTCCGCGCGAAGTAAAAAAATCAGTATCGGGCAACGGCTCAGCTACCAAGTCGCAGGTACAGTATATGATTCACTGCCTGCTTGAAATTAAGGATAAGGAAATGCTCTTCGATGAAAGCGATGCTCTGGCAATTGCGATCTGTCATGCTTTCAGAACTAAATCAGCTTCGCCAAAAAGCAACAGCTGGAAAATTTTTGTTGAAAAAAATCCCGGCAGGATAATACAATGATAGGACATTTAACAGGCAGAATTATTTCAAAGAAACCCACCCAGGTAATTCTTGATGTTCACGGTGTGGGATATGTCGTTTATATATCAATAAACACATTCGAAAAGATCCCTGACATTGGACAGACCGTTTCGCTTCACATATTCATGTCTGTAAAAGAAGATGCACTTACTCTCTTCGGATTCTTTTCGGAACCGGAAAAACAGATGTTCGAATTACTGATAAGCGTAAACGGAATAGGTCCCAGGCTCGCTCAGAATGTTCTGTCCGGTATTCAAATCGAAGACCTTTGCCAGGCACTTAAAACAGGCAATCTGCCAAGGCTCATAGCCATCCCGGGTATCGGAAGAAAGACCGCGGAAAGAATGCTGATTGATTTAAGAGAAAAGGCAGATAACATTGCAGAAGAGAAAAACTCAGCTATTCCGTATAAAGTAAAAGACGATGCCATCGCGGCTCTCACTACCTTAGGCTATAACCAGAAAATGTCAGAGAAAGTCATCCGCGACCTGCTTACTGGCAATCCGGCAATGACAATTGAGGACTTAGTCAGGCAGGCGTTATCCCATTTAAGCAAATAAGATAAGTTGCCTTACGTAATCTCTGTTTCCAGCACCGCGACCAGACTAATCTCCGCTTCAAGTTTGTCTCCTTTAACCACGCGGCTTACTCCCGCCGGAGTGCCGGTATAAATAAGGTCTCCTTTCTCCAGTGTCATAACCGAGGAAATATATTTTACCAGCTGAGCCGGAGTATGCGTCATCTTATTGAGACTGCAATTCTGCCTGATTTCGCCATTCACTTTCAGCCTTATAACCTCGTTCATAGTAAGCCGGTATTCGCTTTTAAGTATGAAGTCTGACAATACCGCCGCCGTATCGAAACATTTAGCGATAGTCCACGGGTCACCTTTGTCCTTCGCAGCGTTCTGAATATCGCGTAGTGTCATATCAAGCCCGACTCCGTAACCGTCAATTGCCTTTTCAGCCTCATCAAGGTCCTTCGCGTCTTTTACCGTTTCTCCGATAAGTAGAACCAGTTCGGTCTCATAGTGCAGATTATTTGAATAAGACGGATGAACAACCTTTTCACCAGAAAAAATAATATTAGAAGCAGGTTTAAGGAAAATAATCGGGAATTCATCAGGCTCATTGTGGCCAAGTTCCCTTGCATGTTCCTCATAATTACGCCCCACACAGACAATTTTACCTGCTATGAACTCTTCGCTGGAATTTCTAATATTGATTTTTTTCATAACATTGCCCCCTTTTTGCTTTATATGTTTCCATTTGCTCTTAATTAATCGTATTTATTCAAAGAAAGCCTTAAATCTGCGGTGTGGATGTCTTCCCTCTCAGGTCTTCTGCTTCTTCTTCCGCGCGGCAGGAAAAAGGATGTTATTCAAAATAAGCCTGTACCCTGGCGAATTCTTATAGAGCGCAAGATCGGTCGATGGACTACCCACCATGTGCTGATAATCCTCCGGGTCATGACCGCCGTAGAAGGTAAACGTGCCACGCCCAAAATTTCCATGAATATACTTTACCTGATCTGTTCCGGCTCTCTCTCCAAGAATAATCACAGATTTCTTAATCATGTTCCTATGAAACATTGTAGTCTGCCCCATAAAACCATGTACAACATTAACATGATCCTGCGTCAGCATTGCCGGTACAGGGTCATACTTAGCAGAAAAATCAAACAAAGTAAAATAATCATTCTGCGCCGAACCAATTTCTGGAAGCTGAACATCAATACTGCTATACTCGTAAACGAATGGATCCATCTCAAGCTGAAAGTTCTCGAAAGCAAGTGTCCTGCTGAAATCGAGCTTCTTCTGAACATCAGGGTCGGCCGCATCTCCGTCATAAATCTTATCACATAAGTCCGTATTCTCCGAAGCGAGGGCTATATCATAAGAATCCGTAGCCGAACACATTGAAAAGAGAAATCCCCCCTGGGATACAAAATTTTTAATAGTCCTTGCCACCTCCTTTTCCATTTCAGAAACTTTTCTGTAGCCAAGTTTCTTTGCCTCATTTTCATAAAGCATCTGCTGATCGATGTACCACTGCGCACCGGAGAAACTTGCATAAAACTTTCCATACTGTCCCGTAAAATCCTCGTGGTGGAGATGCAGCCAGTCATATTTCTGCATATCCCCCTTTAATATTTCGTCCATCCAGACCTTATCATAAGGAACTTCGGCATATTCAAGGACAAGAGTTACAGCATCGTCCCACGGCTTAAAGCCGGGCGGAACATAAACGGCAATTCTTGGAGCCTTTTCAAGTCGCATTACTTCCATATTCTGATCTTCGCTTTGTACGAGCGCAAAAATATCCGAAGCCTGTGAAACCGAAAGTTCATCGAATGCCACACCTTTAACGCGGCAGATATTCGCAGTCTCATTTGAATAATCAAGCATAAAACTTCCGCCACGATAGTTCAGCAACCAGTCCGCCTTCAATCCGTTTCTTAATGCGTTAAAGACAACTCCGTAAGCTTTCAGATGGTCAGTCTGCTGAAGGTCCATGCAGATAAGAAACTTCGACTGCGCGAAAGCTTCTATCCCAAGGATGATGAACAATATTATTGACAGCCGTTTCATAAGAGTTCTTTTTTATATAAAAAAAAGCTCCTTATACAAAAATAAAGAGATCTATTAAAATAATTCCGTATGTGTTCAATAAGTAAGTAAATTTAGCTATGCTGATTTTCTATCGGCTTTGATATAGATTGGCTCGGCAAATTCCATAACCGTATCCTTCGTAATAATACATTTATCTACATTATCCATTGATGGCAGTTCGTACATAATATCGAGCAGGAAATCCTCAACAATCGAACGTAATGCTCTCGCACCTGTTTTTCTCTCCAGAGCTTTTAATACAATAGCATCAACCGCGAAAGGATCAAACTCCAGCTCAACACCCTCCATCAGGAACAGCTTCTTGTACTGCTTTAATATCGCGTTCTTTGGCTCAGTAAGAATATTCTTAAATGCCTCTTTCGAAAGAGTCTGAAGCGGAGCGATAACAGGCAGACGCCCGATAAGCTCAGGTATAAGTCCGTACTTAAGCAGGTCCTCATGCTGAACAAGCGACAAAAATGAGTTTGAAGTCATATCATGACTGCCCGATACCTCAGAGCCGAATCCCATCTTATTCTTATTTATTCTTGAAGCAATAATATTCTCGATGCCTGCAAACGCACCTCCAACAATAAAAAGTATATTTTTTGTGTTAACATTAACCAGACTCTGTTCCGGATGCTTGCGTCCGCCTCTCGGGGGAACACCGGCTACAGTTCCCTCAAGTATTTTAAGAAGCGCCTGCTGAACGCCTTCACCGGAAACATCACGCGTAATCGAAGTGCTTTCGCTCTTGCGTGCTATTTTATCTATTTCATCAATATATACAATCCCTTTTTGTGCTCTCTCAAGGTTATAGTCTGCCGACTGAAGCAACCTTACCAGAACAGTCTCCACATCATCTCCGACATAGCCAGCTTCCGTGAGTGTTGTAGCATCTGCAATGGCAAACGGTACATCCAGAATTTTTGCCAGCGTCTGTGCAAGTAATGTCTTGCCAACACCGGTTGGTCCAATCAGCAGAATGTTACTCTTCTCTATTTCAACATCATCAAGCTCAAAGAATGTCGATTTGGACTGAACTCTTTTATAATGATTATAAACTGCTACGGATAAAACCTTCTTTGCCCTCTCCTGATCTATCACATACTCATCCAGATTATTCTTAATCATAACGGGAGTAAGAACATACTCCTCCTTCATTTTACCGGAATAAGCGGCAAGGTTATTTTTTAGAATGTCAACGCTGGTGGAAATACACATATCACAAATATAAACATCAGGACCTGCCACCATGCTCGAAACTTCGCTGCCATCGCGTCCACAGAAAGAGCATTTAACAGCCTTGTGATTGATTCTTTTACTCATAAATTTTTACTCGGTTTATTTTTTAATTCATTAATATTTTCTCTGGCACCGTCAAGGTATAAGGAGTTTGGAAATTTAGCAAGTAAATTTTCATACGATTCAATTGCTTTTATCGTATCCTTAAACCCATACTGATAAACCTGTCCAAGCAGAAACAGGGATTTGTCAGCATAAATATTTTTCTCGCTCTGTACCGCTATCGCACTTAGCAATGCAATGGCTGACTGCAGGTCATCAAGAGCAAGAATCATCTCAGCATATCTTAGCGCAGACAAATCTCGTATAGTAAACAGATTTTCATTCCTGGAAAGTTTCGCGTATATCTCCGAAGCAGCCATGAACTTCTTCTGATAAGACATAAGTTCAGCCAAAGCAAACCGCGAAAGACTCAGCGAATCATTCTTTGTAGTATTTATTAAAAGCGACAGCTCGATGGCATCGTTTGTATGATTCTCATTATAATTTATCTCAACATCTTTCAACATCCCCGAAGCTCCACTAAAATCTCCGTTCCAAAAAAAGATTCGTGCCTTCATAAATACCGAAAAATTTTTATCCTGAGAAGCAGGCTGCGGATTTTCCAGTATCATATCATAGTAGTTCTGAGCCTGGGCAAACGCACCTTTAACAATTGCAATCTCGGCAAGCTTCGCGTATGACGGGACTGCAAATCCGGTCATACGCGAATTATCAACCACCTTATGAAAAGCCTCCGCCGCGCCATCGATGTCAGAAAACCTTTCCATCTTAATAAGCCCGGTTCTGTATGCTGACTCAAAAGCCACCTCGTTACCGGGATAATCTTTTATCAGTTCGGCATAAGCGGAAAGAACATTCAGATATTCTTCCCTGTCCTGATTTATTGTACCCCTGGTTTGAAAGAATGGTTTCCAGGTATCACCCTGCTTTTCATACTTATTATTGAGGCTTGCTTCAAGCGTCTTAGCGTAACCCATCTTAGCTGACGGGGCAAAAGGAGAAGCAGGATAATCATCCAAAATTTTCTTGAACGCATCAGAAGCAATATCAAACTCAGAGTCCCTGAAAGCACGCTCGGCAAAGTTATACAAATCTCCGCCACCGTTCTTTTTTATTCCGTCAATTTTAGCATAAGCTTCATAAGCCTCGTCATAATGCCCTGATTCAACATAGAGCCAGCCAAGTAAAGCCAGAATATTTTGGTCATTGGTTTTCTTTGCCCATGAGGCAACAGTCTCGATTGTCAGCTTTTGAGCATCGGCTTTATTCATATAAGTTGAAAAGCGCGTCAGTATGAACTGAAACTGCGCCGGGTCTTTTAAAAGAATCTGGCAGTATTCATCTGCTGCTTCTCGGTACTTCATCAACACAGAATAAATATTAGCAAGGTCATAAGAAAAATTAAAGTTATCCTGCGTGAGCTTCTTTCCCCTTAATAAAATATCAGATGCCTTTTCAAAAGCCCGCTTTTCGATGGCATAACTGGCAATTAAACGATAAACCGTTTGCTTATCGGGCAATACATTCAGGGCTTCATCCCAAACCTCAAAAGCTTTCTTTTCATCGCCTTTTAAATAATACGAACCGCCAAGCAGTCCGTACATATTAATATCCTGAGGCGATTTTTTTAGTCTGCGTTCGGTTATCGCAATGGAAGAATCATAATTCTTAAACTGGATATATATTCTATTAAGAGCATCAAAGAACAGATAATTATCAGGTTGCCACTTATAAATATCTTCATAAATTAACGCAGCTTTCTTAAGGTCGCCCGACTGCTCATAACTTTGCGCAAGCAAAAAACGGTTGTGAATATCGCCCTGTTGCGCTCTGCAAATTTCAGCCACTGATAATGTGAGAAATAGATAAATGACAAATCTACAATACATAGTACAAATATCCGTAAAACGGTGCTCTCATTCAAGGTAAATTATTCTTACATATTTTGCTTTGTGGTGAAAGCGCATAATATGGACAGGTTAATCTGTTCCAGTAGCAAGTATAGCACAGCTTTTCCCCGCCCTGTTTACAATTAGAAATTCCATTTAACCGCTAATGTGGGATTGATTTGGAACTCTTTCTTCATAGGAACAAAATTGTTACTAATCTCAATTTCACTACCGATTGAGAGGTGGTTATCTACATTGTACCATAGTTGTGGTTCGGTAAGCAGAACGAATTTATTTTCACCGGACTGTTTGACTGACCATATATCCATGAAGCCGTCAAACTGCCATTTTTCACAAAAAAAAGAGACAAACCATGTAGTGGTAAGTTGAATATTTGAGATTGATTCTGATAAATAGTCGGCACGGTAAAGCAGATCAGTATCTAAGGTTACAAAGCCGAGATTAATAGGATAACTTGCACCAAAGAGCCAGATATGCCCAAGCGGGAAATCCATATTAATATTTTTATTATATAGCATTCCGTCATTGTACTGAATCGTAGCGTTAAGTCCATACATGCCAGGGATGGTAATATATCTTGCAATTTCCCAGTAAGCAAGCGATACACTTTTATTTCCACCACGGTTGTAGTCCACATCAACGAAAAAAAAAGTAGAACCGTACTCATCAGGTTTGAACATTTCGATTGTGCTCGTAAAGTATCTCCTGTCTTTCCCAAAATCATAATGAAGCTGGAAGTTCTGGCTGAATAATGTTCCCGCAGATAGGAACAAAAGGATAGCCATTAGTTTTTTCATGACAATAAATCTCCCTGATAGATTATGATTATATGGAGCAATTAAATTTTTAACGACTATGTTTGTAAATATTTTCCCGGTCCATGGGATAAGAGTGAATAAAAAACAATGACAAAAATTAGCTCAATTTATTTTCAAAACAAAACTGACAGAAATATCCTTAGGTAAGTCAAGTGAAACAACTATTAAATTATTCCAAAAATATATTCTTCATATTCATTAAACATTGTCAGAAAAATTCGATAATGAATAGTAAATGGAAAACTTTGCTGAGAAAGAGATTACATGGAACTGATTAAAGACATTGCCAATCATTTGAGATATTTAGATGAGGGACTGACCCCTTCAAAGAAAAAAAAAGAGGGTGTGTCATCTAAAAAAAATGATTCAATCGAAATATCCAATACTTCGAAAGCTTTTCAGAAAGTCGATGATTTTCTAAACCTTGGCAAACCTGACCGCCTGGACATAAGCAACCTTAATCCGGCAGAGAAAAAAGAATTTTTAAAAATGCTTTCAACACTACTTAAAGATGGCGTTGTGGGGTATGAGATTCTTGATGTCAATGGTAAACCGGAAAAGCATTATATTGTAACTGAGATTGGAGACCACAGAATAGCAAAGGCTAAACTTTATAAAAAAGATGGGTTTTACGACAAAAAGGATTAACTCATTTTAGACGGAAACATTTACAAGTCCGCCAGTATAGTTAAAATTATTGGTATAAACATTATATAGCTTATCTTTAATGGGCATCTCTTCACGGCTTGACATTTTTTCAGCCTTATCTCCGGGAACAGTTATAACATAGCCGTTATCTTCAAGATTAAGAGTTTTTGAAACAGTATCTGCCTTTTCAGAACTGTCATATTTTCGGAGATATGTTTTAGCGGCAACGCTGGTATTATAACCCGGACGATTTAATAAAACCTGAAGGACTGACTTAAATGATTCAGGTGAACGGGAAACTGGAGACTGCGAACTGTATTGGGGAGTAACTAAATCAACATAAGCACCCGATGATTTAAGTGAAGACTCAACGCCTGTACCAACATTTTCTGAAATTGAACGATTAAAAACAATGTTTTTATTGGTTGTCTTTGCAGATTCAGTCTCTGCCTGCTGGCGGTAAGACTCTACCCTTTTGAGGCTGTCCAAGTACCCGTTGGATTTTAAGCTGGAATAGAATTCCATATTATTGGTCAGGTTCACTATATAACCTTTCTTATCTTACTACAATATTAATACTTATTTTAATAAAGCGCAAGTACGACAATAAAATTATTGGCTTTTCGCCAATTTTTTTTTATGTATCTCGTTTTTCCCAAAAGTCCTCCCATTGACTGCTCCACCGGCAACAACGCAGGACTATCATCGGCTCTGCTCCGTCATTTTTCCCTTACTATCTTTTAAGGCTTCCCGATGCATCGGTATCCCTTCCGGCATACGCTTATCATTACCAGGATTGTATTATCTTACTTCCCGCTTCTTTGGTAATCCGCTCCATTGCTTTTGCCTCTGTACACAGTCCGCTTAATTCCCGTATCTGCTTTTCTGCCTGCTCAAATGGAATATATGTTCCCGTCCCTGATACTGTATCTGTTGTCTGTAATAGTTTTTGTACTATTGCTTCGTCAGGGTTCCCCAGCCCTGTAACATGAACCCAGCCATTTAAGAATACTTCCGGTAGTGTGTACTTTATACTTTATCGGACGAATTTTAGACCTGCCATTTTTAATATAACTTGAATGTTTTACATTTTTATGAAAAATCGCCGGATAAACCCTCTCAAAATCTACTGGGAGTCTCCCCTGAACAGATATCTTATTCTGAGGAATTCTATTGCCAGACTTCGTTGTATCAGGGAAAGCCGGCATCGTGTCATGATTAGCCGGTGTCGTGTCTCGAATAGCCGGTGTCGTGTCATGATTAGCCGGCGTTGTGTCTCGAATAGCTGGTGTCGTGTCATGATTAGCCGGCGTTGTGTCTCGAATAGCTGGTGTCGTGTCTCGAATAACCGGTGTCGTGTCTCGAATAACCGGCGTTGTGTCTCGAATAGCCGGTGTCGTGTCATGATTAGCCGGTGTCGTGTCATAATTAGCCGGCGTTGTGTCATAATTAGCCGGTGAATTTGCATTATTATTCTTGGAATTAATAATTTCTGAGCCTGAAATGGTATTTTTAGCGCAGATTTCATCTTTTCCGTCCGGCAATAGTTCATAAAGCAACGGGTCTGTTCCACTTTGTGTCAAAAGATGAGAAAGAATTTTAGAGAATTTCTCAAAATTTCTTTTAAGCAGGTTATTTTCCTTCTTAAGGGATGAAATTTCGATCTCTTTTGCCTGACATTCAAGCCTAAGTATCTGATTAACCATATTAAACAGTACGGACTGATGACTGTCATTGTTTTGTGGATTTGATGAAAGATTTTTATTCTTACCATCGTTAAGGTTCCCTGCTTCCTTCATTGCTTCACCTTATTAGTTGTTTTGATAAATATCAGCACCCCGCTTTTCTATAACGAATGCTGACTTAATATTATAATTTTTTTTCATTAAAATCAACCGGCTTAAAGCGTATAAATCGTGCCTCATTTATAGGGATATGACAAATTCCCCTCTTAATCATACTTATTTTTAAGCGAGTAAGATTATGATTATGGATAAGATTAAGAAAAACATTATCTTCACCATGGGTTAAAACCCAATGCTGTCAGGTTAACGCGTGGTGTGTGTGGATTTTTGTTTCGTTCGTGTCATTTTCCCCGATGGGCGCTGCCCATCGCTAATATATAACGCCCCTTCAGGGCTTCGATGTGTCGGGAATTGGTGATTTATTATTTGTGTTTGCCCTGAAGGGGCATAATATAATAGCACAGGGCATCCGCCCTGTGAAAAATGAATACCCACCCAATAACCTAAAGCCCTGCAGGGGCGTAATAAAAGCAATAAATGTTTTAAACCTTAACCTGACAGCATTGGGTTAAAACCCATGACTATGAAACCCCCGCAGCAATCAAAATCCTCTCCTCTGCCCCTTGTCTGTAGAATCCGTGAAATCCGTGATTCAGACTTGTATGACAGCGTAAATCAGCATGAAATAAATCATGGTTCTGATATTTTTGCATAACATAAGATAATAAATAACTTTGCAGATATGCCGGCTACTTCTTTGCACAAGACCGGTGCATTCTGTATTTTTCACTCCGTAAAAAGAGCATTATTATTATTGAGTTATGTAATTATTTAACCGGCTCATATTTTTTAACGGACGATAACGCATTTTATCAGATTAAGGGATTTATGGCAAAAGATAATAACAAAGAAGAACCTATTGCAAAACAGATGTGGAAAGCGGCGGATAAGCTCAGAAAGAATATTGACGCCGCCGAATATAAGCATATTGTACTGGGCTTAATATTCCTGAAATATATTTCCGATACTTTCGAGCGGCATTATGAGTTGCTGGCAAAAGGCGAAGGGGAGTTTGCAGGAGCTGACCCTGAAGACAGGGACGAATATAAAGCGGCAAATATTTTCTTTGTCCCTCCTTCGGCAAGATGGTCTTATCTGGTCGGAAGAGCTAAACTGCCCGAAATCGGGAAAGATGTCGATTCATCGATGGACGCAATTGAAAAGGATAATCCTTCGTTAAAGGATGTGCTGCCGAAAGTATTTGCAAGAGGCAATCTTGACCCGACAAGTCTTGGCGGACTGATTGATTTAATCAATAATATTTCTTTGAGCGATGCTAAAGCCCGCAGTTCCGATATCCTCGGTCATGTTTTTGAATACTTCCTCGGTGAGTTTGCTCTGGCCGAAGGCAAAAAAGGCGGACAGTTCTACACTCCGCGAAGTGTTGTTGAACTGCTTGTCGATATGCTGGAACCATATAAAGGACGCGTGTTTGATCCATGCTGCGGTTCGGGCGGGATGTTTGTCCATTCGGAAAAGTTTGTCAAACAACATCAGGGGAATGTTAACGATATCTCTATTTACGGACAGGAAAGCAATCATACTACATGGCGCCTGGCAAAAATGAATCTTGCCATACGCGGCATCGACAGCTCGCAGGTCAGATGGAATAATGAAGGCTCTTTCTTAAAAGACGCTCACAAGGATCTAAAGGCTGATTTTGTAATCGCAAATCCTCCGTTTAACGACAGCGACTGGAGCGGCAGCCAGCTTCGCAAAGACGGAAGATGGAAATATGGAACGCCCCCCGTTAACAGCGCGAATTATGCGTGGATACAGCATTTTATTTATCATTTAAGTCCCGGCGGACAAGCTGGTTTTGTCCTCGCCAAGGGGTCGCTTACTTCTAAAACTTCCGGCGAAGGGGACATCAGAAAAGCTATTGTCGAAGCCCGCCTGGCAGACTGCATCGTTAACCTGCCGGCTAAACTTTTTCTGAATACACAGATACCCGCAAGTCTCTGGTTCTTAAGCAGGGATAAGGAGAACGGTAAATTCCGCAGCCGGAAAGATGAGATACTTTTTATTGATGCCCGCAATATGGGATTCTTAATTAACCGAAGAACCCGCGAGCTTTCACAGGAGGATATTGAAAAGATTGCCGGCGTTTACCACAACTGGCGCAGTCCTGACGGCAGTTATGAGGATGTAAAGGGTTTCTGCAATTCCGCTTCTGTCAACAGGGTAAAGGAACTGGATTATGTTCTTACTCCGGGCCGGTATGTGGGTCTGCCCGATGATGAGGATGATTTTAATTTCAATGAGCGATTTGCAAAGCTTAAGTCTGAGTTTGAAGAACAGCTTAAGGAGGAGGAGAAATTGAATGCGCTGATTAAAGAGAATCTGGGGAAAATAGTTTTGAGCAATTGAATTAAAGTTCGATGGGCGCTGCCGCATCGCTAACATATTCCGCCCCTGCAGGGCTTATGCGTTGAGGCTGAAATGGTTGAAAAATTGGAGAATATTAAATGTTGAGAAAATGGAAGGAATGTAAATTGGGCGATGTTATATCTTCTAATAATCAAAGTATTGGAACTAATTATTCTTTCGATAAGATTTTGTACCTGGATACCGGCTCAATTACAGAAGGGAAAATTGAAAATTTTCAAAAGTATAATTTGTCAGATGCGCCGAGTAGAGCAAAAAGATTGGTTAAAAATAATGATATAGTATATTCGACTGTAAGACCAATTCAAAAACATTATGGTTTTATCATCAACCCACCCAAAAATCTTGTTGTCTCAACTGGGTTTTCTGTAATTGAGACAAATATTAAACTAGCTGAGCCTCTCTATATTTATTATTATTTGAGTTCCGATAGCATTGTAGAAACATTGGATGTTATTGCAGAAGGTGCAACTTCAGCATATCCATCTTTAAAACCATCAGACATAGAAAATCTTTGGGTTTTTCTTCCTTCTCTTCCCGAACAAAAAGCCATTGCCTCCGTTCTAAGCAGTTTAGACAACAAAATAGACTTACTCCACCGCCAGAATAAAACTCTTGAAGCAATGGCGGAGACGCTTTTTAGGCAGTGGTTTGTGGAGGAAGCGGATGAGAGCTGGGAAGAAATAAGCCTGAATAAAGTGGTTGACATTGGCATTGGAAGAACCCCTCCAAGAAAGGAATTTGAATGGTTTACTACAAATCCATCAGATATGAAATGGGTATCAATTAAAGATATGGGAAATAGTGGTGTTTTTATATTAAATACCACCGAATTACTGACTATAAAAGCTATTAATAAATTCAATATTCCCTTAATACCAAAAGATACTGTACTTTTAAGTTTCAAGATGACAATTGGCAGAGTTGCAATTGCATCGGAGGAAATGTTATCTAATGAGGCAATAGCTCATTTCAAATTTAGCTCAAAAACTCCATTCACAAAAGAATATCTTTATTTGTTCTTAAAAACCTTCAAGTATGATACATTAGGCAGTACTTCTTCCATTGTTACTTCAATAAATTCAACAATGATAAAAGAACTGAATATTACTATTCCAGATAAAGCTACTATGGTTGAATTTCAGCAATTAACAGAATCATATTTTGATAAAATTCTTAGTAATCAAAAACAAATCCGCACACTCGAAAAACTGCGGGATACATTATTGCCGAAGCTGATGAGCGGAGAGGCGGGGGTGAATGCAATGTTGTCAGGTTAATACCATATTGCTGTTTTGTACGGTGGGCGCTGCCCGTTTTTTTTTTCGATGGGCGGTTGCCCATTCCATTTTATCCGATGGGCGCTGCCCATCGCTAACGTATAACGCCCCTTCAGGGCTTCGGTGTGTCGGGAATTTGTAATTTATTATTTGTGTTTGCCCTGAAGGGGCATAATATAACAGCACAGGGCATCCGCCCTGTGAAAAATAAATCTCCCCACATCCCCAACGCCCTGAAGGGGCGCAATAAAAGATGGGCGGTTGCCCATTCCATTTTATCCGATGGGCGCTGCCCATCGCTAACGTATAACGCCCCTTCAGGGCTTCGGTGTGTCGGGAATTTGTAATTTATTATTTGTGTTTGCCCTGAAGGGGCATAATATAACAGCACAGGGCATCCGCCCTGTGAAAAATAAATCTCCCCACATCCCCAACGCCCTGAAGGGGCGCAATAAAAGTTTTGAACCTTAACCTGACCGCATTGATATTTTACCCTGGACTACTTGTTATGTAGAACATGAACACAGAAAAAGAAAGTTATTAGCAGAATATGAAGCCTTTAGAAATGCCAAAACCGCTTAGTCAGACTAAACGGTTTCTTTTCTCCTTTAACACATGGTCAATGAGATAACCTAAACATACAAAGTTAAGATAATATTGTCAACCTGTAAAAGTATAAAATCAATTTCAATAATGAATAAAATAACAGAGTCCGATATAGAATTATTTGCCATAGAGCAATTAGAATATCTGGGCTGCCAGTACATTTTTGCGCCGGACATTGCTCCCGATGGCAAAAATCCTGAAAGGGAAACTTTCGAAGATGTTCTGCTTATTGAACGCTTACAAAAAGCAGCCGGCAGGATAAACCCAAATATTCCTGCGGATGCAAGAGCCGATGCTGTTAATCAGATTAGAAGAATAAGTTCGCCCGAACTGATTGCAAATAATGAAACTTTTCACCGTATGCTTACCGAAGGTATAAAAGTAACATATCAAAAAGACGGAGGCGAAAGGGGCGACCTGGTATGGCTTATTGATTTTAAAAATCCTTATAACAATGACTTTCTAGCCGCGAACCAATTCACGGTTACTTCAAAGGGTTCAATAAACGATACTGTAAATAAACGTCCCGACATAATTCTTTTTATAAACGGAATACCTTTAGTCGTAATTGAACTAAAAAATCCGGCTGATGAAAATGCAACTATTATGTCAGCATTCAATCAGCTGCAGACATATAAGCAGGAAATGCCGGGACTATTCACATACAACGGATTTATGATTATCTCGGACGGACTGGAAGCTAAAGCCGGTTCACTCTCCGCCGGATTCAGCCGGTTTATGGCATGGAAATCAGCAGACGGAAAAAAAGAAGCTTCGCATCTGGTAAGCGAACTGGAAATCCTGATTAAGGGAATGCTGAACAAAAAAACTCTGCTTGATCTTATCCGCCATTTTATAGTATTTGAAAAAACTCCAAAAATTGAGACTGCTAAATTCTATGACGAAACGAACGGGCAGGACTCTGAAACAAATATTACAATAATTGAAACCGTTAAGAAATTAGCGGCATATCATCAATATTATGCGGTCAACAAAGCAGTTGAAAATACAATAACGGCTTCAGCCGAAAGCGGCAACCGGAAAGGCGGGGTTGTATGGCATACTCAGGGCAGCGGCAAATCTTTATCGATGGTATTTTATACCGGCAAGATAGTTTTAGCGCTGGACAATCCTACAATTCTGGTTATCACAGACCGCAATGATCTGGATGACCAGCTGTTCGATACTTTTGCCGCGTCAAAGCAACTGTTAAGACAGGAACCGGTTCAGGCCGGGGACAGAGACCAGTTAAAGGAATTGTTGAAAGTTGCCTCCGGCGGCGTTGTGTTTACTACTATTCAAAAATTTCAGCCGGACCATGGAAACGTTTATGAACAACTTTCGGACAGAAGAAATATTGTAGTAATAGCGGACGAAGCCCACCGCACTCAGTACGGATTCAAACCTAAGACGATTGACGATAAGGACGAGCATGGCAATGTAATCGGGAAAAAGATTGTTTACGGTTTTGCGAAATATATGAGAGATGCTCTGCCAAAAGCAACTTATCTTGGCTTTACCGGAACTCCGATTGAAAGCACGGATGTAAACACTCCGGCGGTATTCGGCAATTATGTGGATATTTACGATATTGCCCAGGCGGTTGAAGACGGGGCGACTGTGCGCATTTATTATGAGGGAAGATTAGCCAGAATAAACCTCAGCGAAGAAGGCAAAAAGTTAGTGGCTGAACTGGATGATGAACTTGAGAAAGACGATCTGACGGCAACCCGGCAGGCTAAAGCAAAATGGACACAACTGGAGGCTCTGGTCGGAAGCAAAAACAGGGTAAGGCGAATTGCGCAGGATATTGTTGCTCATTTTGAACTCCGGCAGGAAGTTTTTGAGGGAAAGGGAATGATAGTCGCAATGTCCAGAAGAATTGCGGTCGCTCTGTATAAAGAAATAATAAGGATACGCCCCGGCTGGCACAGTAAAGATTTAAGAAAAGGGGTTATCAAAGTTGTTATGACAGCCGCTTCTTCCGATGGTCCCGAAATATCCGCGCATCATACTACCAAAGAGCAGAGACGGATTTTAGCCGACAGAATGAAGGACTCCGGCGATGAGCTGAAGCTTGTGATAGTACGCGACATGTGGCTGACCGGTTTTGACGTTCCCCCGCTGCACACGCTTTATATTGACAAGCCGATGAAAGGTCATACGCTGATGCAGGCAATCGCAAGAATAAACCGCGTTTATAAGGATAAACCCGGCGGGTTAGTTGTTGATTATCTTGGAATAGCTTCGGACTTAAAAAAAGCATTAGCCTTTTATTCAGACTCGGGCGGCAAGGGCGATCCGGCGATTGATCAGGAAAAAGCCGCACAGCTTATGCTTGAGAAACTGGAAGTCGTATCGCAAATGTTTCTTGAAAAACCTGTTAAAGCATATTCAGCGGATTATGAAGAGCTGATTAAAGACCCTGCCGTTCCTTATCTCGGCAAAGACAGAGGACTTTTATACGAAGAGTATTTTACCTCCGGTACTACTGCCAAACTTAAAATAATTCTGGCGGCGGAAGAACATATTCTGAGTCTTGAGAATGGAAAGAAGAGATTTATTGACGAAGTAACGGCACTATCGAGAGCGTTTGCCATTGCAATTCCGTGCGACCAGGCAATGGACGTAAAAGACGAAGTCTCATTCTTCCAGGCAGTAAAAGCCCGGCTGGCAAAATTCAATACCGCCGGTTCGGGCAGAACAAATGAAGAAATTGAAACCACAATCCGCCAGGTAATTGATAAAGCGCTCGTTACTGAAAAAGTAATCGATTTATTTGATGCCGCCGGAATTAAGAAACCGGATATCTCAATACTTTCGGAAGAATTTCTTCTGGAAGTTAAAAACATGGAGCATAAGAACCTTGCGCTTGAGGTTTTAAGAAAACTTCTGAACGATGAAATTAAATCCCGAAAAAAAACAAACCTTATGCAGAGCAAATCTTTAATGGAGATGCTTGAACGCTCCATTCAGAAATATCTCAATAAAATTTTAACGGCCGCCGAAGTAATTGAAGAATTAATATCGCTTGGAAAAGAAATTCAGAACATGGATAAAGAGCCTGAAGAAATGGGACTGTCTGAATTTGAATATGCTTTTTATACGGCAATTGCCAGCAATGACAGCGCACGCGAAGTAATGGCAAAAGACAAGCTACGCGAATTAGCCGTGGTTCTGTTTGAACGGGTTAAACAGAATGCCTCAATTGACTGGACTATAAAGGAGAGTGTAAAAGCCAAATTAAAAGTAATTGTTAAAAGAACTTTAAGACAGTATGGTTATCCGCCGGATATGCAGAAGCTGGCAACCGAAACAGTATTGAAACAGGCTGAATTAATCGCGAATGAACTGACAAGGTGATTTTCCCCGGGAAGGAAACTCTCCGGCATTAGAAAACACATGGCTGTCAAAATTAAAACCTGCCGGTCAGCCGGATTACGCCGCCCCATATAGTAAGTAAGGCTTGAAAGACGAAACGGTACGGCTTGATCAGGAACAAATGACCAGTAATAGCAAAATATATGATATGCAATATTGGCAATAATTCTATTGTTGTATGTCCTTACGTATGTGGACTGATGTTTTTTAGGAGATAATAATATATATTGCTAATAGTTTTTTCAAGTTTAATCAATTAGTATAGGTTGAAAATGATAATATCAGCTAGCCGAAGAACCGACATACCAGCCTATTATTCAAGATGGTTTATGTCCAGAATTAATGAAGGATTTTGTTTAGTTCCTAATCCTTTTAATTCAAAACAAATTTCATTGGTAAACCTAACTCCTGTTGAAGTTACTGCTATTGTTTTTTGGACTAGAAACCCTGCCTCATTAATTGAGCATTTAGATATTCTCGATAAACGTGGATATAAATATTATTTTCAATATACCTTAAACAACTATCCTAAAATATACGAACCTTATAACCCTCAGTATGAGCATTCATTAAAATGTTTCAAGGAATTATCCAGTAAGATTGGCAAAGGCAGAGTTATTTGGAGATATGATCCAATTATTATCACAAGCGATCTTTCTCTTCAATTTCATGCTGACAATTTTTCAAAAATCTGTAGCGCAGTTTCAGGTTATACTAAGAGAGTCGTAATTAGTATTGTAGATGATTATAAAAAAACATTACGAAGGCTTAGTAAGCTTAATACCGATTTTAAAGAAAATCAAACAGAAAAAAATGACATTGAGAAACTTCTAAAATTTATAGTCACAGAAGCTTCTAAAAATGGAATTGCAGTAGAAAGTTGCGCCGAAGCCAAGGATTATGGTCATCTGGGAATTATTCATGGAAAATGTATTGATGATAAGATATTAAAAGATGAACTTGGAATAGACACGGGCTATAAAAAAGATAAATCCCAGAGACTTGAATGCGGATGTGCCGTTAGCAGAGATATTGGAATGAACAATACTTGTTTAATGGGATGTGAATATTGTTATGCAACTGTAAGCCATGAAACATCTGTAAAGAACAGGAAAACCCATAACCCTGATTTTCCTGTTCTTCTTCAATGGGAATTGCCTGAGGATGTATTAAAAAAAGTAAACGATTTCAAGAATAAATCACAACTTAATCTGTGGGAATCAGAACTAAATGAGTAATTTCCCTGACCATGACCCGTATGCGTCTATTATATCCAAAATATCCGGCTATTTTGGATATAATGTAGAATTAATAATGTCTGAGGGTAAACCAATTTCACAAAGCAGGTGCAGTCTATGTGTTGATATAAATGAAAGAATTCAAGTATTATTGGATGGATGGCAACCTTTTTTAGAACAGGTCAGGGATGCTTATCGCCAGCAACCAAATATTTTCAATTATGACTCAAGGTACCATAGAGCAATTTATATGCTCTCCTATTTCCCATTCTACATTGAACCTGTCTTTTACTCTTTGAATTCCATACGTAATAGTTTAGAACCCGCTTACAAAAATATAACTGAAATCAATGTGGCCTTCCTGGGTGGGGGACCACTACCTGAATTAATCGGCATCGGTCAATTTTTTCAAACTAATTTTCCAAATATTAAAAAAATTAATGCAACTCTATATGATAAATTTACTAATTGGGATGCTGAACGGGAAAATATTACTATCCCACTTCTAAAGAAATATTTCTGTGGCGACTTAATTCTGCAAAATGTTGAACTTGACCTTATGTATATGACCAATATCGATTCTCTTAATTTCAAGAATACTGATTTATTAATCTTTCAAAATACTATTAGTGATATAGTTAAGAAAGACTTATTGAAGGTAAATCTGAATAAAATATGGGACAACTTGCCAGGTTCTTCTAAGATTGTAATAATAGACTTATATTTTTCAGACGTTTATAAATTTTTAACGGAGATTAAGGCAAATTTTTTAGAGGATGGGGGCAAATTACTCCTCGATTTTAATCAAACTCCTAAAATAAACCGGCCAAACATCCCCCTTTGTCACCATTTAGAGGAAATTCTCTATTCGACCACAAGCGGATTAATCCCCAAGCGAGTAACGAAATATTATCATTTAATAATTGAGAAGTAGGATGGCAGTAATATATAAGCTTCAAATAGACGTAAAGCCCCTTCAAAACAGAACATGGTTGCCAGATATAAACGAACTTGGTAGCGATCAATTAAAAGTATTACAACATCCAAGTGACAGGGATCTCATTGTAATGGGGTCAGCCGGAACCGGGAAAACGATTTTATCGAAATTTCTCTTTGATGCTCTTCTGAGGCAACGAAAGAATGGCCGAATGGTTATTTTTGGCAATATTTTTAGATCCTTCATAAGTAAATATGCTTATGAAAATAGCGAGAAGATTGTAGGCAGCTTTGAATTACCAAAAAATTTGGCTAATATTAAGGTATCGGGAAGCTTTGCACAGGCAGTTGATAAAGCTGCGACTTGGTCTGAAAGTAACAGAAATATTTATGATTTCTTAATAATCGATGAAGTTCAAGACCTTCACGAAGGTCATTTAATTTTTTGTTCAAATATTTCTAAAAGATTATATTTGTTTGGCGATACTGCCCAGCAGTATTATGATCATGGAAAAAAAATAGAAGAGATAAATTCTATACTAAGAAAAGCAGGCAGACAATTGCGAGGACAGGATATGATAGAAATTACTAAGAACTACCGAAATCAGCCTTCTATATCAAAAGCTGTTCAGCCATTTTATTTCTTCCGCCCTTCTCATTTTAGTCCAGCTGAACAAGTGGGCATATTAGAAGTTCCAGAGATATACATATACACAAAAAATAATTATCTCAGATTTTTCGAAAATATTAAGAATAAAATAGCCAGTATTATCAATTCCCAGCAATATTATACACCTACCATAGGAATTCTAGTTCAGTCTGAGAAAACATTGAATTTTATAAAGAGGGAATTAAAAAGCAGAGCAAATCTTGAAATAGTTACTACTGCCCCTGAGAATGCTTTTGAAGATGCAAGACCAATTTTTATGACAATGCAGTCTTCAAAAGGAATGGAATTTGACTATGTGATTATACTTGACTTAAATTATAAAGCATTAAAAACTACACATAATCAAAATTATGATAATATTATATTTGTAGCTAAAACCAGGGCAAGAAGATCATTTTCCGTTTTTATTTTTGCAAACCAAAACGAGTATTTGGGAAAAATAGATAAGACTGCTTATAAAATAATAGAGGAGAACTAAACTTATGTGGATTGGGCTTACTAAAGAACAATTATGGAGCTTTTCGAATAAATTAAAAATATATTTGATAGAGGTGGAAGGGTATGCTGAATTCCCCGACCAGCAACAGGTGAAAAACGCAGTAGTCTGGGTAAAATTAGATGAAAGATATGATATTGAAAAAAAATTTACTTGGCCAATACTTTTATTTCATATAAAAGGAATCCTTCCAATAAGTTTGGAAGGGAAGTCATCTTTAGATCAATTAATGTCCACATTTCCAGTACTAGAAATTTTAATGAGGAGATTTGATGTATAGCGAAGATGATTCATTTCCCAATAGTCCGAATACAGAACAGGATTCATCTAGTAATCAAGGTTCTGTACAAAGTTTAACCGATAAGGAAAAAATAATAAATAACACATCTATTACTCAAAGGGAAAGAAAACCAAGCGGTCCAGCAAAGGGACCCAAAAGCAAACAAAACCCCAAGGGCAATAATACTGATCCCACATTAGACCTGCCATGTCCAGATGATGCACAAGAAAATAAAAAAATAATTGCTGAAATTGTTCCAGTTCAGGAAAATTTAAAAGAAGATGTTCCTTTGAAAAAAAATCAAATAGGTGAGATTCATGAAACATCTTATGATAATGTTCTACCCCTTTGTGATGCAATTGATACTCCCAGTTTAATAAAGAACAACGATGAGAGCATAGATCTCAAATCTATTGAAGATAATATAAACTATTTGGGATCTTCAATTGCTCTTATATCATATATAAATAATTCTTGTAAAATTCCAGATTCCAGATTTATAACATCTGTTGAAATAGCATTTATTAGTGCCGCATTGTCTAAGTTTGACAATGAAATTGATTTTTATAAATATTATGAAAAATTCCATCAAGTAATATTTGATAATGACAAGGAAGCTAAAGATATAGGGTTGCTAATATTCAATCACCTCACCGGAATAAGAGAATTTAAGATTCCATCTGACTTGATGAGTCCAGATAGTCTAATAGACAAAGCACTTGCTGGAATAACACAGGTAAAAAAAGGTGTGAAGCCCTTAGATGTTGTGTGTAGCCTAATTAAGGAAAATGAATTTGGTAATTCCATTAATTCTGCACGAAATCATCTGACTAACTTAAACATTAATAAATTTTCACAACTTAATGATGTTGCTGACTATACCATTGATCTAATAAAGAAAGAATCGGGTAGCAATTTACAAGATGAATATAATAAAGTAATTTTAATAAGCTACATTACAATTTTGCGAAATGCTTCGCTAAAACCTGAAAACCTTATACAAGATTTATTCAATAATGGTAAGATTATAGACGAGTTTCATGTGAATTTAATAGGATTATTTTTTGTAAAACTATTTTATACTGAGCCTGATTGGAAAAAGATAGGTCTGAAGTTTTTAGATTTGAAGAAAATGAAAGTATTACAACCATGTTCAGAAGTATTTTACAAACCAGGCTTAACTACTTCAAAAAAAATTGCCTCAGAAAAAAAACAAAAAGCTTTTTGGCGCTATATTAATGGCAAATCTGAACCTCTATATAAGGATCCAAAAATATGTCGCGAAAAAGAAGTAGTAGAAACTGAGGATTCGTTAAAAAAAACATATGAAATTATTTCCAAAGAGAGTATTAATTATGGTGATCTAATTGAAATAACTAAAAAGGCAAGTATCTTGAAATTTGAATTAAGTCTGGGCCAAACTTATAGAGACAAAAAAGGTTGATGATATCAATGATTCAGAAATTCAATAAAAGGCAGGGACTATGAAGGAGTACTGCAAATATACAATTCAGAATACAACTCACAGTATGAGAGGAAAAGAGTGGAAGTATTGGCTCATTTCCCGCGATGTAGTTATGGTGAATACGAGATTTAGATATTAATGAGATATGATCAATTGTAGCGGAAAATTAAAAACTTGTTCAATCTAATGTTAATATTCCTATCGTTATAGGTTTCATTGCCACAAGTTAAAACCCAATTGCTGTCAGGTTAATATGTTTTTTGTTTGCCTTGGCGGAGTGTTATTTTTTCATTGCCATGAGGCTGACTAAAAAGTAAGGTATTTTGAGTTTTTGGTAATGTGAAACCCCGGTAATACTTTATTATATCAGGTATTGGATGCTGAATGCCTGATATATTATTACCCTCACCGGCAGCGGCCCGCCAGACGAAACTGTTCCAAATATAATTATAAGGCATAATTTTTCAGTACACCCTGCGCCAGCTTAATAATCATTACTTTTAATTCCAATGGTTCAAGAACTTCAATGCCTTCACCGCGTGAAACTATCCATCCGGCAATTTCATTAAGAGAATTTACACTGGCTTCGAATAAGATTGAGCCATCTTCAAGGGGAGTTATCAGCTGATTTTGGATCAGCATTTTGGGCATTATTCTATCGGCCCAAAGTTTATTAATATGGAGTTTAATTTTCACATCCTTGCTGCCAATCCAGGACTTCCAGGTATTGCCGAAGAGGTCGTTTTCGTTGGACAGAGGTACGATTTCAAAAGTTTCGCTGGTCAGTTTAGTGTAAAGAATTTTCTCGAGCAAGAATTGTTTTACGCGGTTATCGTCCTGAACCAGGACGCGCCAGCAGCCTTCATTCTGGAACAGCATCAAAGGCATTATTGTTCTGCGTTCTGATTTATCTCCTTCTTTATTATAATCGATTACGACTTTAAGGTGTTTATCGCTGGCGACCTTAAGGATAGAAAGATGGCTAAGGGCTAATAGTCCAAACCTGGCAATTAGCAATCCGGTAGGTTTATCCAGGATTGGGTTTTCGGAATAGCATAGACCTGCATATTGAAGGATAATAGATGAAAGCCGGCTATTTTCTATTTCAGACTGGAGGCTGACGCCTTTGTGTTTTACGGAGTGTACCTGAATACCGGCGGATCGAAGATCTCTCAGGTCTCTTTGGATGGTGAGAACCTGAACGTTAAAGAATTCAGCGAAATCAAAGATTTGGGACCCCACAGATTCCTGAGGATTCAAAATTAATCCAAGGATTTCGATTTGTCTTTTAACTTTGTTTTGAATTCCCAGCATGATCAGCCCCCACAAAAATATGCGAAAAAATATCTTAAAACCGAGACGAAAGCAAGCATTTTTTGCAATTAGCCTGAACCAATTTGCGAAATGGAATAACATTCCCTAATTTACGAACCGTAAAGAGAGCACGCTTTATCGTAATAAAATTAACAGCGCCCCTAAGGGGAAATAATTTTAGATCAGCCCGGAATGGTGATTTTGTCAGTTTTAGCTGACATACGTTAATCGTGCCCTTTTTTTATAGTTAAGGCAAAAATATTGTTACAATCCGGTGAAATAAAAGTTCGTTATGGAGTTTTAACTAAATAATACCTAAAGATGAATTATCAGGAGAACAGCCGGGAATTCATATTAGCAGAATATTAATGAAAAGGGGTGACAAATGGGTTTAAGGTTTATTCATTTTTCGGATACGCATCTGGGTTTTTCGGATCTGGATGAGTTGGATGAAAAGGGGAAAAATGTACGGGAAGAGGATATTTATAAGGCATTTTCGGTTATTGTTGATGAAATAGTGGAAAGGAAGCCTGATTTTGTAATACATTCGGGGGATATATTTCATCGGTCATCCCCGTCAAACAGGGCGTTAGTAAAAGCTTCGGAGCTTATACAGAGGATTAGTGACGCAGGCATACCATTTTATATAATAGCCGGGAATCATGATTTTCCCAAGGCTGTTTCAACTACGCCTATACATGATTTATATAAAGGACGCACCAGGATATTTTCCTCGGAGGCGTATGAAATAATTGAAACAGAGGATTATATTATTCATGCACTGCCGCATATAAACAGCGATGAGAAATTCAGGCAGGAAGCCTCGAAAATAGAAGTCAGGACAAAGAGCAAGCCGAATATACTGGTAATGCATTTATCCATGCCAAATTATCTGATGAACGAATTTGGGGAGAGGGTTTTTCCTGAAGAATACCGTGAAAAGATAAAGGATTTTGATTATGTGGCATTGGGGCACTGGCACAGTTATCACAATCTGACAAAATACGGGAATGTATTTTATTCAGGCTCGACAGAGATGATAAGCGATAAGGATTCATCAAAGCCGAAGGGTTTTATCGAGGTAACAATAGATGGAAAGTTAACGGCTGATTTTATTCCAATAAAGACCAGGTTATATAAAACCATTGTTATTAAAGATTGTTATACGAAAGAAAAGGGAAAGATAATAGAAGAAATAAAGGCAGAGTCTGCGGGAATTGAGACAGTGGGGGCGGTGATTTATCTGCAGCTTATTGATCTGACTCAGGCACAGTTTTATGAATTCAGCCAGACAGAGTGCGGGGAATTATTTGGGGGCAGTTTATATTTTTGCCTGATCAGAAAAATAAAGGGAAACGATGAGAGTTATGAAAGTGACAGCGCCACATTTGATTTAAAGGGAATGCTGGAAGATGAGTTAAAAAAGAATTTTAGCGCAGACGCAAAGGGAGTTGAGATTGTGGAAATAGCTATGAAACTACTGAGTGAAATTGAAGAAGAGGAGGTAAGAAGTGCAGATTAATTATTTACTGCTTCATAATTTTAAGCAATATCAGGACGCGGAAATAAAATTCCCGGAAGGGCTGACGGGATTTATCGGGAAAAACGGCGCGGGGAAGTCCACCATATTTGAAGCGATATACCTTGCCCTGTACGGCAAATTCGATCCAGGCAAAGAGAAGATGAAAAATGATTATGCCGCGGAATCGGAGAATGTAAAAGTAGAGCTGGAATTTGAAGATAAGGGTGTTGTATATAAAATAGTGAGGGAATTCAGGGGGAAAAGTTTTACGGCAAAAGCCGAGATTTTTAAGGACGGAAACAGCGTGGCTACAGGGTCGAGAGAGGTAACAAGGGAAGTACAGAAAGCATTAAAGATAGACGCGACGAACTTTAAGAACTCATTTTTTTCGCAGCAGAAAGAAGTAACCGCATTACTATCGATGCCTGCAAAGGATCGTCAGCTGCAATTCAGGAAGATGCTGGGGTTATCAAAGCTGGACACATTGGAAGAGAGAGTAAAGGAGAAGGCAAAAAATCTGGGTATGCAACTGAAAGGGAAGGGAAGTAATTTATATACTGAAGAACAAATCGGGGAGCGTGAAAAAAAAGTAAAAGGATATGAAGCGGAAGAAGAAATATCGTCTGCAAAAAAGTCGATGGCGGAAGAAAAGCACAGAAAAACCATTAGTGAATATGATGAAATCAAAATGAGTCTTAGCTCGGCAGAAAAAATAAAAGAGGCGTATGAAAAGCTGGATAAGAATAAGAATATAGCAGAAGCCGCATTAAGTAATTACGACAATAATATTGTTAAAGTCTCAGCTGAAATTGAGGGACTGAGGAAGAATATAATAAGGTACAATGAACTGCTGCCAAAAAAGGAGCAATATACGGCTGCCCAGAAGGAAATAGAATGCCTGCAGGAGTTAAAGAACAAGATGGAGCAAAAGAGTTCATGTGAAAAAATGATACAGCAATATGGAATCAGTCTTGAGAAAGAGACTTCAGAAAAGAATGAGACCGAGTCTGAGAGGGACAGTTTAAGAGGATGCGAAAAAGGGTTGAAAGACGCAGAAATAATGCGTAAAACATTGGGAGAGATGTTAAAAGAATTAAATAAGACTAAAGATTTAATGTCAGAAATAATTGGTTCGCTGAACGGGCAGTCAGCAAAGAACAAAGAGAGACAAGATCAGATAAAATTGCAGGGAAAGGAATCGCCGTGTCCGGATTGTGAAAGACCGCTTGGAGAGCATTATGAATTTCTGTTAGAAAAATATGAGTTACAGAATAAGTCGCTGGATGAAGAGGCAGAGCAAAACAAAAAAAAACTTGAGCTGCAGGAAATCAAAATAGAAGAAAACGAACTGAATCTGGGTGTGATAGACAAGGAGATCTTTCAGTTCAAAAACGACATTAAGAAGGAAAAAATAATTAACGAGAAGATAGGAAAGATAGGGAAAAGCATTGAAGGGATAGAAAGAAATGTAGTGGCACAAAAGGAAATGTTGTTAAGTCTTGGCGAAGTAATATTTAATGAAAAAGAACTTTTAGGAAAGTTGAAAGAAAGGGATCAATTAAAGGGCAGTTATGATGAGGCATTAAAGCTGGAAGCTTCGGCACCGTTACTTAAAAAAAAGGAAACAGAGTTAAATGCTCAGGAAGTGTTAAAAAAAGAGAAGGAAGCGCAATTAGTTGTAATATCGGAAGAAATTGAAAGATTAAATTTTAAGCAGTCACAATTTGACCAGCTAAAAGAGCAGCGGGACAGGAAGGAAGCAGAATTCAACGAGACAAAAGACGAAAAGAACGAATGTGAAAAGGAATACAGGGAAATAGTTACAAACAAGAGACGAATAAGCGATGAATTAAAAAAGAACGCCGGACTGGTAAAAGAAGCCGAAGAGATAAAAGTTCAGGTAGAATTGCACGGCCGGCTGGCAATGTTTGTAAATGAATTTAAGTCACGCTTAACATCGAGGGAATTGCCGGCTATATCGGGAGAAGCGTCGAGGCTTTTCGGGAAAATTACAAAGGACAGGTATTCGGATTTACAGATAACGAAAGAATTTGATCTTAGAGTTACGAGAGACAGTAGCGCGGTTGATCTGGACACCTTATCGGGCGGGGAGAAAGATCTGGCAAGTTTATGTTTAAGGATAGCAATAAGCAAGAGGGTATCGGCACTGGCTGGGAGGACAAACATGGGATTTCTGGCTTTGGATGAAGTATTCAGCAGTCAGGACGAAGACAGAAGGGATGAGTTATTAAATTCATTGTTAGAAATATCGAAAGATTTCAGGCAGATATTTGTGGTATCGCATAATCAGGATGTGCAGGAAGCTTTTTCGAACAGACTTGAGGTAAAAAAAGTTGGGAATTTCAGTAAGGTAGAAATTGTCGTTAATTAGTGCCGGCATTTCTAAGGTTTGTTATTTTATCTGACAAATTTATTAAGATAGTTGATTCTTCAACATTTGGTGCGAAAATGCCACGCGCGCGCGTTGGGAATTTATTGGTAATCCTGGATTGATAATTCCTTCAACCGAAGAACAACGAATGATCATTATTTCTAAATGAAAAAATCCATAAGATAAATTTGGTCCTATGTTGTTTATAGTGGGGAAAAAGAAAAAACTACTCATTCAGCGCCGGTCAATATTTTGATGTGAAAATTGAATACACAGACATCACTCCAAAAGAATTTGCAAAAAATGGGTGCGTATAATCATAATCCCGATTTTCTTTTTGCCGAATCTCATGCTCTCGAAATTGAAATTAAAAAACAGCTAAATAATTTGAATTATGAATAAAAGTAACTTAAATAAACCGGAGGCTTTCCCTCCATTTCTCTTAAAGCCTGTTGCCTGCTAATTGCACTATGAAAAAAAATAAATCTCAGCTCTTCCCCAATAATTCCTTTACCGAGTTTTTACTTTACACCACACCAAACGGCAAAGTTAAAGTTGAAATTTTTCTTCGTGATGAAAATATCTGGCTCACTCAAGAAAAAATAGCTCTGTTATTTGGTGTTCAGCGGCCTGCAATAACCAAACACTTAAAAAACATCTTTGAGACCGGTGAACTCATCGAAAATTCAGTTAGTTCCATTTTGGAACATACTGCCGATGACGGAAAAGTTTATAAAACAAAATTTTATAATCTCGATGCCATTATCTCAGTCGGTTATCGCGTAAACTCTACCCAGGCTACACACTTTCGTATATGGGCAACTGAACGCTTAAAAGAATATATCATTAAGGGCTTTACTATGGACGATGAGCGGCTCAAAAATCCGCAGTCCATTTTTGGTCACGACTACTTCGAAGAACAATTAGCCCGTATCCGCGATATCCGCTCCAGCGAAAGACGCTTTTATCAAAAAATAACCGACATCTACGCTCAATGCAGCGCCGACTATAACGCAATCAGTGAGCAAACCAAACAGTTCTTCGCAACCGTTCAAAATAAACTTCACTGGGCTATTAGTAAACAAACTGCCACTGAAATAGTCCGTTCCCGCGCCGATAGTAATAAACAAAATATGGGCTTAACCTCCTGGAAAAACGCCCCTGACGGTCCCATACGCAAAACCGATGTTGCTATTGCTAAAAACTATTTGAACGAAAAAGAATTGGATAACCTTAACCGTATTGTGTCCATGTATTTGGATTACGCCGAACTCCAGGCTGACAATCGTAAAATAATGGTTATGAAAGATTGGATAAGCAAATTAGACGCTTTCTTAAAATTTAATGAAAAGGACATCCTTACCAACTCTGGTAAAGTTACCGCCGAGATTGCCAAATCTTTTGCCGAATCTCAATTCGAAAAATTCAGCGTCACTCAGGACCGACTCCTTGTCTCTGACTTTGACAATCACATTAAGAAGCAGCCGGGAAAGAAGAAGGATGAGTAAAACAGTTAAGTTATCGAAAGTTGCCAGGTAATTAGAGTCTGCTGAAAAAGTCCCAAAGTCATTATAAACAATAAAATATGGAATAAAATAGTGTTAAAAGTGCTCAGAAAATAGTAAATTTGGACAAATAACTGAGCACCTTATGATACGATATACGAGTACGAAACAGTTAAAGAAGTATCAGAACATGCGAAGCGGAATTGAAGGGAAGTTTGGTCAGAGTAAGAACTTTTATGGTCTGAATCAGATAGCTGCCCGGTTAGAGCAAACCAGCATTAGCCGCCATATAAATGAAATAATACTTTTTCAGCAGACTCTAATTATACTGCTTTAAATAAAATATTATATACTTCCTTCACTATCTTGTCAGTTGCACCAACATTCTGGCTTACATACTGCACAGAACATTTCCCCATTGATTGGCGCAATTCATCATTAGAAAATAGCGCACGGAGTATTTTATAAGTTTCTTTTTTATCCCGTACGATTTTGGCAGCTCCAAGTTCTACAAGTTTTTGCGCTTCCTGGGAAGTCTCAATCATAGGACCAAAGATAACAGGAATGCCATAAACTGCCGGTTCCAGGACGTTGTGTATCCCCTGCTTAAAGCTGCCACCCACGTAAGCTACATCGGCATAATAATAAAGCGTTAAGAGTATTCCGATTGAATCAATAATAATTATTCTTTCACCACTATACTCATTTAAGTATGAAAACCGTATCGAATTGTTTTCCCCTGCAAATTCATTCTCCAGCTTTTCAAGATGCTGAATAGTCGGCTCATGTGGCGCAATTATAAGAATTATATCCTCGTCATACTTGGCAAGTTTCAGAAAAGCCGGAAGTAATACATCTTCATCAGCTTCCCATGAACTACCCGCTACAAGAACTTTTTTTCCTTTAAAGAAATCTATCTTAAAAAGTTTCTTCTCCTTTGCGTCCTGACTTTTCTGCAACACCCTGTCAAAGCGGGTATCGCCGACTGAGTTTAGCTGTCCGTTATGAATATCAAAATCACGGAAGTTAGTCAAATCAGTTTCCGAAACCGTAAGAATTTTTGTAAAATTCTTAAACAGCTCTTTATGGAAATCCTTTATAAACGGAAGCTTCCGTTTTGAGTCCCCTCTCATCGTGGCATCAACGATAAAACAGGGAATGTTCCTTTCCTTAAGCTGCCAAATAAAATTTGGCCAGATATCATATCGTATCATAATGGCAATATCAGGCTTAACTAACTGTAAAAACTTCCTTGAAAGTGCAGGAGAATCAAACGGAATGTACGAAATTATGTCTGCAAAAGGATATTTCTTAGAGTTTTCATAACCAGATGGAGAAAAAAAGGTGACAATAATATTCACGTTTCTTTCCGCCCTTATTTTCTGGATAATTGGTTTTGCCTGTTCAAATTCCCCCATCGATGATGAATGGAACCAAATAAGCTTTTCCCTTTTATCAAGCTTTGAGACAGATTCGGCGAGATTGTCGAAGAGTAAACGCCTGTCACGGATACCTTTTTTGATTTTTGCATTGAAAAGTCCCGCAAACTGCATCGCACCATAAAAAATCGGGATAAAAACTGCGTTATAGACCAGATACCATATATTCATAGTTAAACTTTATAATAAACTTTTAATTCCGTTTAGTGCTATTTCAGGCGTTATATCAAGCATACACCTGAAATGCTTTCTCGGACATTTTCCCCTGCCAATGTGGGAACACGGTCTGCAAGTTAATGAATTATTTTCTAAAATTAAATTCTTGTTCTTGTAAGGAGCAAAACCAAACGGACTGACCGTAGAACCAAAGAAAACCACAACCGGAATATTTACGGCGCAGGCTGCGTGCATAAGTCCCGAATCGTTGCAGATAACCAAACGGCACTCTTTCATATCAGTTGCTATCTGAAGCAAATCATTATCCCCACTTAAATCAACCGAAGCTGTAACCGCGCGGCTAATTCTGCCACACGCCTCTCTATCCGAACTGCCGCCTAAAAGTATAACTCTGTACCCATTGCTTACAAGCATATTGCCCAGTTTTACAAAATATTCTTCGGGCCACATCTTGGTAAAGTGCCTTGAGCCGGGGCAGAGAGCAATATAATTATCTCCCTTCAGCCTTGATGTTTTCTCTTCCGGAATAAACAGCTCAAGACCGTTGTTGTCAAGCTTAAAACCCGGGAGTGTCTCTGCATATCGGACGGGCACAGGCGGAGCAGACTTTAGCCGGTCAATCTTAAAATTAACCAGCAGAATTTTATCAACGCGCCTTTTGATAAATTTATACTTTGGAGCACTAACCATGCCGGCTATCCTTGCACTCCTAAGGTTATTTTGCAGGTCAAGAACCAAACCATACTGTTTTTCTTTTATCCTGTTAAATAATACAGAGTTGTCGCCATGCTTAAATGTAAGCAGTTCGTTTATATAAGGATTATATAGAAGCGTATCCTTATATTCTTCGCGCGCAAGAAAATCTATTTTAATATCGTGATACTGTTTCTTTATGGAGCGAATAAGAGGAAGCGTAAGAAGTATATCTCCAAGCGAACTAAGTCTGATAATTAATAATCTGTTTACTTTGCTTAAATCCACAGTACCGGAACTAAAAGGTTGACTGATATATAATTGGAACACTATTCCGTGCAAAATCCATCAGATTTAGAATAGCCGTTTAATTTTAACGCCCAATTTAGCTAAATAAGTTTTATTGTTCCACATAAAGTTTGTTGTGGTTTTCATGCGACTTACTTATTTTTGGACTAAATTATAAAAACATAAGGATTTGAACATGACAACATTAGCCCCGCCAGCAACTAAGCTTTTTCCTGATGATTCGATTGAGAAACAGGTTTATGGAATAGTTGAAAAGTACAAGGAGAACATTCCAATAATGAATGACAGAAATAGAATGGGTTACAACTTATTTAAGTTTGTAACGGGACAGGGGGATAGTCCTGAAATACTCGTTAAAAGCACAAAGATTAAAATTGCAGGAATCAGTAAAGAAGAACTCGCCATAAAGCTTAACGATGAATTAAAGAGCATAAAGAAATAAATTCTGCTTGTCCGCTCTCTATCCACCAATAACAGAATCACGCCGGCTTTGATATTTCCTGGTCTTTATACTGAAGCTGATAAAGTTTGTAGTAAATACCACGCTTCTGCAATAGTTCCTGATGCGTTCCCATCTCGCGCACCTCGCCCTTATGCATTACAATAATCTGGTCGGCATTCTGAATGGTCGAAAGCCTGTGCGCTATTACAATAGCCGTCCTGCCAACGAGCAGTTTTTGAATAGCCTTTTGAATAAGTATCTCGGTTTCAGTATCAACGCTTGAAGTTGCCTCATCAAGAATAAGTATCTGCGGATCATAAGCCATAGCACGGGCAAAAGACAACAGTTGCTTTTGTCCAACGCTGAGAGTCGCACCTTTTTCTTTTACAACTTCTTCATACTGATTCGGTAGAAACTCAATAAATCTGTGCGCCCCTACACTGATTGAAGCCTCAAGAATCTGCTCGTCAGGGATTTTCAGACTGTTAAGATTAATATTAGACTTAATCGTACCCGAGAAAAGAAATACATCCTGAAGCACGATAGAAATAAATTTCCTCAAATCCCGCTTCCTGAAATTTCTTATATCCACACCGTCCAGACTTATCTCTCCCTTGTTAATATCATAGAAGCGGGTCAGAATATTTATAAGACTTGTTTTGCCCGCTCCGGTCGCACCCACGATAGCCACAGTCTGCCCCGGCATAATCTTAAAAGAAACATCTTTCAGTACGTAATCTTCATCATTATATGCAAACCAGACATTCTTAAACTCAATTTCCCCTTTAACACTCTTCAGCTCCTGCGGATTTTCCGGGTCAAGGATAAACGTATTGGTATCAAAGAGCTTGAATATTCTCTCTGACGAAGCCATAGCCGTCTGCATAATATTATACTTTTCCGACAAATCGCGTATCGGACGAAAGAACATTTCGATGTATTGAATAAAAGCGAACAGTACGCCAAGGCTCATCGCGCCATGTATAATCTCGCCGCCACCATACCATACAATCATCGCAATTGCAAGCGAACTTAAAAATTCCACGGCGGGGTAAAAGACTGCGTAATAGAAGATGGACTGAATATTTACTTTTTTATATTCTTCATTAATCTTAGAGAACCGGTTAAGTTCTTCCTTTTCCTTGCCGAAAATCTGAACCACGTTCATCCCTGTTACATGCTCCTGCATGTAGGAATTAAGACGGGCAAGATGGAATCTTACATCCCGGTAAGAATCGCGAACTTTCTTTTTGAATAAAAATGTACCATAAAACAGAACCGGCAAAACCGAGAGAGTAACAAACGAAAGCTTCCAGTCCATAAAGAACATAAAACCAAATATCCAGAAAATAATAAATACATCGCTGAATACCATAACGATGCCGCTTGAAAAAAGCTCATTCAGGGATTCCACATCATTGGTAACACGCGTAACTATTCGCCCAATCGGAGTTTTGTCAAAATATTTTAATGCAAGCTTTTGTATATGCGCAAAAAGTTTTACCCTGATGTCGTAAATAATTTTCTGCCCCATATACTGAGTATAGTAAGTAAGAAAAAACTGTATGACTGCCTGAAGGATAAGCGAACCAGTAAGAGCAAGCGTAATAAGCAATAATCCGTGGTAGTCTTTATTTCTGATGCTGTCATCGATTGCTATTTTTGTCAGATAAGGTCTCAGCGGACCAAGAGCCGCCACAACAACATTCAGCAGAATAGCCAGTATAACATATTTTTTATAAGGCTTGACATAACTCATCAAACGCTTCATCAATTTAGCGTCATAAGCTTTGCCTATAATTTCATCGTCCTGTTTATAATCCTGAGACATATTTTATTTCAATAATAATTGTAAAAAAAATGTCATGCCGAAGCTATGACAGCAAAAACTACTTCCCCGCACCTGTGAAATCCGTTAAATCCGTGATACTAATTAAGCTCTTCCAGTTCTTTCTCCAGCATCTGCTTAAAGTTCAGTTCAGCATAAAGCCCCTGCTTCTGAACCAGCTCATCATGCGTACCCTGCTCGGCAATTGCCCCGTTACGCAGAACGAATATCAAATCAGCATCCTTAACCGTTGAAATTCTATGGCTTATAATTAAACTCGTCCTGTCCTTCATAAACACTTTCAAATTTTTCAAAATATCCTCCTCAGTACGCGTATCAACGGCAGAGAAAGAATCATCAAGGATAAGAATAGCAGGATCGGTTGCCAGCGCACGCGCCAGGCATGTTCTCTGCTTCTGCCCGCCGGAGAGCGTGATGCCCCGCTCGCCAAGCATAGTATCAAAACCGTGCGGAAACGAATCAACGTCTTTCCTCAACTGAGATATGCCCGCAACCTTTTCAACTACATCAATCTTAGTCTCCGAAAGCCCATAGGCAATATTATTAGCCAGAGTATCCGAGAAAAGGAAAGTCTCCTGAGGCACAATCCCGATATTCCTGCGCAAAACATTAAGCGGAATATCCTTAATATTCCGTCCATCCAGCCAAATCTCCCCCTCTGAAACATCATAAAGTCTCGGGATAAGATTAATCATAGAAGTCTTGCCAACTCCGGTTTCCCCGACAATCGCCACGGTACATCCCTGCGGAATAGAAAGATTAATATTTTTTAACACATAAGGCAGATTTTCGGCATATCTGAAAGAAACATTCCTAAACTCAATGTTCCCCTTTACATCCTTAATAGAAAAATCTGTCTCAGGACTGTCCTGAATATCATGTGGCTCACTTAACATTTTACTAAGACGTTTCATACTTGCCGAAGCCTGCTGAATAAGATTTACCACCCAGCCGACCGCAATCATAGGCCAAATCAGCAAACCAAGATAAATAACAAAAGCTGATATTTCCCCTAAATCCAGTGAACCATCCATAACCTTAAGTCCGCCGGACCAGACAACCACAATAATCGAGATACCCGTAAGCATAAAGAGTACAGGCATAAACATCGCCTGAATTGTAGCCATATCCATATTTTTATTCAGGTAATCCTGGCTGAGCACCTTATAATCCTCTATCTCGCTCTCCTCTCTGACATAAGACTTAATTACCCTGATACCTGAAAAACTCTCCTGCGCCTTAGTCGTAAGCTCGCTGAACTTCTCCTGAATATAAGTGTATTTCAGATGAATCTTGCCACCAAGTTTATAGACGATATACGAAAGTATCGGAAGCGGAAGCAACGCATAAACGGTAAGACTGATACTGAGCGATAACATAATTGCAATTACGATTAACAGACGCACTATGGTATCAACCGCATACATAACAGCGGGACCAATAAATGAGCGCACCGAGTTAAGATCATTCGTAGCGTGGGCCATAATATCACCGGTTGAGTGGTTCTGGAAATATCTAAGCGACAGGTTTTGGATGTGTTGCCAGAAATCCTGGCGGATATCATACTCAATCTCTCGTGAAACAACAATTATAGTCTGACTGATTAAAAATCGAAAGACTCCCGCTACAAGCGAAGTAAGTGTTATCATCACTCCATAGCGAAATAGCAACGACAACTCTGGCTTTGCCTTTAGTGCATTAATACTATCCTTCAAAATCAGCGGGACGTAAACCGCGCCCAGGTTCGAAATCACAATGCATACAATTCCCCACAGCAACTTAGACTTATAGCGGGCGAAATATTTTTTCAGTTCAAACAGACTTTTCATTTAATTCAATATAATATGGAAGAAGCAATCTAAAACTACAAAAGAAATACTAAAGTTGCCTAAGTCAAAAATTGTTTTAGTAACTCATGCTATGCAAAAATGTCAGAGCTATGATTTTCAGGGTGTACAACAAATTTTCTTCAACAAAAAAAATATAATACAGAATGAAAAAACAGAAAATAGTATTTTATTATGCCTGAAGAAAAATTTATCGGATGCAATTATTTCCATACGAAGCTTTTTTAGTACACAGGCAATTTCTGCAATTCACCAAACCTTTTCTGAAATGGAATAAGCTATTTATGGACGGGAAAGAGCCTTTTTGGTAATTGTACTAAGAATGCAGGAACGTAAGACGGGTTTTAGGGAATATGTCAGCGATGGGTAATACCATTGAACGAAACAAAATAAAATTGTAACATGTGTATTAACCTGACGGCATAGTGCCAGAACCTGTAAGAATTTCTTTCATAATCATAACCAGCTTCAGAGAGAATGAATAAAATCAGTCCATGGTGTACGGAAAATTTTTGTCTGCCGCCGGAATTGTAAAAGAGAAAATACTTCCCTCTCCCTTCCTGCTTTCCACCCGGATTCTGCCACCATGTTTTTCTACAAACTCTTTGCAAAGCAATAACCCTAAGCCCGTACTTGATTCGCCATTCGTACCTTTGCGCCCGACTTTTTCATCTATCTTAAATAACTTTTCAGATAAATCTTCCGACATTCCAATACCGCTGTCAGTTACAGATATTTCCACCATATTATTTTCTGTTTCTTTAGAACTTACGCTTACTTTTCCCCCCTGCTTAGTAAACTTTATAGCGTTGGACAACAGATTACGCAGGATAGAATTAAGCATAGTTTCATCCGCAAAAACAATCTGGTTTTTATCAACTTCGTGAATTATCTCAATTTCTTTCTGTTCTCCGCGTTTAATTATTGAATCAATATTCTGAGAAATAATCTCTGATAAAACTATTTCAACAGGATTAAGATTTATCAGACCCTGCTGCATACATGCCCATTCCAGTACATTACTTAAAAGCCTGAAGAGATTTTTCGAAGTAATGTGCATCTCGCGACCTATATCAGACAATTCAGTTTGAGAGAAACTGTTAATATTCTCAGCCATTGATTCTGTTAATCCCAGAAATCCCTGGAACGGACTTTTTAAATTATGTGCGATGATAGAAAAAAGTCTGTCCTTTTCTGAATTTATCTTCTCAAGCTTTTCTTTAGTATCAGTTAGTTCTTCATTGAAGTTCAAAAGCTCAAACTGTGCTGCTTTCCGATCTGTAATATCAAGAACAAGTCCGGTAATTCTCACAGGCATTTCATTTGAACTGCCCTCTACAACAGACCCGATATCATAGAACCATCTATATTCGTTTGAACTGGTTAATATCCGGTATTCAGTTTCATATTTATCCAATTTTCCATTGAGATGCCAGCGCATAGCATCCATTATCTGTTCATAATCATCGGGATGAACCAGATCAGTAAAATCCTTATAATGTTTAAACCTTTCGGGAGGAAAACCGAGCATTTCAGCTTTCCGTTTTCCGAAAACAACACTACCGGAAGGCAGTTCCATTTCCCACCATGCCATATCGGCCACATTCATAGCAAGTTCAAGTCTTTGAATACTCTTCTGCAATGCTTCCTCCGCCCGCTTTCGCTCGGTTATGTCAATGGAATATCCTGTTGTACCAATTACTATTTCCTGATTATCAAAAATAGGAGCTTTATAAGTTTCGAACCATTTAACATCGCCTTTATCTAAAATTGATTCTTCAACAATGATTGCTTTTTTTGTCTGTATAACCCGAAGATCCTCCGCAATATATTTGTCTGCCAGTTCCCGGGTCCATAAGTCAAAATCAGTTTTACCGACAAGCGCTTCAGGTCTGTCGAAACCGAATACATCTGAGAAATTTCTATTTACCACGAGAACTTTGCCACCCAGATCTTTCAGCCAGAACAGTCCGGACTGATTTTCAATAATAGCCGACAGATACGACTCGCGCAGACGCAGAATTTCCTCTGACTGTTTTCGTTTGGTAATATCATGATAATTTATCAATACGCCATTAATTACCGGATCATTTATAAGATTGGTACCCGTAAGAGATATCGGCTTATAACTCCCGTCCTTACATCTTAATCTGCACTCCACTATTTGTACTGAGGTATCCTTTTCAAGGAGAGAAAAGAATTCTTTTTGAATATGCTCTAAATCATCCGGATGAATCGTTAACCAGCCATTTGTGCCTGTAAGATCCTGAGGCTGCCATCCGAACCATTTCTCAATATTGGGGCTACTATACTTTACTATGCCATCTGTATCAATTATACAGATTACGTCTGAAATATTAGAAATCATCGAACTATATTTAGTTTCACTCTGGCTTAAGTCCCTAGTTAATTCCCCTGCAAGTTTATGAGCTTTGATATTAGTGTTAATGAGCAACAGATAAATGACAAAAAATAAGATGCTGAAGCTTGTTCCACCTGCCGCAGCATACCATACTTTACTGTAATCTAAACCCGACACTCCGGAGCTATGTTGCGTAAACAACAAATACCATTGATGGTTATTGAAGGCAATAGAAGTTCGCAGAGAAAATAATAAAGGGAATATCAGATGCTTATTAATTACTTTTCTGCTGTCATAAAGGAGTCCATCCTCGCTATAAGAAGAATCATCAAATATTTTCAGATGGGTATGTTTCTCTTTAATAGTTTCATACCCGTCAAGAATCCCCGACATCATATCATCCATTCGATAAGGACTGGAAACCCACCCTTTAATGGCACTCCGGCGCTCCTCTATAGTTCCGGTCGGCATTTCTTTCCTATAAACAGGTGCGTACATAACTCCCCCCTGAATATCCATTGTTCCCTGTACAAGCATAATTTTCCTGGAAAAAGCAACAATATTAAGGTCCCTGGCTGTTTCCATAGCTTCCCGACGGACTGGTTCCGAAAACATATCATAACCAAAAGCACGGAAGCTCCCTCTGGAGAATGGTTTCAGATATATAATTGATGTATATATTTTCCTTTTGCCTTTCGGTCTGACAGAGTATTGTGGAAAACCTTCGCTTTGAATTTCCTTCTCATGCCGGGCTAACTGATTTGGGGGAATTATAATTGAGTACCCAATCTCCTGTATTCCGGGTATATTCTGCGCAATCATCTGATTATCATAAAAACTTCGCCATTCATGCCTGGTAATTCCGTCTGAATGCACAAAGAAAGCAGCTCCGCTTCGGAGCAATTGGGCCTGTGTATGCATCCTCGCGGATATTTTATTTTTAAGCTCGCTACAAGTGAAATTAAATTCTTTCCTCGCATCTTGCTCAACATCTGCTTTCAATAAGAGACTTGCCATAAGCGTTAGAATCAACCCGCCTGTTAATAAAGCTAAAGCTATCCAGTTCCTCTTTTTCTCTGGTCGCCAGACATATCTATTTTTAGAAACTTTCATTAAATCAAAGACAGAATTTGATTGCAGATTGTCAGAACCATTATTAATTGGCATATCAAGCTCATTGATAAGAATTAAAATATAATTAGTTAATATGATTTTCGAATTAATCCCAGATTCATTTTGAACAGAAGCATCCGACAAATTCCCCTCTTAAATGGGAATTGTCATATACTCCTTTATTCCGCTGGCATTAATTACTGAACACATGATACAAAATAATATAAGACCTAAAAACTACCAGGTAATATAATAGTGCTATTTTAGAAAAAATATCGGGACAAATACGTAATGGTGTAACCAATTAAATTATTGCTATTGCTGGCATTTTCTATTATCATATAGTTGCGGGGTTCCGTGGACAGGATTTTTTAGCGTTACTTATAAGATGTCAGAACCTCTGTGTCAATCTTCTTAATATAATCAAGAGACCGCCCCATGAACAGTCTGGCTATTTCTGCAAATTTCTGCGGAATATCACTTACATAAAAATCCTGGCTACCGGCAGAAAATGAATTTGTCTCAAGTCCTATTCTTTTCAGTTCACTTTGGACAGCAGAAGCAGCCGCGATTCCAGAATCAATCAGACTAACCTTATCTCCCATAACTTCCTGAATAACTCCGGCAAGCAAAGGATAATGTGTACAACCAAGAACAAGCGTATCAATGTTGTATTCCTTAATTTCCTTTAAATATTCTTCCGCTATCAATCGGGTTGCTTCACGGTCTATCCAGCCTTCTTCGGCAAGAGGTACGAACAATGGGCAGGCTTTTTCAAATACCTCTGTATGCGGATCAAGTTGAAGAATTGTTTTAGCATAGGCATGATTATTCACCGTAGCGGTTGTCCCGATGACTCCAATTCTCCCTGTTTTTGTTTCTTTAAGAGCGAACTTTGCTCCCGGCTCAATCATGCCGATTATTGGAACATGCAGTTTCTGGCGTAATACGTCAAGTGCCACCGAAGAAGCTGTATTGCAGGCAACGACAATTACCTTTACATTTTTCTCCATAAGGAAGTGCGCATTCTGAAGCGAATATTCTATTACTGTAGAGTTAGATTTGGAACCGTAAGGCACACGCGCTGTATCGCCAAAGTAAACAAGATTCTCCGCAGGTAAAATTGAAGATATTCTTTTTACAACTGTAAGTCCGCCAATGCCGGAATCAAAGACTCCGACCGGCTTTTCTTTTTCCATAAAATTCATTATTAAAATACCTTCCCGCTAAATATATACTCACTTAATCTTATATGAACGCACGATGTAATAACTTATTCACTCACCTTACGCAAAATGCAACAAACATCATAATTTGTGTCTGGTGTCTGGTTTCTATACAGAGATTTATTCTGAATTTTTCATAACTGACGCATTTCGGCAGAAACAGCAACATTTATTATCTCTTCTTCAAAATAGAAGTCCCATACAAATAAATAAAAGTCGCGTAACTTATTGCCAAAACTATCTTCGTCCCAATTAAAGGGATATTCATTCTGTTTGAAGGTTCATTCATCCCGATTAATGCTTCGTTCATCTTGCCAGAAGCCTCGCTCAACTCAATTAATGGTTCATTCTTCTCGATAAAAGCTTCATTCATTTCAAATAATGGTTCGTCCATCTCAAATAATGGTTCGCTCAACTCGATAGAAGCTTCGTTCATTTCAAATAATGGTTCGTTCAACTCGATAGAAGCTTCGTTCAACTTGATAGAAGCTTCGACCAGCTTGATAGAAGCTTCGTTCGACTTGATAGAAGCTTCGTTCATCTCAAATAATGGTTCGTTCAACTTGATAGAAGCTTCGTTCGACTTGATAGAAGCTTCGACCATCCTGCCAGAAGGCTCGTTTTTGTTGTTATCAAATAGAGAATGAATCATAACTCTGGTATTTTTGGGTAACATGAGTTATTCAGATACATTGAGAAGCCCCCATTTACAAAATCTGTTCGATGGCAGCGGTCAGTTCTGACTTTATAAATTCATAATCACTTAGAACGGCTTTCTTTCCATTACGGTCCAAAAGATAAAATGAGTCAACTACATCATCCGACTTGGTTGAAATTTTAGCCAGATAGATAGACAATCCAAGGTCTGACAGCTTACGCGTAATCTGATATAACAGACCTAATCTATCAGGTGAAAATATATCAATAATAGTAAACTTGTCATGCTCTTCAAAAGCAATTTTAACTTTGCCTGAACGTTTAAAGAACTTGTTTTCAATTCTCCACCATTTGTTCTTCATTCGGCTAAGTTCATGCGCAAGCTGAAAACTACCTTCAATCACAGCTTTAAGATCATCTTCAATCTTTTCATATCGTTCCTGAGTAACTGTTTTATGCGTTCTGAAATCAGTTACGTTGAAACTGTCTATAACGATACCATCTTTGCGTGTAAAGATTCGTGCATCATGGATATTTAAATCATTAACTGAAAGCACTCCGCAAAGTTTCGAGAGAAGAGAAGGAGAATCTTTCGATATAATGGTAATGTTCGTAAAAACATTAAGCTCTTTAAAGAATACAGAAATATTTGAGTTCTTTTCTATTTCCTTTAAGTGTAATGTAATTTCCTCTTCGTTAAATAATTGTGTATAGCCTGCATCATCAATAGAATCGATATGCTCCTGGATTTGTCCATCAAGTCCGCCTGATAGTTTTTGCGGAAAATTTATTACGCTTGAGAGCAACAACTTCTCTCCGGTGATCTGTTCGGCAAGCATTTCGCGCGACTTACGATAAAGTTCGGCTAACAAATCGCTCTTCCACTCCGTCCAGACCATCTGATTCACAGCCGATAGATCGGCAAAAGTTAATAAATACAGCAAATCGAGATCGCGCACAGACGAGAACCTGGAAGTAAAGTTATTTAGCGTTTCCGAATCATTCAAGTTACGACGGAAAGCTATTTGCTCCATAACCAGATGATTCTCAACAAGGAAACTTACCTGCCGCACTTCATTCTCCTTATATCCCATGCGATGCATTATAGATGAAGCAATCTCGGCACCAATTATTTCATGACCTGAAATACTTATTGACTTTGCTATATCATGAAATAAAATGGCAAGGTAAAGCATTTCCTTTTCCCTCAGACTTGTAAAGAGCCTTCCCAATTCATTTTCACGTCCATGAAGATTCTCTACGTTTATTAGCGCCTGAAGTGTATGCTCATCGGCGGTATAGCTATGATAAACTCCAGCCTGAAAATAACCAACTATCTCCTTAAACTCAGGCAGTAATAATGGAAGTACACCAAGCTCATTCATCTTCTCAAGTGTTTTGCCTACCTTTCGCGGTGGCAAACGCAGTATTTTTCTAAAGAAGATGAAAGCACGTTGTTGCTTGTAGCCGTCTGTCTCCGACTTATCAATATTGTCAACACTTTCAATTATAAGTGAGCGCAGTTCTTCATCGAACTTTGCGTCATGAAAGCCACGATAGTAGAAAGCTTTTAGAATATCAGAGAGGAAAAGCGGCTGTTTGGCTTTTATTGATATATTACTCCCTTTCATATTGAAAGTCTTATCCAACGAAACAGTAAGATAATTCGAAAGTGGAGGGGTTGTCTCCTCCTCAAAACGCTTTACAATTGTCTTAGAGAAACGGTTAAGCGTATTCGAAGCATTAAAGTACTGCTTCATAAAATCAAGTAACGAACTTTCTTTTTTGTAATTTAGAAACCGGGATATCTTAATCTGCGAATTAAATTCGAGACGGTCATTTCTCTGCTTGCTAATCAGGTGAAGTATGTTTCGGATGTTTAAGATAAACCTGTAACTTTCAAGCACAGCCTTATACTCACTCACACTAATGAAGTTCTCATCGGAAATACGCTTCATGAAAATCTCGGACTGTGTAATCTCGGTCTGCTCAGTAAGTATCGTCTTATTCTTTAGGGCATACATCCATTCAACTGCATGAAGATCCCTCAGCCCGCCTGCTGAATACTTAAGATTTGGTTCAAGCGTTTTGGGTGATCTGCCGTACTTGGAATATCTTGATTTAATATCTTCGAAGAATTCATGGAGCATATCCATAAGATTCTGCTCTTTTATCAATGAAAACATCTTTTCATTCCATTCATTGTAAACTTTCTCTGAACCGAGTAGAAACCTTGTTTCAAAAAACTGTGTGAAGGCATGAAGGTCTTTGTTAAGGAATTTATCAATATCGGAAAAATCGCGCACGGTATGGGAAACTTCAATACCACAGTCCCACAGCAAACGTACAAACCTCTGGATAGATTCTCCGTCTGCCTCTACATCTTCAACCAGGAACATCAGATCAATATCCGAGTAAGGGGAAAGCTCGCGACGGCTGAAACTTCCGGCAGATGCAAGGGCGAAGTTAAATTTCTCCTGTTCCGAAATTTGCACTATGCTTTTTTCAACAAGCAGGCTATATACTACGCAGAACTTAAACGCATCCTTACGTAGAACCGGATTCTTAAATATTTTCTCTCTATTCTTTAGATAATTCTGCTTAAATTCCGCCGTGGTAACCATATAATTTCTTTCATTTTTGTAGCAGACAAACTATGAATCTGTCCGCTATAGATTTATATTATTATTTTAACTTTTAAAACGTGGATAAGAAAGGCTCAGATCTCTGGTTCATCCAATATTTAATCTTCTTCCCAAAAGTTTTTACTATCTCCGCCCTCTTTTTCATAATCAACCTCAATAACAGATGAAATCCCGCCACGTACTTTGAAATCTGCCGTAATGTGCATATAACGAGGCTTCACGACTTCAACCAGGTCGTCAATAATTTTGTTGGTTACGCTTTCGTAATAAATACCATCGTTTCTGAAAGATTGAAAATAGAACTTAAGCGACTTAAGCTCAACACACAATTCATCCGGGATATATTCAATAATAATAGTTGCCCAGTCCGGCTGACCCGTTTTGGGACAGAGTGATGTAAATTCATCGGTTGTATGTATTATCGTGTAATCTTTCTCCGGATATTGGTTGCTAAAGGTTTCCAATAATTTTTGTCTGTCTCGCATTATTTTAATTACTCCTTACTTTTCGATAATCAATATTTTGGTTTTACTATATATGTAATCGGGTCATTCATGCCAGCCGCCTGAAAGCCTCTGAGTCTTAACGCACAACTGTCACATATTCCGCAAGCCTCATCTTCATTCTGATAGCACGACCATGTTAACTGAAGCGGAGCACCAAGGTCTAAGCCTTTCTTAACAATTTCCGCCTTGGATAAATTTATTATTGGCGTTTTAATTTTAATATGTGTTGACGGCTTAGTCCCAATTCCCACCATTTTTTCAAAAGCCTCGAAAAACTCAGGACGACAATCCGGGTAGCCTGAGGAATCTTCATAGACCGCACCGATAAAGACAGAGTCTGCTTCTAATACCTCGGCCCAGCTCACACATGCCGCAAGTATATTGGCATTTCTGAATGGAACATACGAAGTAGGTATCCCGGTTGTCAAAAGGTCAGCTTTTGTAACCGACATACTTTTATCAGTAAGCGAACTTCCGCCTATTTCGGACAGATGCGTGTAATCAATTATAAGTTTATGCCTGATCCGGTAAAAGCTAACCAGATCATTAAACGCCTGCAATTCCCGCCTTTCAGTTCTTTGGCAATAATTAAAATGAGCAAACGCCAGTTCATAGTCCTTTTCAGCAATCGCGGCAGTAACACAGCTGTCCATTCCTCCGCTGACCGCAACAACCGCAATATTTTTCTTCATATTTCTATATATTTTTGCTTTGACGAACGTTATTAAGTTCTAACAAAAATACAAAAAACTAAATTGAAAAAGAAAAGATTTCGCATCCAAAAAAAAATCTATAATAAGTATGATGATTGCCCGGTAATGGATTGCCATAGTTCATACATCACTTAGGTGCATCATCATCCTGCAAAATATTCTACATTAGACAGAGGAAGAAGGTATTGTCAGTTAATCTTACTATTTTAATAGCACACAATTAATTGTACCTGGGGAATATGAACACAGTTGAACTGATAAGAAAAAAAAGAAACGGCGGAACTCTCGCACCTGAAGAAATATCCTGGCTGATTAATTCCTATATCAAAGGAAAAATACCAGACTACCAGATATCGGCTTTCCTGATGGCTGTCTATTTTAAAGGCATGACTACAGAAGAAACAGCAGCCCTTACCAGGTCAATGCTCTATAGCGGCAAAGTAATAGATCTCAGTACGATTGAAGGTGCAAAGATAGACAAACACTCAACAGGCGGCGTGGGCGATAAAACTTCTCTCATCATTGCGCCCATAGTTGCCGCAACAGGCATTAATACTCCGATGATTTCCGGGCGCAGCCTCGGACATACCGGAGGAACTCTCGACAAACTGGAAGCAATCCCCGGCTGCCACACTAATCTTACCCTTACCCGGTACAAGTCTGTTATCAAAAAATGCGGAACTGTTATTGCCGGACAAACAAAAGACATTGCTCCGGCTGACAAACTCATCTACGCGCTCAGAGATGTTACTTCTACAATTGACTCTGTCCCGCTTATTACATCAAGTATCATGAGTAAAAAATTGGCTGAAGGCATTGACGGACTGGTGCTCGATGTGAAAACGGGCAACGGGGCCTTTATGAAAAATACTGCGGACGCAAAACATCTCGCCGGGTCGCTTATCGACACAGCCAAAGCTTTTGACAAAAAAATCATGTGCTTTATAACAGATATGAACCAGCCTCTCGGACACTATATCGGCAACTGGCTTGAGGTTTATGAGTCTGTAATATGTCTTTTGGGAGAAAAATCCAACGACCTGATGACTCTGACCCACAACCTCGCCGGAGCTATGATATTCATGGGTGGGAAAGCATCTACTCACGCCGAAGGTATTGAAATTTCCAATGAAATGATTGCTAATGGACGGGCTTATGATAAATTTATCAGGATGATAAAGCTGCAGGGCGGAGATATCAGCTATATTAAAAACCCTGAAAAATATCCCAAGTCGAAGGTTAGTCAAAAGATACCGGCTCAGAAATCCGGCTACTTCAGTAAAATAGATACTTACGCCCTCGGTATGGCATCTCTCGAACTTGGAGCAGGACGCGTAACAAAGGAAGACACAATCGATCCTAAAGCAGGTATTATCTTTAATATAAAAATTGGAGATATGGTGCTAAAAGGGGATGTTATCGCCGAAATTTTTACGGACAGAAAGCATAAAGTGGAAGAGGTAGTTAATAAGATAAATTCTATCATAGAGTTTACTGATAACGAGCCTGTTAAACCAAAAATAATCAGAGAAATTTTTCAGGCCATATTCAGCAGTATCTCACTTCTTTACTTCCCGCTCCACTATTTTACATGAACTCATACTTTTATGTCAGTTCGGTTTATGAAGAAAAGAAACTTATTGGTAAGTTTGGAAAGACATATTCTAAACATGAGCAAGAACTGTTCAGCAGAATAAAAATCAGAACTGTATAAAACAATAAATTTTCAAATATTAATAAATATCTTAAATGCCATCAGGCATGAACCAATGCAGGAGATTAATAATTGCACCCAGTAATCAGATCAACAACAATAGTAGGAGTTATACATAACGGCGTGGCTGCAATCGGCGGTGATGGACAGGTTACACTCGGCAATACTGTCGTTAAGCATAATTCGATGAAAATAAGAAAACTACATGGCGGGAAAGTACTCTGCGGCTTTGCCGGCAGCGCTGCCGATGCTTTTACATTACTCGAACGTTTCGAGGAAAAACTTGAACAATACCGCGGCAATGTAAGCCGTGCCGCCGTTGAGCTTGCAAAAGACTGGCGCACCGATAAATATTTAAGAAAACTTGAAGCCATGCTTGCCATAATTTCTGAAGATCAGGCCTTCATTGTATCAGGTACAGGCGATGTCATTGAACCGGATGATAAAATTGTCGCCATCGGTTCGGGCGGCATGTATGCTCTCGCTGCCGCTAAAATGCTTAAGAAGTACAGCTCTCTTCAGGCAAATGAAATTGTTTCGGAAGCGCTGATAACAGCTTCCGAAATTTGTATCTATACAAATGATAAAATAAATGTTGAGATCATAGACAAATAACCAGGATCCTAAAATGAAAAATAATTTAATGCAGAGCCTTACGCCTGCACAGATAGTAACTGAACTGGACAAATTTATCATCGGACAAAATGAGGCTAAGCGTGCCGTGGCTATTGCCCTCAGAAATCGCTGGCGCCGCAGACAGGTGGATGAAAAAATGCGCGAAGAAATTTTACCTAACAACATTATTCTTATCGGACCTACAGGAGTCGGGAAAACTGAAATAGCAAGACGCCTGGCAAAACTCTCCGGCGCTCCGTTTATCAAAGTTGAAGCATCTAAATATACTGAGGTAGGTTACGTCGGACGCGATGTCGAATCTATGATACGCGATCTTACTGAACTTGCCATTACTATGGTCAAAACTGAAAAGACCGAAGAGGTACAGGAAAAGGCGGCACGTATTGCCGAAGAGAAAATCCTCGATATGCTTATTCCTCTGGTAAAAAAAGTAGCGCCGGACGAGGATCCCGAAATTATTGAAGATGAAGTAATAAAGGATGGAGACGGCTCCTATCAGAACCATAAAACACGCGAATGGATGCGCACCAAACTTAAAAAGGGTGAACTTGATGATAAACTTATCGAATATGATATAACTTCCAACTCAGGCAATGCGGCAATGCAGGTGTTCGGGCCCTTCGGCTTCGATGATATGAGCATTAATATGCAGGAAATGATGGGGTCCCTCATGCCTAAGAAAAAGAAAAAAAGAAAAACTACCATAAAGAAAGCCCGTGTTCTTATTATAGAGGAAGAAGCCCAGAAACTTATTGATATGGATGCCGTTCAGAAAGAAGCCGTTACACGCGTGCAGGAATCCGGTATTGTCTTTATTGATGAAATTGATAAAATTGCCGGCGGTAGCAAGGGGCAGAGTCCGGATGTCTCACGCGAAGGTGTTCAGAGAGACCTGCTTCCCATTGTCGAAGGCTCAAGCGTCAATACTAAATACGGTGTTGTTAAGACAGACCATATTTTGTTTATAGCTTCCGGAGCTTTCCATGTCTCAAAGCCCTCAGACCTTATACCGGAACTCCAGGGACGGTTTCCAATCCGCGTGGAACTGAAAAGCTTAACGGAAGATGATTTCCTCAAAATACTTACGCTTCCACAAAATGCTTTGTTAAAACAATATGCCGCGTTGCTTGCCACCGAAGGCGTAGTTATTGAATTCCTCGAAGACGGAATTAAGGAAATCGCACGCATAGCCACAATCGTAAATGAACAGGTGGAGAATATCGGAGCCAGACGCCTCCACACTATCCTTACTACGCTGCTTGATGATGTCTTGTTCAATGTCCCTGATATACTACCCGAAACTTCTGTCAGCATTGACGGCAAAATGGTTAAGGATAAACTTGAACATATTGCCACTAACCGTGATCTTAGTAAATATATATTATAGATTTTTATAACAATCCTGTCTCCGGGATTTAATTTATCAGAAAAAGTTTAGAAGAGTACCCCTTATTTTCGGAACGGGAACGGGTTTTTAAATAATATATCCAAATATATTATAAATGAAGGAACTGTTAATGTTGCGACATACGTTATAATATCCGAATGGTGTAATAAATTTTATAAACAGAAAAGGAGCTATTAAAATGGAAAGTCAGATAGACAGACAGGACGAAACTAAAGTTCAGAAAACAAGCTGGACTTTGGATACCGCGCATTCAAGGTTACAGTTTTTGGTCAGGCACATGCTCATCTCAGAAGTCAGCGGACATTTTAATTCATACAGTATGAGCGTTTCAACCGCAGGTGATAATTTTGATACAACGGAAGTTGAAGTTTCCATCGATGTTCAGTCAATTGACACAGGTGTTCCCGGCCGCGATGACCATCTTCGTTCAGCCGATTTCTTTGATGCTGAAAAATATCCAAAGATGACTTTCAAAAGTATAAAACTGAAAGAGCTTGACGATAACCGGTATAAGCTCACTGGAAGTATGACTATAAAAGATATTACAAAGACAATTGAACTTGATCTAACCTACGGAGGACAGGCAACAGATAAACAGGGTATACAGAGGGCGGGTTTTAAAGCTATGGGTGTGATTAACCGTTTTGATCATGATATTAAATGGAACAAACTGATTGAAACAGGCAACGCGATTGTTGGCAGGCATATTTTGTTTACCTGTAATATTGAACTCATTAAACAAAAATAAATTTAAAAGATTTAAACAAATTACATAATTCAGTAAAAAGAAAGAACGCTATGAAATCATTAAAATCGTTACTGTTCGTATTCTTAATTGCTACAACTTCGGTATTTGCCCGGCAGGCAGACTGGAATATCGATGTAGCTCACAGTAAAGTGCAGTTTTCAGTTTCGCACATGTTAATTTCAGAAGTAATAGGGTATTTTAAAAAATTTGATGCCAGGATAAACGCCGCTGACGATGAGCTTCAGAATGCAAATATTGAATTTACCATCGATGTTAGCAGCATAAATACTGACAACGAAGCCCGTGATAACCATTTGAAGTCGGATGATTTTTTCAACGCTGAAAAATTTCCGAAGATTACCTTCAAAGGAAAATCATTAAAGAAAGTCGGCGAAGGCAGGTATAAACTTACCGGCGATTTTACAATGCGTGATATAACAAAGCAGATAGAACTTGATGTAGTTCATGGAGGAACAATCAAAGATCCTTATGGCAAAATACGCTCAGGCTATAAGATAAGCGGAACAGTTAACCGTCTGGATTACAACTTAAAGTGGAACAAGCTTATGGAAACGGGCGGCGCAATGGTTGGCAGAGAAGTAAGTATTCTTTGCAACATAGAAATAGTCAAAGAAAAATAGCTGAAGGAATTAAGGATTTCGGACGGACGGGCGCACGTCAGACTCATAACAGTCTGGCGTGTTCATTATTCAACAGCAATAAATAATATCAGAAAAAAGAAGGAGAGTAAAATGGTACATGAGTTAATTTCAAAAAGATACAGCCCGCGTGCTTTTTCAGATAAGGGAATAGCACAGGAAGTAATATCAGATTTGTTCGAGGCGGCGCGCTGGAGTCCGTCAGCGTTAAATATACAGCCATGGAGGTTTATATATGCAACTAAGGACGATGCTGAAAATTACAATAAGATACTCAGCGTGCTCGTGGACGCCAATAAAGCATGGGCAGACAAGGCACCGCTGCTTATTCTGACAATTGCCAAAATGAATGAGGGACATAATGGACATATTAACAACTATGCGTGGTATGACCTCGGCGGAGCTGTTGGCAATATGACACTTGAAGCAACAGCGAATGATTTATATATCCATCCGATGGCGGGATTCATTCCTCAAAAGGCAAGAGAAGATTTTGAAATACCTGATAACTATGAACCGGTAAGTGTGCTTGCAATAGGATATAAAGGTAATCCTGATAGTCTGCCGGAAAATCTGAAGCAAAGGGAAACAGCTCCAAGGCAAAGACTTCCTCTGACTGATATGGTATATTCTTCTAAGTTTGGTCAGTCTTCGGACTTATAGCAATTCCATAATAATAAAAGCACCGGCCTGGTTCCTTAAACCGAGGCTTCTAATCCTAAATAAAATTAATCGGACAGAGATACCATGAAGTTAGAAGAAGAAATACAACAGGATCATTTTATAAACGGCTATCATAAAGCCGTAGTTAATATTATCTATACAAACAACTGGATTGTACAAAAACAATCAGGAATATGTAAACCTTACGGAATTACTGAACAACAGTATAATATTTTAAGAATACTAAGAGGACAACATCCAAAGCCGGCAACAATAAAACTACTTGTGGAAAGAATGCTCAATAAAATGTCAGATGCATCACGTCTTGTAGAAAAACTGAGGCTTACAGGACTTGCCGAACGCTGTATCTGTCCTGACAACAGGCGCAGTGCCGATGTAAGCATAACAGAAAAAGGTCTCGATATTCTAAGTAAGATTGATAAACTGCAGGACGAAGTACAGACCTATATGTTAAATCTTAACGAACAGGAAATAAACCAGCTAAACACCCTCCTCGATAAACTACGCGGATAATACCTGATGATAAATGCTTAAACCTGACTGAAGCACGCTTGCTTTTTTTATTTTAATAGACTAATATTATCAGAGAGAAGGCAGGCGCAGACTTTAATAGTCATTGTCGCGAAAGAGTATTTCTAATTGTAAAACAGGGAGGCTGTAATGCGAAAGAGAATTCTTCTGGTATTATGCGTATCATTTACCATCGCTGTATTCCCGCAGCAGAGCAGCCGGAATATTTCATTTAGCGAAGCGATGTTTTATCCGTCAAAAGAGAACTGCGAATTTGTTGAGATATATAACCTCAACACTGAAATGAGTATCAACCTTTCAAACTTTACGATTAAATATCAAACATCAAAGCCTGATACTGTTCTGCCGGTATCAGGTGGCATGTTCCTCCCTCCGCTGTCATACGCTGTTATCTTCGAAGGAGACTATGATTTTAAGTCAGGGCTTTATAACTCTATAATTCCAAAAGAAGCACTCGTACTAAAGATTAATAAAAACGCATTCGGTTCGCTCGGTATGTCAAACACATCGGACAGAACTCTGCGCCTGATTAACTCAGACGGAGACACCGTTGACACCTATACATATTCAGCAAATAATAAAGCCGGCCGCTCAGATGAAAAAATTACTCTGTCAAAAGATAATTCGCTGATAAACTGGACTAACTCGATAACCATGAATGGCACACCGGGTGCAAAAAACTCCGTCGCGCTAAGCAACAGGTTTTATATAAGCTCATTCTATTTTACTCCGTTAAACCCTGCATGGGATGAAGAGATAAATATATTTGTAACGGTAAAGAACATTAGTCCGGCTTCGGCAGAATCACTTACGGTTAATCTTTATAATGATATGAACTTCGATTCCAGCGGAACAACGTCTGAAATAATATATTCACGGGACTATAATCTTGCCACACCGGATTCCATTAATATACAAACTTCATTGCAAAAACTTTCGGCAGGCACTTACCAGATGATAGCAGAAGTTATTAGCACCGGAGATTCTTCTGCCATAAAATCTATTATAAAATTATCTGTCTCAGCTCCGCCCGGTAAACCCAATGATATTTTAATAAATGAAATAATGTATGCTCCTCTGACAAACGAGCCGGAATGGATTGAACTGTATAACCCAAACCAGCAGACGATTAACCTGAAGAACTGGAAACTGAACGATAAATCCGGCTCCGTTACAATTATTCAAAAAGATTTTTCGGTTAAAGCCGATGAGTATCTGATACTCGCAAAAGATTCGACAATTAAAAAGTACTACGGAATTCAATCCCTGATTATCTGCCTGAATCTCCCCTCGCTGAATAATTCAGGCGATATGCTTGCGCTCCATGATGTGGCTAACGTTACAATAGACAGCCTTTACTATCTGCCTTCATGGGGCGGAAGCAACGGACATTCGCTTGAAAGAATATCCGCCGGCTCCGCTTCATGCGACAGCTCCAACTGGGCAACTTCTTTAAGTCCTTATAAAGCTACTCCGGGAAATGAGAACAGCGTCCGAAACCTTACCGGATATGAACGCGGCACAGTTATAATTAATGAAATAATGTTCTATCCCTCGGATGATAACACGGAATTCATTGAACTTTATAACAAGAGCGGACAGACTATCAACATTGGCGGCTGGCTGGCTGGCAAAGTTACAGGTGAGCGATTCATACTCGCAAATGAAAATCAGTCTTTGAATCCGGGAGACTTCTTTATCATCGCTGCCGATTCCCTTTTATTCAATAATTATCCATACATGCGAACCGCAGGCAACGTAATGATTATAAACAGAACCGGTCTTGGACTTAACAACGCAGAGGACAATATTATTCTCAGAGATGCCTTAGGCAATATTATTGATTCTGTTTATTATTCGGACAAGTGGCATAACAAAGGATTCTCTGTAACAAAGAATAAATCGCTTGAGAGAGTAAACCCGGTGTCAGGCTCAAATGACAATTCAAACTGGAGCACTTCAGTCGCGGATGAAGGCGCAACTCCCGGCAAAACAAACAGCATCTACGTCATTAATCAAAAAGTTGATAAGAATTTCTCTATACTTCCCAATCCATTCTCGCCCGATAATGATGGATTTGAAGATGTTGCAATCATAAGTTATAATTCCCCGCGCGAAATCACGGGCATAAGGCTTAAAATATTTGACAGTCAGGGCAGACTGGTGCGCACAATTATTAACCAGTCAGGAAGTTCACGCGGCTCCATAATATTTAACGGTTGCAATGATAACGGTACCCCGCTAAGAATTGGTATATACATTTTACTTCTCGAAGAGCTTGACACGAATTCAACCGTTACGGAAACACTCAAATCTGTTGTGGTTATTGCAAGAAAATTATAATACCCCCGTTAGTATCTTACCAAACAACCCGGCACCAGGGCAAGATTTGAAACCTGTATATGTTTCACCTGCAGAGGAAGCTACTCTTTTAGAACCCGATAATCCTGATTAAAAGTGGGGAACAAAATATCCGAATTCAGAGCCATGATTCATTTCCTGCTGACTGCTTATCATACAAATCAGAAGAATCACAGTTCTGACAATTTACCCGTGTTATAGCAAAGTAGAAATGTCACAGATTCGCCAAAATAGAAATGTCACTTTAA
>JBAXDX010000005.1:0-57125 GCA_037140715.1 Ignavibacteria bacterium
CCTATATGCATATTATGGGATTTAAACCCTTTTGCCACAAGTATATTAGCCAGTTCATTTACGCAGATAAATAATGCGCCTGTTCTTTTGGCGATTTTAACGGAGTCACCAAGATGGTCGCCATGCGCATGGGTAAGAATAATATAATCAGGGTTTACCTCCGATGATTTAACCGGAGAGGTCGGGTTTTCATCAAGATACGGATCAATTAAGATTATCTTACCGCTGTCAGTTGTAATCTGGAAAGCTGAATGGGAAAAATATCTCAGTTTCATTTGTCTTTTTTTATTTAGAAAATTATAAATAAATGTCAGTCTTTAAATGAGTTTTCCAAAACCATTCTGAAACCTTTCCCCTTTTGTGCCTTTAAGGCTTTCATGAGCGTCTGTCTTAAAGCCTCCTTTGAAAGTCCGCGTATTAATCTCCCTTCTTCAGCAATGGAAATACTGCCGGTTTCTTCAGAAACTATAATACATAAAACATCAGCCAGTTCTGAGATACCGAGGCCTGCCTTATGTCTCATACCAAGGTTATAACCATCGACAGATGAAATGGGAGATAATGGAAGCGTGCATCTTGCTGCTTCAATTATGTCTGCCTTAATAATAACAGCTCCGTCATGCAACGGACTGCGAGGATAAAAGATAGCTTTAAGTAAACTTTTATTTATCTTCGCGTTGATAATTTCGCCTGACTCAACGAAACCTTTAATCCCTGCGGACTTAACAACTACTATAAGTGCGCCGTGCTGAAGCTGCGAGAGTTCAAACGTGGCGTCAGTAAGTATGTTAACAATGATATCCTCATCACTTTTAATGAATATTCTTATGAAAGGATTTCTTCCTATTATTAAAAGAAATCTCCTGATTTCAGGCTGAAAAAGAATAATAAAAGTAATAACCCAGGTATCTGAGACAAGCTTTAATAAGTAGCCAAGCGCCTTAAAATTAATAATCTGCGCTGCCATTGAGAGTAAAAGGACAATTATTAGTCCAATAAATATCTGAGAAGCTATGGTTCCTTTAGTAAAATTATATACTTTATATATAATAAATGACACGATAAGAATATCAATTGCATCAAGGAAAGTTACAGGTATAAAACCTATCTTAAACAGTTCAAACATTTGTATTAAGCGATTCCGGGTTATTTAAAAATTTCAAAATATTTCTTGAATGCACAGCATTTTTTACATTATGGGTTCTTACTATAGTGGCACCCTGTTTCATGCAGAGAGTTTCAAGTGTGGCGGTTGCCGTATCCCTTGAATCAATATCCAGATTAAGAGATTTGCCGATAAAGGACTTCCGGGACAATCCGATAAGCAGCGGATAACCAAGAGCATTCAGTTCATTCTGCCTTTGAATAATCTCATAATTATCGCCTGCCTTTTTCCCGAAACCAATGCCGGGGTCGATTATGATATCGTGTACCCCCGCCTTTTCAGCAGTTTCCGTCTGACGTGACAGAAAGTCATATACTTCATTAACAACATTATCATAATGAGGATTAACCTGCATATTTTTAGGTGTCCCGCTAATGTGCATTATAACAAGCGTTGCGTTATATTCTATTACAGGCTCTAATATATCCGGCGCGAAAGTAAGTCCGCTGATATCATTTATTATCCTAACTCCTCTGTCGAGCGCTGCGCGTGCAACGGTTGCCTTTGTAGTATCAACAGACAAAACAGCAGCCGGGTTATTTTTCAGTATGCCATCAATAACAGGGATAACACGATTTAGTTCCTCATCAGGAGAAATAAAATGGCTTCCGGGTCTGGTTGATTCACCTCCAATGTCTATTATATCTGCGCCCTGTTCAATCATTTCAAGCGCATGGGAGATGGCGCTGTTCGCATTCAGATACTTTCCGCCATCTGAAAAGCTGTCCGGAGTTACATTTAGTATTCCCATTACATAAGGGAATTGAGCACCCGGACTATTGCTTATCAGAGAGAAGTTCTGATGAATATGAAAAAAAGAAGAAAGAACCTTAGATAATTTCTTATGCAGTTCAGGGAATATTCCACTAATTGAACCTGAAAATTTTGTAAATGATTCAGGAGTGCCGGGTAAAAGCAGACAGTCCGGGTTTCCATCAGACCGGTAGAAACAGTCTGTTTTATTTAAGGAAATAAACTCATACAGTGGCAGATAATTATCATGGTTTAGATTTCTAAATTCAACGGCATAGTCCGGAATGTCAGCAGGAGGCTTCGTGGTTTGATATTTATTCAGATAATAATCAAGGACGTTTGGCAACGCGAAATTTACGATTTGAATTGTCAATTAGCAGTTTCCCTTAAACTCGTTATCAAAATTGCATGAACGTATGAGGGTATAAACGCATGATACAGCACCAGTACTCAATAATTAAACAGATTAATTTACTTATGTCATTTTCAGACTGATAATTATGAGTCCGGAGTCTGGAATGCTTACTGCCGAAGCAGATTCATAAATTAACTATATTCTTTAATTCGGCTGTCTTAGCCGTTATATCCTCATATTTATAAATGCCGGAACCTGCAACAAAAACATCACAGCCGGCGTCCGATACTCTTTTTATATTGTCAGAATCAATACCGCCGTCAGCTTCTATCAAAAACTTTAGACCGAGTTTCTCTCTAAGTTCGGCAGCCTGACTAATCTTTCTTAATGATGATTCAATAAATGACTGACCGCCAAATCCCGGGTTAACGGACATAATAAGAATCATATCAACAAATTCAACTATGTTTTCAAGCGTGCTGACAGGAGTAGCCGGATTAATTGCAACTCCGGGCTTTGCGGCAAGTTCCCTTATACGGCTTATTGTTCTGTTCATATGAATTACAGCTTCCTGATGAACTGTTATATATTCAGCTCCGGCTTTTACAAAGTCTTCAAGATAATTATCCGGGTTACTAATCATAAGGTGGCAGTCAAGCGGAACCTCTGCGATTTTCTTAACAGCTTTGACGATGAAAGTACCGAATGTAATATTAGGGACGAAATGTCCGTCCATAATATCGCAGTGTAGCAAATCAGCGGATCCTTTCTCAACGGAACGTATCTGTTGAGAAAGATTTAAGAAGTTACATGCAAGTAAAGAAGGAGCAATCAGTTTCATTGTTCACCGGTTATATCTTCCGGAGTGCTGATACTCCTGGTAACAAATATATCTATGCCGGTACCTTCAGTTACAACTGCATCTTTGCCAGGGTACTGATCTATTACTGTATTGGGAAGCAGAGAAAAGGATGTCTGATAATTAATTTTGCCAACTGTAAGCTTTGAATCGATTAGTATTTTTTCAGCTTCGCTTAAAGTTTTGCCAAGCAAATCAGGAACTTTAAGACCTTCATTCTGACCGGCACTTAATGTAAGATTTATTTTTGTACCTTTTTTAACTTCCGTACCTTCATAATACTGCTGGTCAATTATAAAATTCTTTGGCGACTTAGACTGTACGATATGAGTATCGCCAACTGCAAGTTCTGTTTTGTCAAGCATAAGCTGGGCATCTCTTAAAAATTTCCCCCGGAGAGCCGGTACTTTAACCAGAGGTACACTACTGCAGGTATAAAGAAAAATTCTGCGGCCATTCTTTACAACATCGCCTGCGTAAGGTTTTTGAAATATTATACTCCCCTGTGAATACCTGTCATCGTATCTTTCACCGCCAATTATTGGTTCAAGTTCATTATCTACAAGAATCCTTTTAGCTTCTGCTTCGTTCATGCCCACAACCTTAGGCACCTTTATTTCATGACCTGAAACATACCAGGGCATAACAACAAGATTAAAGACAAGGATAAAGAGACATAATCCGCCGATAAAAGCCAGAATATTGCGTATCAGTTTATTATTAAATTGTTTTTCCATTTATGATATATATGAATTGCCCAAAGATTTACAAAAATAATCAGTTCTTTAGTCCAAAAATACGAATACTTTAGCTTTTATTATACAATGGCGGCAAAACTTTTTGATTTATGCCTTTTTCGGTCTGACAGCCAGATTGTATATGAACATAAATAATGTCGCAATTATGCCGGTTGCGAATAAAACAAAGAAAATTATCTGTGGCTGCCTGGAATCGGTTGCGAAAGTTTTATATAGCCAGCCCCCAAGGCTACCGCCAAAAAACCAGCCGACTGCTACAGGCAGAAAAGCATAGCCCTGGAAAAGAGCCGCCTGCCCTTCCGGTGCAATATCAGCTATATATTCATAGTAGCGCGGAGCCTGCGTCATTTCGCCAAGTGAAAAGATTATCAATCCGGCAATAATAACCGGAATGGACGGATTAATCATTATTAAAAACCAGCATATTGTAGAAATCAAAAAGCCAATTACAATCGATGTAACCGGAGCAAGTCTTTTGGTAAACCAATTAACCAGTAACTGGAATAAAATTATTCCCCATGAACCTGCTGACTGAATAATCTCAAATGGAGCATCGGGTGAAATATAATCTTTAATGAAAAATGGAATTATTATAAATATTTGCCAGAACATGAGCCAGTATAATGAGAATATTAGAAGGAAAATCATAAAACTGAAGTTTTTTAGAACGAGGAAAAGATTTTTAAGTACGGCTGATAAGCTTCCCCTGCTTCTGTCAACAGGCGAAGCGGGTTCCTTATAAAATAACAGCGTACTCAGGAACATCAAAAAGCAGCTTACTGATGAAACAACGTAAACAGCCTGAATTCCAATCATATCCCTGACAAAATATGCAATTAACGGACCGACAGCACCGCCAATATTTACCAGCCAGTAATAAATTGCGTAACCAATCGATTTTGTTTCCGGTTTTGATGTCAGCGCAATTGTGCCAAGCACGCCGGGCTTGATAAATGAGCCACCAACAGCAGTAAAGATAAATATGGCAGTTAACACCCGGAACAAATGTGGCGTACTAAATATACCTGAAAAAGCTGCCATGCCTGTAGCTCCTATCAGGAAATAACCAATAGCAAGGACAAAGAAAGCAAACGAAAATGCCTTCTTAAAGCCGAATCTGTCTGCCAATGCTCCGGCAAAAATCGGGAGGAAGTATATCAGTCCACCGAAAATGGAGCTTAACTGTCCTGCCTCGGCAGCATTAAATTTCAGATGATCCCTTAAAAATATACTTAGTATTGTTGCCTGACCGTAATAAGCTATCCTTTCGAAAAGCTCCATAATGTTGGCAACCCAGAATGAGGGTTGAAATCCTGATTTAATTTTTTGTAGAGTAGTGCTTAATTCCAAGTTAATCCCTGTCAGTATATATTTTATTAAATATTATCGGAGAGAACAATCTATAAGAGGTAACTATTCAGGGTGCTGTGTGATATTTTTGAAAAGCAAAGTCAGTTGAAGTGAATACACTTAGTAATGAGTTATTCAGTTCATTTTATTATAGTACGTAACAAATATACCAAAAATTATTATTTCCCGGTTCTACAGTCATAAAATAAATTATAATCAGTCATTTAATCATATAAATGATATGGAGCACACGAATCACAGTTCTGACAATTTACCCGAAGCGGCTGAAATTGTCAGAACTGTGATTTTTATGATTAAAATAATTAACTATGATTCCACAGCCGGAGGGATAATTCAGATAAAAAACAGCATGTATGTCAGACAATGAATTATTGTGTCCCACAATGAGAAATGATGCCGTGAAATGGATTATAATTCCAGGAAATGAGAAATAACGGAAAGAAATGGATTTTGAATTTCAGGAAATGGAAAATGACGGCGCGAAATGAATTATAATTCTATGAAATGAGAAATGACGGCGTGAAATGAATTATGACAGCAGGCATACGCGGGGTATAAGGCAAAGGCAGAGGTAAAGGCAAAGTAAAACACAATAGATGTTGCGGGGTTTTCTTTGCCTTTATCTTTACCTTTATCTTGACCTTTTTGTATTTTGGATAAAAAAAAATCAGTTCAGGCGGATAATTCTCTAAGAATTTGTAAAAAAACAGCCCGGAACAACACCAGCCGCCGGATTTTTGCGAACTGTTCGCATGGTTTGTACAAAAGAAATAATATATGTTTAACCGGTACTTCAACCGTAGAAAAACATTGAAAACCGGATAAAATCAAAGTTTTTATCTTCATTGATATTAAACCGACAACTGCGGAAAGGAGATGCCTGACAGAATAATCATATATATTGCTGACGGTCTTTAAGGGACTGCGCTGTTTACATTCTAATCAATATCGGCAAAATAATCAGAACTTACCTGAGGAGCGTTATGACCCCTGATAAACAAACTCTGGGTATAGCTGAAATTATGCTAAAATTACAGACGGAGCAGAATAAGTACGGATATACGTTTCAATCCACGCGCCCGTGCGGGGCGCGACACACCAAATTTTCGAAAGATGAAGCAACTATCTACGTTTCAATCCACGCGCCCGTGCGGGGCGCGACATTGATTCTTTATAATCATCAATTTCCGTCCAAGTTTCAATCCACGCGCCCGTGCGGGGCGCGACTCCGGTATCATGTTAAGATACCGGACTGGTTAAGTTTCAATCCACGCGCCCGTGCGGGGCGCGACTCTGATCTTGTTGACAGTCCTATTCTGATCTTGTTGTTTCAATCCACGCGCCCGTGCGGGGCGCGACAGTAATATATCAAGCTGTTAACGATCGTAGCTTAGTTTCAATCCACGCGCCCGTGCGGGGCGCGACAACGTCTCCATAACCTATCCCCATCGTAATCGTGTTTCAATCCACGCGCCCGTGCGGGGCGCGACATATTAAAGTAGGTAAGCAGTACAGCAGAGCAGCAGTTTCAATCCACGCGCCCGTGCGGGGCGCGACACTTATATAAAAAAATGTAGTAACTTTGATAAGTGTTTCAATCCACGCGCCCGTGCGGGGCGCGACATCTTCCGCATCGCATTACGATGTAGTTTGGAGGTTTCAATCCACGCGCCCGTGCGGGGCGCGACGTACCCCCCGCATTTGCGGCAATACTCAAAATCTGTTTCAATCCACGCGCCCGTGCGGGGCGCGACATAAGTCAATTAGTTATTTAATTATTTTTAAAAGGTTTCAATCCACGCGCCCGTGCGGGGCGCGACGTCGTCTGGATCAATATCAACTCCGTTTGAGATTGAGTTTCAATCCACGCGCCCGTGCGGGGCGCGACATATCATCACCAGTACATTTAAACGCACCTGCAGTTTCAATCCACGCGCCCGTGCGGGGCGCGACAATAATATATCACTTGTATATAGATCGTAGCTTAGTTTCAATCCACGCGCCCGTGCGGGGCGCGACTATCTTGACAATTAAAGTAATCTTGATTATACTTATTTCAACTCACGCGCCCATACAGGAAAGCGACTCAAAACAAGCTGAAAACTAATTATTTCAAAAATGTTTCAATCCGCACCCGTGCAAAGAGCGCAACTTTAACTGTTTTCTAAGTGCGTATAAGACTTAATTCCGCTAAATGATATTTCTGCTTATCCATTTTATTAAAAAAACGCAAAAATCTCCACAATTCACATTTTTCAAACATCAGTAATTTTGATGTTACTGATGTTTATTATAGGTTAGCGTAATCAAAAAAGAAGCGTATCCCCTATAGGATCAACGATTTTTTTGCTCCCGTAATGTTCAACTTTTCCTTTCCAGTTACTTCCTAAATGATAAAACCTTAATGAATCCTCATCAGGTTCATAAATGCCTAATAATTTATGTTTAAATTCTTCCCATAGCGCCGGATCAACATCGCATTCGAAAATTGAATACTGCACCCTCAGTCCAAAATTCTCACAGCATTTTGCAATCTTTGACAACCGCTTTCGACCGCTTGGTTTCCTTGTCGATATATCGTATGTTATCAGCATTTTCATTGTATCTATTTAATTAAAAATGGAGGATAACACTCCATATCACCGCGGATATATCTTGCCATTAATTGGGCCTGCACATACGGAATTAAGCCTATCTTTATTTTTTCTTCAAGATAAGGGTGCATGATTTCCTCGTGTTTCTTCTTTTGATATGTCTCGATAACAACGGCGCGCGTTTCCTTATCCATTAATACAGCTCCGGTATCTGATATTGTAAAACCATCGGGTTTAATCTGTTTTAAATTAATAAGCCCGATTACCTGGCGGTCCCCTGTGTAACCGCGCAGTTCTTCCATTATATCAAGAGCAAGACTTGAACGCCCCGGACGGTCTTTATGTAAAAAACCTACGGCAGGATCAAGTCCGACTCCCTCCAGAGCCGAACTAACATCATGGTATATAAGCATGTAAACAAAAGAAAGCAGAGCATTTATACGGTCCAGCGGAGGGCGGCGACTTCTTTGTACAAATCTAAATGCTTCTTTTTCTGTTGTTATCATAGAATTAAAACATGAGAAATACTGATTTGCCACATATCCCTCTATGCCTCTTATTTCATCGGTTGTGCCTGCATCTTTTAACTGATTAAGAAACTGCGCCATTTGAATAATCACTTTCTCAATATGTTCTCTATCCTGATTCTCAGGATAATTACGCAGACAGCGCTGAAGAATAGTCCTGCTGTTGGAAACCTTTGCACCTACTATCCAGCGCGCTATATCAGTACTCTGTTTACTCTCATCGGCCAGTCTGTATTGCCTGCGCCTTAATAAAACATTCCCTGACTGCGCCCCCTGAACGCGGGCGTAAAATTCTCCATTACCTCCATAAAAAGCAAGACCAATATTGTATTCACCCGTCAGTTGCATTAAACCGGGTGAAGCCATGATGCTATATCCAATACAAACTATGTTTTCAATATTAATGGCAGGAACTCTGAAAACATCTTTCTTCTCAAATTCTATTACTATAGTTTCCCGTTCCCGCCGTAAATACGAACCATCTTTTGTTACATAAAGCGTGTTAAGCAGTTTTCTCATTATCCGCCTCAAAAATAGATTCTACATATTTTCTGCTTTTCTTGTCTGCCAGTCCGGGCAGACATTCATCGACAAGCGAACAGGATTTACATTGTCTGCCCTTAACAATATGCGGAATGTTTGCCGAAGCTATCAACTCATGAGTATTATTTATGGTTTCTTCGGTAAGTTGCCGCAAATTTGAGTCGAATGACACTTCCTCTCTTCTGCGGTCATCGCCATGGTATATAATGCCGCAATCAACGTTCATGGAAAACATTTCTTCGAGACAAAGCCCCTGAGCGCATAACTGGACATTATTGGCAGACTGCTCCCGCGAACTTCCTTTCTTATACTCAACAGGCAATGGAATCCACCATCCGTTTTTGCCGCTGAGCCGGCAGACTTTCCCTGTGTTCTCCTTCTCTGAAAGACTGAACTCCACAACGTCCGTCTCACCGGTTATTCCATACTTCTTCGATACCAGCCGTAATCCGCACGCGATATAAAATCCCTTACGCTTTTCCGTTGTTATCGAATGTGCCTTTTCATGCAGGAATTTCCCTTTCATTGTCAGATAATTTTCACGCCAGACTTTTTCAACATGAATAAGATAGCATTGCCGCGGACAAAACAGATAATGTTGCAAAGCTGAAAGCATTATATAATCATCTTCGTTATATGTCATCGTATATTTCCCATCTTTATTCATTTATTTTATGGTCTGAAAAAGTCCGGCGTTTAACATTTTTTATACTAACTCAACTAACTCCACTTCCTGAGGAATTTTGTTTTTATCAATTGACACTTCATAATCCCCGAATGCTCTTGCCGGTTTAGCCTCATTGTTCCGCTTTATTTTTACAGCATCGAATAATTTATAAGCGGGAGAGTTGCCCAAAGCGCTGCTGTGTTTAAAGATTATTAACTTACGAACACTCATTAAACCGCGGGCGGCTGAATGGTCATGATCGAACATGTTTACTAAGGCATCCCAGAATAGTTTAAGATCCTCTTCGTTAAAACCGGTCTGAGAAGCAAGATTCGCTGAAATAAATCCGTAGGTGGAATACAAACCATAAGGTATTGTAAACTTGCGCCCCATAGTGCGGTTATCGCCGCTTTGTTTTTCCGCTTCCGCTTCTGTAGCTACAGCCATACGGGTAATGCTATGCTCAAGAGCAACGACAGGGTCAATTGACCGTCCAAAAGTTAATTGTACCGGACCCCGGACCTGACCGGCATTTTCTCCTGTGCTTAATACGGCTCCAAAAGTTCTGATATCATAATAATTTGCACACATCCATTTCCGCGCGGATTCTGTTTTATCTCCCTTTACTTTGTCTTTTACTTCGTCTTGTTCATGCGCTTCTTTAATAAGCGTATTTAGGACTGCCTTTTCCTTAATAAAAATATCGTAAGGTCTTTGTGCGCTCTTTACAATCTGAACATAGTTCCTGACCTTGCGTTTTAGGCATACGTCTGTTACTAATCCCATTCCTGTTTCGGCATCAACTCTTGGCAGGTTACCCGCATCCGGGTCTCCGTTAGGATTGCCGTCTGTTACATCGAATAATAAAATAAAGTCATAGCGGTTTTTGATTAATTCTGACATTGTAATATTCCTTGTTTTACTGATGATATGTTTTATAATTCTTTTTGTTCTTTACTTGTAAATAGATCTTGTCTCTGATGATAATAGCCAACTGCAAAGCGGGACTGGTCATCTAATGTTAAATGAGCGGGTAAACCATTGCTGTTTATTCCTGCCATTATTTTCTGTATCAGCTTTTCAAAATTTGTTTTCCTGCCCGGGTTCAACTTTGCCAGATGATGATTCTTAAGATTCAGCAGTCTGCTGAACACCGTTACCGGAGTGCTTGAAGCGGCGCCGTAATAGCGGTCTTTGATAGTAGCGTTAATTCCCGGCAGAGCTTCTTCCTGAATTTTTTCTAATACCGCAAACAATCGTCCGCATAAATAACCCTGGTTAATGTTTAATAAATCTAACGCCATTGTGATCTCCTTTTCATTAGTTTGATAAATCCTGTTTTTTCTGTTCAGATATGCTTTAAGAATCGCCGCACGAGTACGATTTATTTTTCGGTCAGCCTTTATGCGCCTTATACATTGCTGCTGTAAAGTTGCCGGATATATCGCTCCATCAAGGATGCTTGTAATAATACCAGCGGCAAGACTGGGCGGAAGATTATCTATTTTATAATCAAATGAAATACTTGTTAGTAACTTAAAAAGTGTAAAGTACTCTATTTCATCTTTGGGTTTCACTATATCCAAATCCAAAAAATGCAAAGCGATTTTTTCGGCGAAATATTTCACCGTGCCAGTTTTCCAGAATCTGACGGAAATACGCGCGGCATTCGGAGCCAATCCTAAAATATAAAACTGAGTTTCGCTTTCAGTATTTAAATTTCCTGAATGTATTGATTCAAATAAAGCTTTGACTTCCTGTGAATTTCTGTCAGGGTTGTCTTTTTCGGGATTTGTAAAAAAGAAACTAATTTTCTTTTCGAATTCTGTTTTCCTGCTTGCCCAGAAAATAATAGTGGTATCCGATATCCTGAATTTATTCTGTGAACCTTTTCCGAGAAGCACATTCAAAGCTGTTGTGTAGGCATCTTCCGCTTTCTTCGATACAGGAGCATTCAGCCCCTGTTCTTTATAATAGGAATCGTAACCGGAATTTTTTTGAAAGCCGACAAGTTTTCCGCCACTCTTTCCGCCTGGGACTGATGTTGCATGATGCAGTACTGCTATCTGACCCTGCTCGCCGGTAATAAGACAAGTCCCCTGACAACTCACGGCTGGTTCCTCTACAGTTTCCGAATCATCTTCAATAACCCTCTTATCGACTTCCGCATAATAAGTTAAATCTGAATGTTCAGCGGCTATTTCTTTCTTTCCAATTATCCTGAATGATAAATTGCAACCGGATATTTTGGAACAATTTTGCCATGATTCATGCTTAAATACACATTCTTTTCCATCCTCGCTTTCTAAGAAATACTTTATCGCTAAAAATTCTTCATTGTCAGGACGGGCTTGAACCAATTCATCAACCATCATTACAAAAGTTTTGTGTTGTTTATTAGCATCATCTTTTGCTTTATCAGTATCATCTTTTGGATGAGCCAGTACATATCCGTAATGATCCCATAAAACATTAGTTGTCAAATAACTATTTTTCCCGGAACGCCCTTTGGATTTTATTACAAGAAATCTTTTCGCTACTTTTTGCTTCCCCCCTCCCTCACGGGTATCTTCAAGATTAATAAACTTTCCATTCTTATCTATTACAATTATGAAAGGGATTTCTTTCCATTCATAGCCTGGCAGAGCAATATTGCTCTCAGGGTCCGAGGCTTTCCGCTGATAATATTCATATAATGCCTGCAGTATCATTTTCGCACCTCCGGACTTTCTTTAACTGGAATTATTACAACTCCCTGTTGCATTTCTGCGCGGAAGAACATTGGCTTCGGGTTTCCTATGTTTATAAAATCCATATCATAAAGCATGAAACCAAAATCTCTGTTCTCATTAATTGGCTGTTTTTCCTTCTTTGCGGGGTCTTCTATCAGTCTGAAATCCGCAGAAAATTCACGGCATCCTAAATATGGCTGATTAAAACATTGTCCCTTACGCGCTCTGCGCTCAAACATAGCGTTATACTTCCCCGGGTTTTCAGTCTGCCTTTCAATCTCCTGTTCTTCCGGATCGCTAAGAACCGGACTGACTGTTGACCTGGGTTGCTGCCTGTTTTTTGGATTAATGAATTCCAGTTCGGCATAAAGCCTGTAATGAACATCTCTAAGAAAAAGCCCTGCTTTCTGCTGACGATTCGACTCAATAAATAATTCATCCGAACGCGGACTCATGATTGCGCCAACTTCATTCCTGCGTACTGATATCCATTTAATGGGGTTGAGAACTTCAACTTTTGTAACATTCCATCTGACAGCCGGTTTCCAGAAAACAGCCTCAAAAATCGCACGTGCCGCCGAGGGAGTAATAATATCATAACTTACCCTCTCTACTTTCATTTCCGGCCTGGTAAAACAGGCGTAATCTCCCCATGCTTCGATACAGAATTCCCTGTTAAAATATTCCAAATTGCACCTCCATTTTATTTTACCAACATTAATTCTTCTATTCCCTCAAAATTAAACGCTAATCCGGCAGAACTGTCATAAAGGTACGGGTCGCTTTGAATATAGCAACCATGCACTTCCTCAACACATCCGGTCCGTTTTATATTTAAATAATCATTTTGATGAACGCTTACGGAAAACCTTTGCAACTTTTGCATTAACCATGGTTCGGGACCTTTTCGTTTTAGCAGTTCTATTAACTCTGCGCCTTCATTATACTTCACCAGAATATTAACAGTATCTTTATCATCAATCAGTCTGAAATTCCCGCCCGCTTTTGCAAACTGGAACGACATTTCCTGTGCGTTTAATGTTAATAAAGTTTTAATATCCGGCTTATCAAAAGTATTTATTGTACAATAAAATGATTCAAAATATTTTTTAAACATTTCCGGACTAAGAAAATCTTTTTCTTCCGCATTGCTCAGGAACTCTTTCATTGTATCTGCGCCCTTTCTCATTAAACCCGGCGGAACGGCAGTTGGAGGAATAAATACTTTAACCAGTCCGAGTTTTCCGATCGGCAGTTTACCCTCCCGGTTGCAACGTCCCCCGCTTTGCGCAATTGAATCAAGTCCGGCTAAAGCTCTGTAAACAACAGGGAAGTCAATATCTACCCCCGCCTCTATAAGCTGTGTGCTGATTACCCTTACCGGCTCCTTATCATTTAATATTTTTTTTATTTTAGCGATTGTATCAATAATATGGGCACCGCACATCATACGCGACAAATGGAAGGTTCCCTCAGGCATCATTTTATACAGCCGTCTGCAATCTTTACGCGTGTTAACAATACAAAGCGCCTGCTCATAATTTATTAATTCCGCAGCTATTTCGTCCCAACCAGAGACCTTATTGATATCCGGCATTTCAATATTTACGCGTTTTAATTGTTCGGCAAGTCGTTCATGATCAGGGATAATTTCTGTTATCTGCTCCTGCGGTATTCCGATAAATGAATTTGCTCTGCTTCCAATTTTGCCGGTTAATGCAGGCAGGGTAGCGGTACTTAATAATATTGTAGATCCAAAATGCGTAACAAGTCCTTTGATTACCGAAATAACAGGCTTAAGAAATTCAGAAGGCAGCATTTGAGCTTCGTCAAGAATAATAACGCTGTTAACTATATTGTGAAGTTTGCGGCAACGAGAGGTTCTGTTGGCATATAGGGATTCAAAAAATTGGACATTTGTGGTAACTATTATCGGAGCATCCCAGTTTTCCGAAGCTAGTTTATTTTGCTGGGTATTTGTGTCTTCGTCAATATTACTATGATGTTCAATAACATTTTCTTCGCCAAATATTTCTTTGTAAACCTGTGCGGTCTGCGTAATAATACTGGTGTATGGAATGACAAAAATTATACGCTGTTTATTATGGACTATTGCATGCTGGAGTGCGAAAGCCATCGAAGAAAGCGTTTTACCGCCTCCGGTAGGCACATTGAGCGAAAAATAACCGGGGGCTGCTTTACCTCCCGTCAGGATACACTGCTCTAAAACATTTTTTCTGACAGTATTTAATTCAGACCTCGTGGCTTCGTCTAACAGCGAACTCATATGACTATCAAAAAGTCCTTTTAATTCTCCGACTGATTTATATTTCCCGCGCTTTTCGAATAACTCAGGGTTCATAAATCTTTCAGTATCGAGAAAGTCAGCATCGACAAGACATGAGAACAGCATTCTGATCCACAGGTGCATATACTCCGAATCTATTCCTTTTCCGCATGGCGGATTAAGTTTACCAATATCCGGAACTTCATTTGGAATTGCCGGGCGAATGTTATCAAGCAGGTCTGTTTTCTTTAAGCGGCTTTGCAAATCACCGGAATTATTTAATTGATGAACCCAGTTTAATAACCCCGCGTGGTGTCCGGCTATGCAATATGCCAAAGGTTGCCATAATAAGTCAGGCAATCTTTCTTTTGAGTAAACAGCCCCCGCTGAAGTATGATCAACTTTTGCCATCTTTTGATCGTCCTCCTCATATCCGGAATTTACTCTGATATATTTTTGAAAATCGGCGGAGAACTTTCCCAGATCATGCCATAATCCAATTATTCTTCCCCATTCTCCGTTTTCAAAAGAGGCAGCAAATCTGCCCGCTAAGTCGGAAACATCCTTTAGATGATCTTCGAGATAATGTAATTCCTGTAAATTTTTGCTGACATGTGCGATATGTTTTTTTTCTTCAACCATTTTGGCTCCTTTTCCAATAGATTATGAATTTCAACCATCACATAAATTAAACAGATAAATAACTTCAAAGGCGGAACAAAGATGCAAAAAAATAGCTGTAACTGCCAACTAAAAATTAATAAAATTGAAATAACGATATAAATTGAGTTATACTAGCCGCAGTAAGCGCAATGCTGTCAGGTTAAGGTGCAGACCTTTTATTACGCCCCTTGCAGGGCTTTGGGGTTGTGGGGGATATTCATTTTTCACAGGGCGGTTGCCCTGTGCTGTTATATTCTGCCCATTCAGGGCAAAACTCATAAGATTGCAGGTTCGGCAGACTAACTGGTATCCGATAATATATTTGCTCTGAAGAAGCAGGATATGTCAGCGATGTGGCAGCGCCCGTTGAACTGTTAGTGGCTGGTTTTAATATCCAGAAATAAAAAGCCGGAAGCAAATCCCGGCCATATTATCCTCTATATTGTAGGAAATAATACCTTTCTAAAACAGCCCGAATTTGTGCATTATCTGTGCTAAATCGGGCTGTTTTTCAGAATATTCCTTAAGAACGGAAATCAGGCGGGAAACATTGCTCTGGTTCTCTTCTGTTTCCTGTCTTCTTAAATATACATAGACCGCATAAAGACCTGCAATCAGAATAAAGAATATTAAAGTAACAAGTTCTTTTGAGTTCATTTTTTACCTCTCTTTTTAACGTTAACAATATAGTCTGTCAAAAAATTAACTGCAATGCCATATATAAAAATCCGGAACAGGTCATATATCGTGCTAATGCTCAGGGTTATGTCTATTATTATGAAAATCAGACATAACAGGAATATAAGATATTTCACTTTTTGAGATTTTGACGGCTTCATAATATCTGCCTGCCCCGTTATTATAAAAATTAATTCACCAGCTTTACTGGTTCTAATATCCAAAAATAAAAAGTTGAAAGCAAATCACAACAGGAACATCATTCTTTATCCGAAAAAAGCAATGGAGTATAATTATTTTTACCAGAAACCGGTAATTATAATTGCCGCTAATCAGTCATTGGTTCTTTGTACTTCTTCTCTATTTCATTTACTCTGTGGCGCTTATAATCTGATACGCCAACCATTAGACCAAATGTTGTAACTACTGCTCCTGTTATCTGGTAAACAGTTACGTCCTGCCCGAAAAGAAACATTATAAATGGAATTATAGCAAGATAAATATTCGTATATGTTACCCAGTAATGCGCTGAAAAACGAGCCAGCTTAAAGAAGCCAAAACTATAGATATACCCTGACAACCCTGCCATCACTACAAATAATATCGGCAGCCAGTTATCAGGAAAAATATTCCCCTCGAATAATGAAAAAAATCTGTTATATCCGACTGATAAAAAAATAGCTTCAACATTTGCTTTATCTTCTTTTGAAAGATCTGGCTTTAAGACAAATTCATCATTCTGCTTTTCATAATAATTTGCAAGCTGCGACTTCTGAGCCACATCAGCTTTGGCAATTACTCTTGTTTCATATTCCGTGGCAGATACTTTTCCGGGAGTATGAACTTTTAACATGCCTCCAATCAAAGGGAAAATAAATAAGGCAATAGAAATGAAAAGCATTTTCCATATTTCACGCCAAATTACGAGTACATTTGGACCTGTGCCCGGTTTCACCATCTGTACTGTTTTATTATTTAGAACCTGCTGCGATAAAAGACAAAAATTAATTATCAGTATCCATATAATTGCAGTTGTATCAAGAATTGTCTTTGGAGCACCAGCAACACCTGCAAGTCCTGGTAAATAAGGTATTGCAAGACCGGTAATAACCAGAATTATACCTGTCCAATGTTCTTTCCGGATTTGAGCATTAAAAAGAAATTTTCCAAAAAATGGCAGAAAAGCTAAATAAACATTTACATACGGAGCATAAATATGCGGAGAATAATACCTTGGCAGATAGAAAAATCCAATATTTTCGATTACTCCTGTAAAGGCACAGATAATAATTGTCATAAGCGAAATAATTCCGGGCCAGAGAGATTTAATCTTCCTGCCACGGAATAACTCAATGGTAACAGCTATAAGCGCCCATACCAGCTTGGATAACTCACGCCACCATGTCATTACTCCAGATGACATACCTGCCGGCTGATTACCAACAAACTTTGGCTGATTCCCCATCCAGTTTAATATATACTGTCCGCCTAATGCGCTGTTAATAATTGAGAGCCATACTATAAGTATCATCCAGTCCATATAATGTATCCTGTCCTGTTATTCTTAGAATTAATATATTCTTCAGTTACGGAGATGATTCTGACTGATGTGTTCAGACTTACTTCAATTTATATTGTCAGTTTCATAAACATCTTAAATTCATTCCTTTGGACTAACTGTATTTTTCTTTTCTGAAAGCTTATTTTCATTTTCGGCAATCCTGTGTTCAACAGGAACCTTAAACTGATACTTCCCGGAAAGCACACAACCCTGACGGCCTGGGATACAGGGTTTATTTGTCCGTAAACAATCGTGTTCCTTCCCATTCAGATGCGGACAGGCAAATGAACTCATTCGTTTTTTCCTTTATTTTAATAAATTATTTAACTACTGCAGTTGCATTACAGAACACTATTATCGGGAATAAAAACAAGCGACAAAAGATAGAAAAGAAATCCATATAATTCAATTTACTTTACTTTTTTTTACTTTACTTCTTTATTTCACGCCGGGTAAAATATAAATGCCCCATAATTTACAGAACTTATTAAATGAAACTTTTCTGAAAATACCTCGTCATAATAACTGAACAAACAAAAAAATAAACAAAATCAATCAGGAGACACTATGAAACCGTTCTTAAAAAATCGCTCACTTTCGGCTATACTTACTTTTACAGCCGTTGTATTATTTGCCAGTTCATTAAGCTATGCTTCCCCGGATAACAATAAATCAACAAGTGAGTTAAACCCGGCTTTCAGCCAAATTGCAGATTTAATTCCTGAACCAGTCGGAGGTTATAGCTCATTGACAAAAAAGATTACATATCCTGTAATCGCTAAAAACGCAAAACTCGAAGGAGAAGTTCTTGCAAAAGTAACAGTAGATAAAAACGGCAGTGTAACGAATGTCTCAATCGTTAAGTCGCTTAGCGGTGGTTGTGATGAGGCAGTAAAAGAAGCTTTAAGCACTACGAAATTCAAAGTGTCTGTTTATGACGGCGTAGCTGTAAATTCACAGGTCTATATAACAATTAAATTCAGAATGAGTGATATTTAACAGGCAAATTCTACAGAGGCTGACTAAAAAGTAAGGTATTTGAGTTTTTGGTAATGTGAAACCCCAATAATGCTTTATTATATTAGATACTTGATGTTAAATATCTAATATAATAAGGTATTTTTGGTCTTTCTCCAACTCAAAATTACTTTTTAGTCAGCCTCAAACAGATTGATTTCTGTTAAATAGTAAGAATTATTATGGTTCCTTAATATCAAGTCAAAATAATAAGGGGAATACAAGGTAAAATCTTTTTTATATCTTTTCAACTTCAGATTTTACATGTTGCCTTTGTCTGTTATAAACTTTAAGCAACACTACGCTTTATGTTTCGGTATATCATCATCTCCATTTTCTTTTTTAATTTTAGTTAATATATCAATGGTCTGGTTTGTGTACAATTCCACTTCTTTCCAGATTTTTTCATCTATCCCTTTTTCAAAGAGTTCCTCTATATGGCTGCTAATTAGAGTAAGCCGGTTATATCCGATCATGGTACCTGAACTCTTCAATTCGTGGAACAGAACCTTAAGCATAATTTCATTTTTATTTTTTATTGAAGTCCTGAGTTCATTGATTCTTCTATCCACAGATTTCAGGAATAGCTTAATAAGATCAAATTTAATTTGGGTACCTTTCGTATATTTTTTGTCTGTTATATCTTTTTTAGTAAGCTGAGGCTCAAAGTAGTATTTTTCATACCTGAGTTTGGACATCGCATGGTTGCCGATAATGTTGTCGATCACATTAACCACATCGTTACGCCTAATAGGCTTATTAATAACCTTAGTAACTCCAAGCTTGATAACTTCCTCGATAAGCTCTTCTCCATGGTAACCTGTAATAATTACAATTGGGATATTCTGACAGTCATCTAAAATCTTAATACTTTTCAGAACATCAAGCCCGTTGAAATTTGGCATAAGAAGATCAAGAAAAATAACATCTGGTTTTTCATTCGAAGCAATACTGATTCCATCAAGCCCATTATTACATGTTATTACATCAAAGTCATAATTCTCAAAGAATTTCCTGATGGCCGTACAAAGTATGTCTGAATCATCAATTACCAGGATTTTAAAAACTCTATTCATAATACGTTCTCTCAATTATCAGGTAAGTTTAGGATTATTATCTGCCGTTCCAATTAATATTTCTTTGTTTTCCTCTGTAATTATATCAAGAACATCAAGCAATTTACCAATAAACGGTTCAATATCTCCCCATGGAACTGCTGCGGAATTTTTAATTATCAGACGTTCAACATGCTCGCTTATTTTGCTAAGTCTGCCATAGTTAATCTGCTTCCCTGTTTGTTTAAGTTCATGCATGATTGATTTAAGCATGAATTCATTTTTAGCTGAAACGGCCGAACGAATATCAGACCGTAAAAAGTTGATTGTTTTAAGAAAAGATTTAATTACTCTGACCTTAACCTCTGTCTTGTTTCTCTCTGTTACATTACTTATTTCCAGTTCTTTTTCTTCCTTTTCAAACAGCTTCTGAATCTTTTGACTGGAAAAAGTAGAGTTTCCAAGAATTTCATCTACAACCTCGAAGACTTCATTCCTCTTGATTGGTTTTAAGAGAACTCTCTTCGCACCGAGTTGCATTACCTTATCAATGGCAGAATTTTCATTAATGCCGGCAATGATAACAACAGGAATGTCCTTAAACTGATCTATGACTTTTATACATCGAAGGAGGTCTATTCCACTAATCACAGGCATCATTATATCAAGAAATATAATATCGGGCATAACAACGGCGGCATGTTTAAGTCCATCCAGTCCGTTGCCGAAGGTAAAGACCTCACAGTCATAGTTTGTGAAGAATTTCTTCATAGCTCCACGAAGATATTCTGAATCGTCAATTACAAAAATTTTTAATTTTACCATATTTCACTTTAATAGTTCTTTAACTGTTCCAGGAAGACAGAGGAAATTTATGATTTTATATTACCGGTAAAAGATATAATACTTACAGATGACTTGCAAAAAATCCTGACATTAATATCATAAGGCTGCCCAACACGAAAGAAATAACAACAAGTTTTGTGTGATTATTAAGCATCTCCCCAATAATTGCATGAATTGCAAGAAAAATAAAACCGCCGGCTATATGAGCCATTACAAGTGCAAAAATAAAATCGCTTATACCAGACCCGGACAGGAAAATCCCGGTAATCGCGCCTATAACGGTTGTAAGTTCAACAAGAGAGATGTAAGTAATTATCTTTTTCTTATTGTAATTCGCACCAAGCATTAAAGAAGCAAGAGCAAGACCTTCAGGAATCTTATGAACTCCTATAGCAAAAAATATAGAATTCCCATCAAAATGTAAATGCTGTGAGCCATTCGTAAGGGCAATGCCGTCAAAAAAAGAGTGAAAAGACAATGCCGTAATCATAAGCAGAACAATTTCGCTGAAACGCTTAGTGGTTTGTTCATCAAAATGACTTGCTGAACAAGCGGGGCAAACATGGAAATAATATTTACTAATCAGCCAGAATACGATATATCCTGAAAAACCGCTTAAAGCAATTTCAGGAAGATTGAGCAACTGGAAAGTCTCTGGCAGAATAGAAAATATTGCGGCACCAAAAAGAGCGCCTGCAGAGAAGCTGATAAGAGAACATAGTCTGTGATGATCGATTTTAATTATAAAAGTAGAAGCCGCTCCAATAATCGCAGCAATTACGACTATTACGGATCTGAGAATAATATACCAGTAGTCTTGTATCATTTAAAAGATTTTAATTTTTGTTTAAATAAATTAACAAAATAATCGCTCAGATAAAAATATATAGTTGCTATGGAGAGAAAAAGTCTTTGGAATTAAGTCAAAACTTTATATATTTCGAACGTAATTAACGGAAAGGTGTAGGAGTGGTTGAACTGGCTCGCCTGGAAAGCGGGTGTGCGGGCAACCGTACCGTGGGTTCGAATCCCACCCTTTCCGCATAGAGAAATTAAAGCCCGATTACAGCGTGAAAATGTTGTAATCGGGCTTGTTCATATAACAAACGATTCCCGGCTGCACCCTGATTTATCTCTGCTACAGTACGATATGTACTCTAAAATGTTACCGGAATTGTAATCTGAACATTAACCGGCTTGCCGTCAAGCTTTCCTGAAGTAAACTGCACTTTCTTTATTGCATTTTCAGCCAGCTTATCTAATTCTTTGTTAAGACTTTTAACAACTTCAGTTTTTCTGACATATCCATGATCATCTACAAACACTTTCACAACAACAATTCCTTTTACCCTGTCCTTAGGGTAATCAGAATAATTAATATTGCTTTGAACAGACTCAAGTCCTCCGACCGGAGCCGGATATTCTTCGGCAACGAGAAGAAATTCGTCTCCATTAGACACCGCTGGTTTGTTATCAGACTGATTAATTCCTGATTTTTCGAGTATAATCTTATCAGCCGCGGACATATCCTTTTGAGTAGTGGCAATTGCGCCCTTCATTAGGAAGTCATTCGTCTTCCCCTGTGGCGTTGGTTCGGCAAGAGTAGAATCGTACTGATACTCCCGCATCTCTTTTAATATGCCGTCATCATAAATCAGAACTCTTTTTAGTCCGCCATTTTTATAAAACTCTTTTGATATCCCGTCTCTTTTCCCGTCCTTAATAAAAAGCTCAAGCAAAGGAGCGCTATTTACATAACAGGTCTTCATCCAGCCGTTAAGCTTTCCCATCAGATAATTTTTCTCTTCTTTTATAACTCCATTAGGAAAAAACCAGCGTGCTGTGCCATGAATTATATCTTTAGCATAATAAACCGCGGATTCCATACGGTTATTGGGATAATAGTTTCTTACTAATCCATCCTGAGCAATTAGTTCTGCCACTAAAACAACAAAATAAATTAACAGATAAAATATTTTATTTAGATTCATCTTCCTGTTTTTCAATATTTGACAGTAAATATACATAATTTTCTGCTTGGATTTATAAATTTTTGGCAGCTATTTATAAACAGGAGTGTAAATAAAGGAACAAAATGTCAAAGATATTTAGAAATCCTGCCCTCAAAAGTATGAGAATTAAAGGAAATTAAGTCATAATTACCTTAAATTTGCCTGGTGAAAATGTAATAATAAGTATTATCAATGAACCTGGAGAAAAAATGGCGACTTTAATGGTTAGTATCTCAGGCATTCGTGGCGTGGTTGGCGATGGACTGGAACCGGAAGTGCTTGTTAAGTATGCATCTGCTTATGCGGATTTCTGTGGCAGAGGGAAGATTGTTATAGGACGTGATGCCCGCGTTACCGGTGAAATGGTGCAGAGTATCGTTACCGGTACGCTACTTGCCAAAGGCATTGATGTAATTGATATCGGCATAACGCCGACACCTACCGTCCAATATACGGTGAAAACATTAAATGCTGTTGGCGGTATCGCCATTTCGGCAAGCCATAATCCGAATCAGTGGAACGCTCTTAAGTTATTAAACAGTACCGGACAGTTTATGACACCGGAGGAAAACCTTGAGCTACAAAAAATTATAGATACGCCTGAAAATGCTTACGTATCCTGGGATAAAACAGGGACTTTAACACATTTTGACGAGGGACTAAAAAGACATATTAAGGATGTTCTCAGTCTGAAATATATTGACCTGGAGAAAATCAGGGCGAGGAAGTTCCGTGTTCTGGCTGACTGCGTCAATGGTGCAGGAGTTTACTGCATTCCAGGACTTCTGCGTGAATTTGGATGCGAAGTTATTGAGATGAATACGGAAAAGACTGGTATTTTCCCGCGGCTGCCTGAGCCTCTTCCTGAAAATCTGACCGAAACAATGAAAGCTGTGAAGGAATCAGGGGCGGATTTTGCCGTGGTTGTCGATCCTGATGTTGACCGTTTGGTACTAATAACCGATAAGGGCGAACCGTTTGGAGAGGAGCTTACAATTACTCAGGCTGTAAGGTTTATTTTGTCAAAAGAAAAAGGAAGCGTTGTGGTGAATCTTTCAACTACAAGAGCGGTTGAGGATGTTGCAAAGGCGGCAGGATGCGAAGTATTCCGTTCTTCAGTCGGCGAGGCGAACGTTGTTAAGAAGATGAAGGAAGTCGGGGCAATAATTGGCGGAGAAGGTTCCGGTGGCGTAATTTATCCGGCTCTGCATTACGGGCGTGATGCTTTGGTCGGAATTGCTCTGACGCTCCAGCATCTGCTTGAGTCCGGCGGAACGTTAAGCGAACTTAAAGCCGTACTGCCTCAGTATTTTATTGCCAAGCGTAAGATTGAGCTTGCAGGCAAAGACCCTGATGAGATTATTAAATCACTTAGCGGTAAGTATTCTAATGAAAAAATTAATACGGATGACGGACTAAAGATTGATTTTGCCGACCACTGGGTACATTTTAGAAAATCCAACACCGAACCAATTATCAGGTGCATCACGGAAGCCAGATCTCTGGCGGAAGCTGAACAGTATATAGATAAATATTTCGATGAAATTAAAAACTTCTTTTAACTGATTCGGGTTGTCAGTCCATTCAATTTTTCAATATCTTTAGCAATGATTATAAAAAAAGATAAAGTAAAGAAAATACTCTTAATAAAACTTCGCGGAATCGGCGATGTTATCCTGTCTTCGGTTGTTTTTAACAATCTCAGGCGGGAATTTCCTGATGCAACAATCGATTACCTGACCGAACCACCGAGCCGTCTGGCTTTGGAGGGACTGGATATTATTAATGAGGTCATAATCTTTGATAAAAGAAAGAGAGCCGGCGCTTTATCTTTAATTGTGAATATCAGAAAAAGGAAGTATGACCTTGTCATGGATTTTTATTCCAATCCGAGAACGGCGCTTATAACCTTTCTGAGCGGAGCGACATACAGAGCCGGTTTTCCATATAAAGGAAGGAAGTACGCATACAATTTATTCGGCCCGGCTGAAAGAGATTCTTATCACGCGGCTGATCTTCATCTTGAATTCCTGAAGGGAATCGGCTTAAGCGTCAGCTCGAATGAGTTATTCTTTAGTCTTACACAGCAGGATATAGATTTTGCCGGTAATTTTATTAAAGATACGTTCGGGCAGAGTTCATTTGTAGTCGGCATAAGCCCAAGCGGAGGCTGGCCCTCTAAGAAATGTGATTCATCAAAGTTCGCTGAAATAGGCGATGCTATGGTAGCTAAATATTCCGCTAAGATTCTTATACTCTGGGGCCCCGGAGATGAATTGCAGGCTGATGAAATTAAAAGTCTGATGCAACATGAACCGGTTCCGGCTCCCAAAACTGATATCAGAAGGATGGGAGCATTACTGTCGGTATGTAATTTAATAATAGCAAACGACAGTGGCCCTATGCATATTGCCACAGCGGTAAAAACCCCGGTATTAAGTCTTCACGGCCCGACTAATCCAAAACTTCAGGGACCTTATGGCGAAATGCACGAGTGGATAAGGCTTGATAGTCTGGATTGTATTGAATGCAACCTGCTTGATTGTCCCAGAAATCATGAATGCTTCCTGGAAATGCCGGTATCGGCTGTAATAAAAAAGGCAGGGATTCTAATCAAAAAAAATAAGTTGATAATTTAGATGAAACAGATAGAGATAATCCTAAAGAATTTCCTGCTAAGAATATTACTTCTTCTCGTGAAGAGGAATGATAAGGACTACGTTCCGGTATTTAACGAAAAGTCGAATATCCTTTTTATCCGCCTTAACAGGATAGGAGATGCTCTGGTGGTTACTCCGCTACTTCATCAGATTAAGGATAGCTTGAAATGTGAAATATCGATACTTGCTGCTTCATCCAATCACTTTATCTTTGAGAATAATCCTTCCATCGACCATATAATCCTGTTTAATAAGGGACTCGGCAGCTTTTTCGAAACACTTAAACTAATCAAGAGAGAAAGATACGATGCTGTCGTAGATCTTCATGATGACGTTTCAACTACCGTGTCATTTTTAATCGCCTTATGCCAGGCAAAGAATAAGTTTGGACTTCGCAAGAGTAATGAGATAGTTTATTCCCGCACAGTTGAAAGACCCGACCCAAAAGTTACGCATGTCGTTGACAGAATATTCGAAATTGCCAGATTGTTTAATGTGAAGATTTCAAAGGAATCAGCGGGTATCTGTTACCAGCCGGAAGAGCACTCGGTTAACAATGTTAAGAATATTCTGTTGCGTAAGTTTAAGGATAAAAAATACCTGATTGGTATGAATATTACCGCAGGAAGCAAAGCAAGATTCTGGGGCATTGAGAATTTTCAGATGGTTCTCAAATTCCTTTCTCAGTATGACGTGAATGTTCTGATAATTACAACAACAAAAGATGTAGAAAAAGCACTTCAGATTACATCTGATGACAGAGATAAAATATTTTACTCTCCGTTGTTTGATGAATTCGCGGCAACAGTCTCCTGCCTGGATTTTTTATTTACACCCGATACATCGATTATACATTTAGCCTCGGCTTATAATGTCCCCGTCTTTGGCCTTTATGTTAAATATAACACAGAAGATATGATATGGTCGCCTTACAGAACTGATTTTGAATCAATGACTACTACAAATTATAACTTAACTGCTATTTCCGCTGAGGAAACCTTAAAGAAACTTAAACCATTTTTAGAAAAGCATATTTATGAATTTAGAAATACCAAAATGTAAACGATTTACCGGATATAAACCCTGCCTTCCGGGTCATGACTGCCTTGTTGAAGGCTGCCAGTATCATATTCCAATTGGCGTAAAGATTCTTATTATTAATCTTGATGCTATGGGCGATATCTTAATGACAACTGCACAGTTAGCCGGACTAAAGAGAAAATTCCCGGAGTCAACCGTTTACTGGGTAACACTTAAGCCAACAGTCCCGCTTCTGCAAAACAATCCTCTTGTAGATAAAGCAATGCCTTATGACTTTGAAACCCTGTCCGTTCTCTCCTGTATGGAATTTGACTATGTAATGAACGTTGATAAATCCCAACGCTCCGGCGCTCTTGCATTAAGCATAAAGGCTAAACACCGACTCGGCTTTGGCATTAACGAAGACGGCAGGATAATTCCGTTTAATCCCGGAGCTGAATATAATTATAAGCTTGGAATGGATGATTATCTTAAGTTCAGGGTCAATACAAGAACCGGGCAGGATTATCTGGCGGAAACTTTTGAGCTTGATTATCAGATGGATGACTATGTATTCTGTTTTACGGAAGAAGAGAACAGGTTTATCGAAACAGCCCGGAAACAGATGAACCTGAACACTTCCGATTTAGTTATTGGATTTAATACCGGATGCTCTTTGCTTTATCCGAACAAAAAAATGACGATCGACCAGCACATAATTTTAATTGAAAGATTCTTATCCTGCGGCAAATATAAGATAATTCTTCTTGGCGGTCCTGAAGACCAGGAACGCAACGAGCTGATTTACACTCGTTTCGATGGCAAAATAATAAATACACCGACAAATCTCGGACTTAGAAAAGGCGCATGTTATGAAAGTCTTGCAAATGTCGTCATTACCGGCGATTCTTTCGGGATGCACCTTGCCATTGCTCTTAAGAAATACGTTGTCGCCTGGTTTGGACTAAGTTGCTGGAATGAAATTGAACTCTACGGCAGAGGAATAAAGCTTTTCCCTGAAAACCTTGAGTGCGCGCCATGCTGGAAAAAGGAATGTCCCAATAATCTTGAATGCGTTGGCATGATTGATCTAAAAAGAATTGAAGAAGAAACTATTAATTATTTCAAATAAGGATAATATATTCAGATGGATTATTTATTGATTAACGCGCCGGCAAAGATTAACTTCGGACTTTATGTTGTCAGTAAGCGCACAGATGGTTTTCATGATATCGAGACAATCTTCTACCCGCTTTATGACTTTGCCGATGAACTGACCTTTTCCCGCAGCGACCGCTTTGAATTTCTTTGCAATGATAAAAGTCTTGAAGGAAACGATAACCTTATAGTTAAGGCAAAAAACCTTTTGGAGGAATACTCCGGCAGACAAATTAATGTAAAGATAGAGCTGACAAAGATTATTCCTGTCGGGGCAGGCATGGGTGGCGGCAGTTCGGATGCGGCGACTACTCTTATTTCATTAAATGAAATGTTTGCTCTTAAGACTGACGATCAAAACCTCCGCAGACTCGCCCTGGAACTTGGCTCCGATGTGCCCTTCTTTATTAAGCCGAAGCCCTCCTTTGCAGAATCCCGCGGCGAAGCGTTAACTCTGCTTAATTTTGACGTTAATCTTCCAATGTTAATTGTAAATCCCGGTATTCATATCTCTACAAAAGAAGCTTACCAGAATATCAAAGCAAAGAAAGCCTCGTTTGACCTTAAAAAACTTACTGGTTATGATTTTAACAGTCCCGTTGATATTATTAAACATGTAACAAATGATTTTGAAGAATACGTTTTTAACGCTTATCCTGAAATTGAGAAAATAAAGGAAAAACTTTACCGTCATGGCGCAAAATTCTCACTTATGACAGGCAGTGGCTCGACTGTTTTTGGCATTTTTAATACTATCGAAAAAGCTGAAAAGGTCCGGCATTTATTCCCGGATCATTATTTTACGTTTATCAGTCAGTACTGATTAATCCGATTATCTGTGTCTGCCCTGAACAGGCAGAATATCACAGCACAGGGCAGCGCCCGAATGTTTATTTACAGCACCAGGTTAAAATCTGTTATAACTCCGTTACAAATTCGATTGTGTTCCTGCCTTTTGGACAACTGATAATATATTCCCCTGTATTCAGATTATCATAAACCGGAAGCTCCGTCTCTTTACCGTTTAATAATGCTCTTAATGGCTTCTTATTTAATGTAACATAGACACCTCTCCGCTCATAATATGCAAGCGTAATATTCCTGCCTGAATAATCACATGACTGAATATCACAGCTTATATCCGTAATTCTAAATTCAGGTTTATCGTCTGTGCTGTCATGGATTATTTCAATCTTATTACTCCCCTTAGGTACAATTACAGACTGCCCTGTAAAACATGCCCATTTTTTGCCATTAATACGAACGGCGGAAACATGTTTTTCGCTCTCCAGCACAAAAGTTACAGGCGATTCTGATGTAAATTCCGTCTCCGAAAGCCTGTTTACTTTACACATCACAGCTAATGAATACGGAGCGAACTTATAATCGGACGGATGAACAGTATTAACAGCATAAACACAGACTCTGTCGGCGTTAAGCGAAGCACAGGATAAAAGCTGAGTAAATTCAAGTCCGGTCTGCACGCTTGTCGGGTACGGATTATCGCGTCCTTCGGAAACAATATTGATATCTACCGTAAGCACAGGTTCGCTGCCAAGCATCCTCCTGTATTCACTCCCGATCTTTGCATATCTGTCCGGTCCTAATACCCAGAGAGGATAAGGATCTTCTGCCTGCATCGTAAAGCCAAATTCTTTTTGAAGTTTTACAAACTCGTCTGCATCCACACCTATATTTTTGTTTAACTTCTCATCAAAAGGATTTGCTATCTGCGTTAAATAAATGTCGTATGCCTTATCGAGATTCTCATCGCGGAAGAATTTCAGTAGTTTACGGTTCAGGTTTGTGCAGAGTTCTACCCTGTAATCCAAAAACTCCTGAACTGCTTTATCATTCTTCCCGATGTAATACTTACTGCTCTTATTAAATATCTCAATCGGGTCATAATCATATTTACGCTTATAATCATTACGGACAAAGCTGCTCATGGGCGTAAAGGATGCGGGCATCTTCGGTCCTTCAAGCGACTCAAAATAAAATTCAGCTATATCAATGCCGTCCCACTCAAAATCATGCACCAGTTTCTTTAAGTACTTCGCGACTTCGTTAAAACATTTAGGCGATTCAAGAGACATAAGCTTCCGCCAGTCAAGATGAGCATCCTTATTAAGAGCGGTTCTTTCCCTCCACTCCGGATGGGCATTCCAGAACTCAGATGTTACCATCGGTAGCTCAAGCCAGAGATAAACAAGTATCCCGTTCAGATGAGCATTATCTGCCAGTGCCTTATATTGCTCCCCGTATTTATCAATATCATACCAGCCACTGATATGCAACTCACTTATCCCATAAGATTTAATCCTCTTCATCAATTCGACCGGCTCGTCAGTTTCGTGATACCCAAGGTCAAGGTAAGCCACAAGCTTATTCCGCTTCACAAACGGCTTTACATCGAAAAAGGCTGTAACGGTTTCATGCAGAAAAGGAAACCTTCCGTAACCGAACTCTTTCGGATTATCCAGCGGAGCATTAAGGTAAATAAACTTCCCCTTTCCAAAAGAGCCGGTAAATGCCACAGGGTTTTCATTATTATCACGGCATAATATTTCACCCTTGGGACATTCTACGATGCTCAGGTCTAAGGCGTATTTATAATTTATCTGAATATCAGGATGGTTCTTATCTCTGATATATTCAACTGTGTCATGTTCGTCTGTCTGCTCTATGCCAAGTATGGCGGAAAGACCTGTATATTCTTCTGTTATAAGGCGGCAGCCGTTCCTGACTTCAAATGCTATCATCTCAGATGCTTCCCTGCTTAGCAAAGAAGCTATATCTCCTGGCACGATTAGTATCATTTCGCCTGATTTATTTAATGATATAAATTCATTCAGTCCGACCTGTTGAATTTCAAATCCGACTGAACCAAGCGAATTTTTATAATTAATAAACTGACTGCTTTGCCGGTTTTCTCTTTTAAGCATATAAATCCGGCTGCCTATACCGGCATAAACGGATGTTAACGCCAGGATAAAGGAAAGCAAAAATAAAAGTATCTGTATTTTTTTTGGACTGTGTTTCATGTGCCGGTGTTCTCTGTTAACTGGTAAAATATCATTAAGGGATTGTTACTTTGAAAATAAGTGCGCCATTATTAAAAGTTAAGCTGAACTCCTGTGTTACCGCCGGAATAAGTACTGCCTGACCTCTTTCGTAATTGTATGTAACCCCGCCTGCTTCGACTATAAGCACTCCTTCTATTATCAGGATAATCTGTATCGCGGAATTATCTTTAAATGACTTCGTTTCAGCAGATTTATAATGCCATCTTGTAACTGAATATTCATCAGTCGGAACCGAATAGACCTTTTCGCTCTCATTACCGGTAGCGGATAAGACCATAGGACGCGTAAAATCGTAAGTCAGTATATCAAGCAAAGAATCAACATCCTTAAATTTTGGTGTCAGACCGGCACGCACTACATTATCTGAGTTCGCCATACATTCCACGATATTCCCCTTTATATATGCGTGCGGAATTCCGGCATCTATATAAATCCCCTCCCCTTCTTTCAGTTCAAATATATTAAGAATAAAAACCGACAACAAGCCTGCATCCGCGCCATACTGCTTTTCAAGGTCGAGGAATAGTTTTTCCTCATCGCTAAGTTCAGATGTCTCTTTATTTCGGAACTTTTCTTTAAGATTTAAGACTGTTTTCTTAAGCAATGAATTATCAGATAACGATTCAGTCATTAACAGCGAGTAAATCCCCTTTACTATCTCCTTTTTTTCTTCATCGGAGCTGTCCGCTTTTTCGAGAGCATCGTATAAGATTTCCGTTCCGGTTATTTCTGTAAGCTCATTATACTTTTCGAGGGATTCGATTATACTGTCATAAGGTCTGAAGCCCGCTATTGCCCGAAGCGAATCGATTGCGATTGCGATTTCAGGCTTATGATTATTGTCAGGGTAATGCCCGGGGTCTTTTTCATGCAGGTATCCTGCCTGAATCTTATTCGGGTGAGCCTGAATGGAAAGAGCTTCGGATACCGAAAGGACTTTCAGCAAAAACGGCAGTCTGCCGGAAAACTTCCCGCTGGCGGCCTGCCCTATTATCTCATCGGGGAATTTTTCTATTAAGTCTGTCAGCCGATAAATACCACCGTCAATTTCAACCGAAGATGAAGCTTTCGGATGAGCGCCAATCCAGAGTTCTGCATAAGCCTCATTTTTTTTTCCCTTAATACCGGTTAAATCAGCAATGTAAGCATTCCCCCCTTTCTCTCCCCATTGATAATGCTGAACTTCGTTTATTAACTGATATGGCCGCGCTGCAATTTTAATTTCATTATTCATGAAGACTCCTTATAAGTTCCCTTTTCCTGCCTGAGTTCCGGTTACGCGAAGTATGGTATTTTCTTCCATTATTTTATAAAGACAGGCAGCATTATCCCTGCAACGTCCTGCCTGAACAAGTAAATTAATCCTTCTGCCGTAATTATAGTAACTGGAAATACCGACAGGAAAAATACATAAAAGAGCGCATTAAAACCATAAAACAGTTTACAGACAAGGACGCAGGCACCTCAACAGACATGAACAGTATTGCTTTAGTCAGACTGAAGGTTTATTTTTGGCAGGACGTATCTGACTCATCTGATTAAATGACTGACTATGATTCGGAGTTCAGAACATCAGAATGCCCGTTTAATCATAATCAATACAACGGATTATTCGCGCACCTCTGTTTATATTAAGTGAAATATATAACAATTATCAGCACATATCAATCAGGACGTATATAACATGAGACACAATTTATTAATGCCGGTCATCTTTGCTTTGGTAATTTTTTATGCGGGGTGCAGGGATTCAGTAACTGAATCGGACATCAGGAACAGGACTATTCCATCAGCCAGCGTAAGTTATAATAAAGATATACAGCCCGTCCTTGAACTGTATTGCAATCATTCCGGCTGTCATGATGATGGTAGCCGCGCGGGCGGTCTCAGTTTTACTTCGTATCTGAATACTACATCGGATGCGACTGTTGTGGTAAAAGGATTCCCGGAGAACAGTCGCTTAATCTGGGTTATAACGCCTGGCGCAAGCAACCCGATGCCGCCGTTTATGAATGCTCAGTTAACGCCAAATATGATTGCCGGAATTACGACATGGATAAAGGAAGGAGCTAAGCCGAACTAATAAATGAAAGGAATTTATCTCCTCGAAATTAAAGCTGCTTCCCCGTTCCGGCTTTTGAACAAAGTATTTTATGACCGGCAGCTTCCTGAAGGGTACTACTATTATTCAGGCAGCGCTCAGAAAAACCTTGAAAGCCGCATTGCACGCCATGCAGGGCATGATAAAGTATTGCACTGGCATATCGATTATATTACTTCCCTGACATCAAATAAAGTAGAGAAAATCTATATTTTCCCCGAAGCCGGTAAGGATATCGAATGCGAACTGACCAGGCTGCTTTCAGCAGTTCCCTCCTGTTCATTCCCTGTAAAAGGCTTTGGAAACTCCGACTGTTCCAAATGCCATTCGCACCTGATTTACTCTCCCACAAAACAGCAGTTGAAGGAAATAACAGATACTTTCGCAGAGTATTTCGTTAAAGAATATTAGTATTCCCATTTTCCCCTTCTTACTCTTAATCATAATCTTAATCTTACTCGCTTAAAGGCAGGTGAGTATGATTATGATTATAAGCCTTACAGGGGTGCAACATGATGTTAACCTGACAGACATTGCTCGATGACATGTCCTGCACCTGCAGGAAGGGCAAAAAGACGCTCGATGACATGTCCTGCACCTGCAGGAAGGGCAAAAAGACGCTCGATGACCCAATCTGCAAGTGCGGATTGACCCGTTTAAGACTCTATGACATACTTCGCACCTGGCCATTGACCCGTTTAAGGCTTTATGACATACTTTGCACCTGGCCATTGACCCGTTTAAGGCTCTATGACATACTTTGCACCTGGTAAGTATGTCATAGAAAGTCTTTTTTATCGAATCACGGTTACCGCCCGGGTAAAATTACATTCCATGGCACATTTCAGGACATGCTCCGGTATAAAATCCCGTTCTTCAGCATATCACCCGGACTTCCCCCGTTAGAAAACGGACTCGGAATAATAATTTGCTTTTCGCCGGAGATACAAAGCTGTTCATCCGGACTGGCTGGTAAAATATCCTTACCATATTGTGCATAAAATAATTCAACCGGCAGCGTGGCACGGTTCAGAATCGCATTAAATCCACTTCATCTTATTATACCACTGGCATGTTTTTCTTATGCCTTCTTCGAGGGAAATATGCTGGCTGTAGCCCAGTTCTCTCATAGCCTTGGCGGTACTGCATGTCCAGGCCGGCTGTACTATATCGCGTGCTTTCTCAAGGTTAAGTGTGGCAGGTTTGGAGCTGAATATCGAGAAGAACTGCGCTATTGCCGCGATTATATAAACTAAGCAGTGCGGAACTTTCAGCAACCGCGGTTTTTTATTAAGCACTATTGAAGTTACTTCACCTATCTCCTTCCAGTAGTAATACTTTTCACTGCCGATGAAGTATATCTGTCCGGCTGACTTTACGCTTCTGGCGGCTATGTAAAAACCATTGATGAGGTCAGTTACATGTATCAGGCTTAAAGGCTTATCCTTCATTCCGATGGTCGTCATAAGTCCTTTATTGAAAGTCTTAAAAAATATCATAATTTCCGTGTCCCGCTCGCCGTAAACAGCAGGAGCGCGGCAAATTGTAACGGGCAGCCTGTCCATATAAGTCTTAGCAAGCTTTTCTTCCTCAAGTTTGCTTTTGCCATAGGTTGTAATCGGATGCTCCGGTGTTTCTTCTGTAACCGGTTTACCTTCGAGAGAGGGTCCGCACGCGGTCTGACTACTGACTATGACAATTTTACGTAAAGATTCCTTAGCCGTAAGAGCAGCTTCAAGCAAAGTTCTCGTAGTTTCTACGTTGCCTTTAAAGTAACCCTCCGGTTTTTTGGATTTTACAACTCCCGCCACATGAAAAATATACTGCGCTCCCTTAAAAGCATCGGCAAGGGCTTTCTGGTCAGAAAGCCCGCAGTCAATTATTTCAACAGGTTTAAGATCAAGCCATTGTAAATTACTCGATTTTCTGGTTATACAGCGTACAATATACCCCTTATTAATCAATAAATCGACCAGATGACTTCCTACAAAACCATTCGCGCCTGTTACTACAGCAATCCTTTTCTTATTCATTCGCATATTCCATTTGATTTTATTTTGATTTAATTATACATTGAGCAGTTAAATTTTTGATTAAACAAGATAATGCAAAAATATATATAAAGATTATAAATTCATACCTGTTAATCATTCTGGAGGAAATTTTTGGACTTATTCACGAAATGTTTTGAATTTACAAGGGCTGATGAGATAAAAGCAGCCGGATTGTATCCTTATTTCAGAGAAATTGAGGAAAACGAAGGGCCAGTAGTACATATAGAAGGCCGAAAAATTATAATGGCCGGTTCTAATAATTATCTTGGTCTGACAGCTCATCCATCGGTAAAGGAAGCTGCGATAAAAGCAGTTGAAAAATATGGTTCGGGCTGCTCGGGTTCGCGCTATCTTACCGGTACACTCGATCTGCATGTTGAGCTTGAAGCAAAACTTGCAAAATTCCTTGGCAAAGAAGCCTGCTTACTTTTTTCTACCGGATATCAGACTGCGCAGGGGATCATCCCGACTCTGGTTCAGAGGGGTGAGTATGTTATATCAGATAAAGATAACCACGCATGTATCGTTGCCGGCAACCTGATGGCTAAGGGAGCCACAGCCGAGGTAGTCAGGTACAAACATAATGACATGAAGGACCTCGAAAGGGTTATTACGAAACTTCCTAAAGAAACTCCAAAGCTAATTGTCAGCGATGGCGTATTCTCAACGGGCGGAGAGATAGTTGATTTGCCAAATCTGAACAGGATTGCCAAAGAGAACAACGCACGCATACTGATTGACGATGCTCATTCGGTAGGCGTTATCGGCAAAGGCGGAAGAGGCACGGCAAGCGAGTTTGATCTTGTCAATGAAATTGATATGACAATGGGTACATTCAGCAAGACTTTCGCTTCGCTCGGCGGCTTTGTCGCAGGTGAAGAGAGAGTTATCAACTACCTGAAGCATACATCCCCTGCCCTGATCTTTAGCGCGTCCCCTACACCGGCTTCAGTTGCAGCCGCTATAGCTTCGCTTGACATACTGGAAGCCGAGCCTGAAAGGGTTACCAAACTAATCAGGAATGCAAATTATGTCCGCACAAGACTGACAGAAGCAGGTTTCAATGTATTGGATGGCAGGACAGCAATCGTGCCTGTGATTATAGGCGATGACCTTCTAAGCTTCAAAATGGGCAGGATGCTTTATGATGATGGCGTATTTGTCAATATCTTTATATCACCGGGCGTGCCACAAGGAAGGCAGATGATGAGAACAAGCTATATGTCAACTCATGAAGATGAGCATTTGGATTATATTATTGATTCATTCAAAAGAAACGGCGCTAAGTTAGGTATTATCTGATTTCTCCGTTTTAGCTGATAAGTTTAATTATAAACCCCGCCGGTCATCTGACGGGGTTTCGTTAATTAAAAAGGCTGGCAGTAAAACAGTTTCTTTAGTTTATTATGTATTTTGGAATCATATCAGCATCCGGGTGATTCCAGTCAGCATTCCCCTGCCGGATTTCTATAAACCATATTTTATTAATTTGAGGGAGTTACAATGAAAGAAATCAGAGTAAAGAGAGTTGTTACTGATAAGGAACTAATGCAGTTTATTAAATTCCCGTGGAAGGTCTATGCAGGCGATCAATACTGGGTGCCACCTCTGATTATGGACAGAAAGAAGATACTGGACAGGAAGAAGAACCCATTTTTCGAACATGCGGAAATGGAAATGTTTCTTGCCGAGCAGGATAATCAAATCGTAGGCCGCATAGCGGCGATAAAGAATGATCTGCATAATAAAGAGCATAACGACAAGGCGGGTTTCTGGGGATTTTTCGAATGTATTAATGATCAGTCTGTCGCTAATGCGCTGTTTGATACAGCTATAGACTGGCTGAAGAAAAAAGGTTGCGACAAGACGTTTGGACCGGCCAATCCGTCAAGCAACGATGAGTACGGGATGCTGATTGAGGGATTTGACGATGAACCGCGAATTCTTATGACGTACAACCCCAGGTATTACCTGGAACTTTGTGATAATTATGGATTCAGGAAGGCAAAGGACCTTAACGCATACAAGCTTGAGAATAAAAAAGTAGCAGGCAGCGAGAAGCTGAAGCGTGTGGCAGAAATAGCAACTAAGCGCTCAGGTATTCAGATTACAAGTTTAAACATGAAGGACTTTGACCGCGAGGTTGCAAAGGTTAAATATGTGTATAACAAGGCATGGGCTGCCAACTGGGGCTTCGTTCCAATGACAGACCATGAACTTGACCACATGGCAAAAGACTTAAAGCAGCTGATAAACCCTAAGATTGTTTTATTTGGTCAGATTAAGGATGAAGTCGTTGGTTTCTCACTCTGCTTACCTGACTACAATCAGATTTTCAAGAAAATGAACGGAAGGCTTTTCCCGTTTGGCATATTCCGCCTTTTATTCGGGAAGAAGAGCATTACATGGTCGAGAGTTATTACGCTGGGCATCATACCGGAGTATCAGAAACGAGGACTTGACGCTGTATTTTATTATGAAACACTCAACCGCGCTCACAATGAGGGTATAGACCTTGGCGAAGCAAGCTGGATACTCGAAGATAATGCAATGATGAACCGTGGCGCACAGGTAATGCAGGGCGATTTGTACAAGAAATACCGTATTTATGAGAAAAATATTTAATTATAACTGCCGCGGTCTGAAAACCGTGGCAATGTAAACATCTTTTTACAACCGGGCAGATGCCCCGGAATTAAAATTATTCAGAATATCCCTAAAAGACGGCACCGGGTTATAATATGCTCAAAAAGATTATCATTTTCTCCTTTCTGTACACTTCAGTTTTTGCCCAGTATACATCACGGGATTATGAACTTGCCCGTACAACATTTGAAAGGACGTTCGATAAGAAGATAATGTTGCGCTATCTTAAAAGCGAATATCCTGACAGTGTGCGTGCTGCCCTTCTCAGCCTCGGCAACTCGAAAGATACATCGTATATCGATGATATTATATCACCTGACTTCCGGCGTTATGGTAATTATATCTCTTTTGCATTAGGGGAAACCGGTCCCTCCGCTAAATCTGTCAGTTACCTTTTATCAATGATATTTCCATGTGCAAAGAAGGAATATCAGCGGCCGGCGTTTGAAGCTGTCGGAAGAACAGCAGATAAAAATGTTCTTGAAGACCTGATAATACGTTACATGACTGATAAAAATCAGAATTATGATGGTATCTCAGTCGCTATTTTGAATTTTGCGCTTCGTAATATTAAGTCGTCTGATTCAGGCGATGTAAAAACGCTCCGCAGGGAATTTACAGAAGCGGGCAATTCGATGCAGAGGCGTACTGATGCGGCTTTCGCTTTGTCAAGAAGTAATATAAGCCGTGCGATGAGGAATGATTTCCTGAAGACTGTCTATGATAAGAATAATAGTGAAGACTGGATAATACTAAAGCAGTACTCGCTTGCCTGTCTTAGAAGACTGAAGGCTGCCCCCGATAATATCGACCAGATAAAGGCTCTGATAAGCCTGTCAGACTGGCGACTGAGGGCTGAAGCTGCAAAGGTGTTAATCTACTATAAGTTCCGGACTACTGATGACCTCAGGCTGCTGTTTGCGTTAGTCAGGGATAAGAATACGAATGTATCACGACAGATGGCAGTTTCATTAAAGGATGCCATAATTGAAAGCGGACTGAAATTTTATGTTAAAGATGAGTTAAAAAAAAGCATTGCGGATTCTTCCCTTTCGGAAAATACGAGGGGTGAACTGTTCTTTTCCCTTACTAAGATGTTCCCTGACGAATTTGCGGATTTCTTCCCGGCTTATAAGGATAAAGTGAATCCTTCTTTTATCTGTCGGGCGCTGGCAGAAAATGTTAATGACCCGCAGAAGAATCTGCAGTACCTGATGAATAATATATCTTCGGTTACAAAGCCTGACAAGCCTGAACTTATTAACGCGCTTCTGTCTCTCCAGCGGTATATGCCGGACAATACTCAGCTACGCGACCTGCTTATTGCCGGACTGTCAGACAACATTGCCGCAGTTGTTTCAATTACAGCCGAAGGTCTGGATTCTGCCTTTATAGCTTCCAATAAAGAGGAAATAAAGAAAATAATTTCCAGGCAGATTAATCTTTATCTAAACAACCCTGATTATTCTGAATGTTTAATTTCATTAATTAATTCCGGGCGCAGAATATCCGGCGGGTTCAGTCTGGATATGATTAAGCTGTTGCGAACCTCAACTGTATATTCACTTCAGGTTTACGCCTGCCGGGAGCTGGGCAGGAATTGCAGGCTTCAAAAGCAGCTGAATAACTTTTACACGCTCTGGAATATGGCATTTAAATACCGTTCGGCAAAGATTTATACGACAAAAGGCAATTTCACGATTCAGTTTACGCCGGGCATAACGCCGATAAGTACCGGGAATTTCTGCCGGCTCGCTTCCGATGGCTTCTTTGACAAGATAACATTCCACCGCGTAGTGCCCGGCTTTATCATACAGTCCGGCGACCCTAGTGGCACAGGTTACGGCGGACCCGGTTATGATATTATTTCAGAATACTCTCCTGCCGGTTTTGATAAAGGCTCTGTGGGCATGTCAGGCACGGGCAGAGATACCGAAGGCTCGCAATGGTTTATAGTACATTCCAATTATCCGCATCTGAACGGACAATATTCCAACTTTGCCAAAGTTACCGAAGGTATGGATATAATTAATATGATTGACCAGGGAGATAGCATTTCGGGCATTGAACTAATTAAATGATGATGGATGCTTAATACAAGCCCGGATTAAAGCACGATGAAATGAAAGATTAAACATCGCGCAGATGTATGATATAATCTTTCATTTAATGCGTCCATATTTTTATGAAGGGACGATTCAGATCAGTTATTATTTATCAGTGGATGGTTTAACTGGGGATATTTTTTTCATCGAGATAAAGTCGCTTACTATTTTTATCTTTACAAGTCCTGCCTCAGTTCCGAGCCATATACTGTCGCCGTCAAAGAACATGGCAATAATCTTATCATTATGCAGGTTAAGTTCATCTTTGCTTATTGATGTTACCTTTTTTGTGAAGCGGTTAATAAGTGCGATGCCCTGCCCTGTCTGCTCTTTGTTCTTCTTATTAAATTTGTAGGTACTTGCCCAGATTGTGTTGCCGGTAAGAGCTAAACAATAAATACCGTCAGCGTTCATACCGTTATGTGTATCGAAACGGCGCCAGTCTATTGTCCGGTTGTAACAATAAAGTCCGCCGATATTGAAACTCGGTTTCTGCACAGTTATAAATTCATCAAGACCAAACCAGATGTTCTTTGATTCAGGCAGAATATCAGCAAGCGAAACTATATCGCCATCGCCGTTAAAGGCATTGGTTTTATTTGTAATAAACTGTCTGGAACCGGGGTCTTCAATGTCCTTTGGTTTGGTATATCTGTGAATTCCGACTTCAGTACCGAACCAGACGAGGCTGTCTCCGTCAAGCTTAATAGTTTTAATGCTGTTAGTCTTGGTGTTGTTATCAATGGTCAGGTCGATATCTGTAAATTTTTGGTTAGCAACTTCGAGCCTTGTTAAATACTTAAACCTTCCGATCCAGAGAGTGTTAACATATTTGTCATAGACAAGGGCGCGTACCCAGTTACCCATTTCGCCGCCTTTGCCAAATTTTCTTTTAAGCCAGATATTTCTTTTCCGGTCGAGAGTAAAAAGCCCGTCGCTGCAACCTGCCCATACGTAATCTTTGTTATAGCTTACGCAATAGAAGAAATCCTGCTGGAGGTTTCCCCTGGATGTCGAAAAGTTTTCCCAGATGCCGGTTTTCTTCATGTAATGATAAATACCTTTGCCGTAGGTAGAAATCCAGAGTTCATTCTGGTCGCCGGTTATCTGATTAACTGAAGCGCCATCGAGGAATGTTTCAATAACAGGCTTTTCCTGGGCATGGAGCAAAGCAACATATATAAAAACAAATAATAATATTCTTTGCATAATCCTTTTTTTATGAGAACCAACAATTGGAACAAGTAAAAGTCCCTTTACTACGAATGCAGTAACTGGTATTTTTTATTTCCAATCAGTTTATTTGTATAACCAGCAGACTCGTGATGACCATTATTATTGTCAATCTTAAATCTGCCCACTAGATCCTGAAGATTTAGTGTCAGTTTGTTTAAATCTTCCGCTGCACGGGCTATCTGCTGAGTGCCGGCGGCACTCTGATGTATAACGCTGCTTATACCTTCAATGTTATTACTAATTTCTTCAGATGCGCCTGACTGCTCTTCACTTGCAGCAGCCACCTTAGTTATAATATTGCTGACAGACTGGTTGACTTCCAGGATACGCTGGAGTGAAGCGGCTACTTCTTCAGTTAAGCGCATACCATTTTCAACAGCCCTGCCCGCTAAGTCCATTGAATCGTCTGCCTGTTTTGCTTCGCCCTGAATCAGCTTAATTGTTACAGCTATTTCTTTAGTAGCTTTTGTAGTACGCTCTGCAAGTTTACGGACTTCATCTGCGACGACAGCAAAACCGCGTCCCTGTTCGCCTGCTCTTGCTGCTTCAATAGCTGCATTAAGAGCAAGCAGGTTCGTCTGGTCTGCAATGTCATCTATTACCTGAGTTATCTCTCCGATTTGTTCCGTCTTTTTTGCAAGCGATGATATTACTTTCCCTGTTTCCTGAACAGATTCGACTATCATGAGCATTCCGGTTTTAGTTTCCTCTACTTTTTTCGCACCATTTAATGCCGTATCGCTTGCAAGCTTAGAACTATCAGCCGCAATATTTGCGTTCTTACTGCTGTCAAGTATTGTGCTTGTCATTTTCTCTACTGATCCGGCAATTTCGGTAGTTTGTAGCGACTGCTCATGAGCGCCAGCGGCCATTTCTTCGGAACTGGCTGAAATCTGGCTACTTGCGCTTGCTGTTGCATGTACTGCTTCGGTTACATCATTAAGCGCCCGGCTCATTTGCTCACCCAGTTTATTAATACTGTTCTTAATCACCTGATAATCGCCCTTATAATCCCCGTGCATTCGTACTGTCATATCACCTGTTGCCATAACTTCAAGAACATCAGAACCTTCCTTAACCGGTTTAACTACAGCGTCCAGTATATTATTTATCCCTTCGATAACATCCTTATATGCTCCCATGAATTTTTGCGAATCGCCCCGCTTTGAAAGTTCTCCGTTAATAGCTGTTCCTGTAAGTAAATTTGTTTCGCCAATAAGCATTTTTAACGATCTTATAATGGCATTTAATGAAGGAGCAATCGCATCTTCTTTATCATACATCTTTGCTTCATTTGTTATATTGCCATTCGCAATCTCAAGCATTACTCCTGACAGACCATCCAGTTGTTCTGCTACACCATCCAGCGTGGCAGACATAATGCCAAGCTCGTCTTTTGAAGTTACCCCTGCGCGCGCTTTAACATGTCCCTTCTTAAGTTCTTCTCCCATTTTCATGACTTTCAGGATTGGCTCTTTAATGGTTTTTGTAATGAAACCTGCTATAATGACTGATAATAACACAATTATAATTACCATGACAATAGTAAATATTACCATATAAGAAACTTCTGCATTAAAAGCCACATTGGCTTTTGCCATTTCATCATTTTTCAATTTAGCATACGATCTAAGAGGCATCTGAGTCACGTCAATCAGATTATCTAATTTTAACCTGTCATCCATAGCAAGCAGAGTCGCTCCAGTTGCAATTGATCTTCCCTGTTTAAGAAGTGGAAGCATTTCACCTTCAAAAGTAGCACAGAGTTTATTTACTGCATCAGAAGCCTTCTCAACCAGCGCTTTTTCATTATCCGTAACTGCATCATCCCTTAGTGTATCTATAAGAGCGCTCCATTCTTTTTTATATTCAGTATAATACTGCTCTGTTTTTTGAATGTCGCGGGTTACTATGCCATCTTTTATAAAAGCTATAATTTTATAAGGGACCCGTCTTGCATGATCGGCATTGAGAACATGAACGGAAAGATGGGCATTCTCAACCTGCAAATTAAGTAACGTCTGAACATCTATCAGAGTAACTGAAGCCATAATGATTACAAAAAGAATAACTAAAGAGAACCCTGTAATTAGTTTTGTCGCAATTTTCAGATCTCTGAACCAGTCCATGTTATCTCCACGGGAAGTGAACAATTTAGTAATAAATCCTCATACGAAATATATAGATTTTTATATAATCTTTGTATAAGAAAAATTGGTTGTCTGGATATATTTCGGATAATCTCGTGTAAACGCACTAAAAGAACCGGCATTATTATTCTTATGTACAGAGCATATTTTCATAGTCAGACTCTGATTTACATGATGAAAAAATGCTACCATCTGTTTTTTAGCAGATACGGATTAGATCAGTAAAGCCATAACAGCTTTCTGAACATGCAGTCTGTTTTCAGCTTCGTCAAAAATAACTGAATTAGGCGAGTCGCAGACTTCATTAACGACTTCCTCTCCCCTGTGGGCGGGCAGGCAGTGCATAAATAAATAATCTTCCTTAGCATACTTAACCAGTTCAGGATTAACCTGATACTTTTGGAATTTCAATTTTCTTTCCATTGCTTCAGCTTCCTGACCCATCGAAGCCCATACATCGGTATAAACTATATCGGCATTCTTAACCGCTTCAACCGGATCTTCAAGAATTTCAACTTTACTTCCCATGTATTTTGCGTTAGCCACAGCGTTCCTGACAATGTCTTCGTTCGGCTTGTAGCCTGACGGAGATGCAATAGCAATGTCCATCCCCACTTTAGAGCAGCCGTTCAGGAGGCTGTGCGCCATATTATTTCCATCACCGACATAGGCAAGTTTAAGTCCTTTTAAGACCTTTTTCTTTTCGTAAATTGTAAAGAGGTCAGTTAAGACCTGACATGGATGAAGCAGATCGGTAAGACCGTTAATCACAGGAATTGTTCCATATTTGGCCAGATCAACTACATCCTGATGATCAAATGTTCTTATCATAATACCGCTCAGATATCTTGATAATACCTTTGCCGTATCGGCCACACTTTCGCTTTTCTTTAACTGTAAATCATTAGGACCAAAATACAAACCGATTCCGCCAAGTTCATAAATACCGACTTCAAAGGAAATACGCGTTCTGGTAGATGGCTTGGAAAAAATCATCCCAAGAGTTTTTCCTTCGAGTATGCGGTGCGGTTCGCCTGTCAGTCGCTTTAACTTAAGTAGTGTACTGAGTTCAAATATCTGCCAGACTTCTTCATGTGAAAGATCATGAATTGAAAGAAGGCTTTTGCCTTTCATATTAACAGCCATTTAATTCTTCTCCGTTTTATCTTAGAACTAATTTTAAAAAGGTACCTCAAAATTACAAAATAATTTTGGTTCCGCGACTCTTATCTGCCGTTTTTAATCATCAACAGCTCACATCATTAACATATTTTTACGCTCATAAACATAAATCTCTGATTATTATTCTACTGTTACGCTTTTAGCGAGGTTACGGGGCTGATCAACATTATGCCCTTTCTTAACAGCTATATGATAAGCGAGCAACTGTAGCGGAATCACCGTCAGCATTGGAGTTAACATTCTTATTGTATCCGGGATTTTAATTGTGAAATCAACAAGATTATCAATTTCATTGTCTGATTCGCTTGCTATTGCAATAATTCTCCCTTGTCTTGCTTTTACCTCCTGAATATTGCTTAATATTTTGTCGTAAGTCGAGTCCTTTGGAGCAATAAATACAGCCGGCATATCCTTATCAATTAATGCAATAGGTCCGTGCTTCATTTCTGCCGCCGGATAGCCTTCAGCATGAATATATGAGATTTCCTTTAGTTTAAGTGCTCCCTCAAGTGCAACAGGAAAGTTATAACCGCGTCCAAGATAGAGGAAATTCTTAGAGTCCTTAAACTCTTCGGCTATTGTCTCTATCTGACTGTTCAGTTTAAGTATCTTTACTACTTTTTCAGGGATACTTTCAATTTCTTTTACGATATTCATTCCGTCAGCCAGGCTCATTCTTCTTTTTCTTGCAATTAATAAAGTAAGAAGAGAGAGCACCATAAGCTGAGCGGTAAAGGCTTTTGTCGAGGCAACGCCAATTTCAGGGCCGGCATGAATATATACGCCGGTATTACTTTCGCGGGCTATAGAACTTCCAACAACGTTACAGATACCAACAGCAAGAGCGCCTTTAAGCTTAGACTCCTTCATTGCGGCAAGCGTATCAGCCGTCTCACCGCTCTGTGAAATAAATATTATGGCATCATCCGGATAGATTATCGGGTTGCGGTAGCGGAACTCACTCGCATATTCAACTTCGGTCGGGATTTCAGCAAACTGTTCAAGCATATATTTACCGACAAGTCCGGCATGCCAGGAAGTGCCGCAAGCAGAAATAATAATTCTTCTTGAGTTAGCTATTCTGTCAACAAAGCCTTCAAGCCCGCCAAGCTTTGAAACACCATCGTTGAATAAAAGTCTGCCTCTCATAGCGTTACGGATTGAATCGGGCTGCTCCATAATTTCCTTCAGCATAAAATGCTGATAACCGCCCTTGCTTATTTCATCAAGCTTCATGGTTATTTCCTGTACTTCCTTAGCTATTTCATTATCAGTAATATCCTTGGCGATAAACTTATCCCTGTGAACTTCGACTACTTCCCCGTCTTCAAGATAAACCACCTGTGAAGTATAAGCCACAAGAGCGCTGACATCTGAGGCAATAAAATTCTCATTATCGCCAATGCCAATTACAAGTGGTGAACCTTTTTTTGCCACAACAATCCTGTCCGGTTCCTGATCATAAATAACAGCTATACCGTAAGTGCCTTCAACTTCGCTTAAAGCCATTCTGACGGAATTAAAAAGCGAGAGTCCTTTTTTAATAAAACTATCAATAAGCATTGTAAGAACTTCAGTATCCGTATCGCTATGGAATTTATAGCCAAAAGCTTTAAGTGTCTCTTTCAGCGCCGCATAGTTTTCTATAATACCATTATGAACCAGAACTAATGATCCGTCTTCATTAATATGCGGATGAGCATTGACTTCATTAGGCACCCCGTGAGTTGCCCAGCGGGTATGACCGATACCGGTAATGGAATCTATTTGTAATAAGTCTAATTTCTCCTGAAGTTTTGATACTTTCCCAATGCTTTTAACGATGCAGGTAGCTCCATCGTTCTTAAGAAAACCAACGCCAGCCGAATCATAACCGCGATACTCAAGCTGTTTTAAGCCGCCTAAGAGAATAGGGATACAATTTTTCGCGCCAATATAACCGACTATACCGCACATAATTTCTCCTGATAGAATGATATAATAAAAATAGTAGTAAGAGTGCTCTCTTAGAGGATAGAAACTTAATTATTTAGGTAGTGGAATGCAAGATTTTTCTTGTATCAGGCATATACAATCTAAAGCAGGATTTCAAACTGTAAGCTTAGTTTTTTATTTTCATTTAGAGAAATATCGCCGGTATCAACGGTACCGGATACAGATTTATTATTGAACATCATCCAGTATTTAAGTGAAATAGTCAGGATTGGGCGGAATTTGTAGGCAGTTATAAAATAAAATTTAACTCCCTGCCCCGAAAGCGAGGCTCTGTTTGCAAGACCGGGAATATCATTTTCATATTCATAGATTCGGCAGAGATAAGAAGATGACTGAAAAACCGTAGCTCTGGCGGAAATAAAAAATCTTTTTCCGGAGTATCTGATGTCCTGATAAACCGCAAACCCGTTCTCATGTGTATTAGTCTCAGCATAATTTGAATAACTCAGCCAGCTCTTAAGTTTTATTTCCCGCGACAGATTATAACTAAGATCAGTAACAAATCCGAAGATACTCCTTTCTTCTGCATTTTGAATATTACCACTATGGTTTTCTTTGGTTTCAATCCTTAGTCTGATACCGCAGTCAATTTCTCTGGATATCTTTGATTCAAAGCCAAGCGAAGTTTCATTCCCGTTATACAACATGGTTTTCAGGTCTGAAAACTCTTTAGGTGAATACCTGTCATGATAAATTATAAATCTGCCAAATGAGGCTTTATAGCTAAAAGCTGAATAAAAACCAAATTCATTGTCAGCGCGTCCGTAGTTTTCAGCTAAAGGAAAGGAATGCGGTGATGAAGAACCGTTCTGATAACTCCGCAAAGAAAATATAAATCCGGCAGCGTTGCCAATAAAGCCGGATACTGAACTGATAAACGAGAAACCTCCGCCATAACGTGCTATTTCACCTGAAAGAGTATAATATCCAAAGAATAATTTGTAAGATAATGAACTCATCCGGAACTGCCCGACAGCCGGACCGGCATTATCAAGCTTTAAGGCAGGAATAAATTTTGAATTATAAACTAACAGTCCGAGGTTTAATAATGAATCTATTGCAAAATCAGCTCTGCCACCGATAAATATCTCCTCTCCGCTGTCGGCATTTTTTATTTCTGCAGAAGTCCTGTGATAACCCGTCTCAGCAAAGGATGTTATCAAGCCAGAGCTGTTATTCACCACGGCATCAAACTTATTCCGCGAATAATAACCGGAGACTCTGAGTTTCCATATATTAGAACTAAATGCTATACCACGGAAGAACTTATTCTCTTCGTTGCCCCGTTTGGCAATTATATTTCGGCCGGACTTACCAACGGAGTTAATATATGAGCTTTTCATTCCTCCGTAAGAACTCCATAGCGCAAGCCCTTCTCCGAATTCTATATTATAGTCACCGAGAAGAAGAGTTTCAAAATAGTCTATGTTTTTAATCATGCAGTAATATGAAGTCAGATCGCTTAAAGATTTTTCGCCATCATCTTTTTCCGTAAGCAGACCCATTTCATAATCTCCTGAGTGCAATGTAAGCCTGTTGTAAACCTTGCCGGGCGTTCCCAAATACTTTAGATTGTCCGGCTGATAAGTTCTGAAAAATGCCGACTTCATTTTAATATAAAAGTCATTCTCTTTTGGATTTAATACCGCAGGAACAGGTACTGATTTAGCCGGGGCTTTATTTTCCGTAACAATTATAAATGGCAGAATAAGATTTACATATTCAGCATCAATCCCGTCAATCAGGAATAATTCTGTTTTGGAAAAGATATGTCCGTTAAGATTTTTGTAATTAATTATTTTGGCAGCTGTGTAACGATCAATAGAAGGGATTCTTAAGAGGTCTGAAAGTTCCGCCTTATTGATATCAACCGGGTCGGCTCTTAGTTCGTCAAGAAGCTGGCTAAGATCAGAGTAATCTATACCTGCAAGTTCATCAGCTTTAAGGGAATTATTTTCATATAAGAGAGGAATTGTGTCAATCTGGCAGATATTATACCGGCAGGATATAACAATAGAAGTAAGGCAGTATAAATCCGGCTTAGTTTCATTTTCCTGCTCTGTTCTTTTTAATTTTTATTGATCTTGGTTCATCGTCTGTAAAGTGAATGATTAGTCCTGCCTGATGCGTTAGTCCCAGTTCAGCATGATTAAAAACAGCATAATCAAACTGCATAATAGAATAATTAAGACCCATGCCGGCAGAGAATCTGTCAGGCTGGCTTGTAAATCCCGTTCTTAAATAAAAATGTCGGACGAGATTATATTCAATTCCGGCGGTTAATGACATCATATTATTCAGTTCCTTGTCGAGCGCAAAATTGAGGCAAAGCTCATTACGCGGCTCATAAGAAAAACCAAACTTAAGAGTCATCGGGAGCTGGTCGCTTTCCTTTCCAATTGTTGCTCCTGAGAAGTTATGAATAGCAAAGCCCCACTTCATTGTTTCGGATAAATAGATAAGTCCGCCGATATTAAATAATACTGAATTTTCCGAGCCATAGTTACTTATTGTGGTTTGCATGTATTCAACTGCAAGACCGAAATATATACTCTGATAATTACAGGAATATCCAAGTAATATTCCGCTCTGGCGGAAAAGTTCGAAGCCATAGGTTGAAAAACCGAATCCAATAGAACCAATGGAAACCGGCTCGTGGTAAGCCAGATAAGCATTGGATAATTCAGTCAGTCCGAAAGGCGCGGGAGAATAATAAATACCGACTTCCCGCCAGTTCATTTGCCTTAGTCCTGATGGATTATTAAAAAGACAGAAGACGTCATCGCTTTGTGCAACATCGGAATTGCCCAGCGATATCTGACGCGCTCCGGGATTAATCTGCGAGAACGTGTGGGATACAAAAATTATAACCACAGCAAGTATATATAAAACTTGTTTCATAATGCCTCCTTGACTATGGAATAATAATATGTAAATTTATATATTAAGTCAACAATTATAGTATTTAAGGTAAATATGAAAAGAATCATCACAGCTCTCCTTTTTCTTCCGATTTATATTTTCGCGCAGGAACTTGACGCAACGGTTACGATAAATTTTGAAAACCTGCCTGCTAAAAACAAAGATTTTCTCATTGATTTTGCTCAGACTATGCAGAGCTACATAAACAGTAACCGTTATACCAGCGATAACTGGGAAGGCGACAAAATAAAATGCGCATTTAATATTTTCTTTGATTCCGCTCCTGATGAAACTCACTATACCGCACAGGTAAGCGTAACAAGCCTGAGACCAATCTTCAAAAGCACCAGATCATCTTTAATGCTGAATGTCTTAGATAATAACTGGTCATTTATTTATCAGAAGGGACAGTCAGTTTATTTTAACCAGTCGAACTTTGACCCGCTTACAAGTTTTTTTGATTACTATGCTTACATTATTCTCGGTCTGGATGCTGATTCATTTAATCAGCTGGGCGGCTCGCCTTACTTTACACAGGCATTTAATATTGTAATGCTTGGAACCAACAGCACAAACTCCAAAGGCTGGGAAAAGAACAGCAATGCCTATAACCGCAGAGGACTGGTTGAAGAAATAACAAGTGAGCAATACAGAATATTCAGGGAAGATTATTTTTACTATCATTACAACGGACTGGATATTTTCCAGGTAAAGCCAGGAGAAGCAGAGACGGCAATCGTAAGGCTGATTACCAACCTTGACGCTTTAAGAATCAGGCAGGATATAAGAGGCGTAATGATGAAAACATTCTTTGATGCCAAGAGTAATGAAATAATTTCGTACCTTAGTTCTTATAACGACAAGAATATTTTCTCTTTACTAAAGAAAATAGATCCGTCTCACATCTCGAAATATGACGAGGCAATAAATAAATAGCGCAAAGAATATCGGCAGATTTGCTATGAACTGCTAATTCTTATAATTCATTTGAATTCTATCATTAAATAAAAATAATATCAGGTAAAATGAACTGGGAACAACTACTTTCAAGAACCCGCCCCGGTGAAGAAAATCCACAAACTATCAATAATATAAATGATGGAAGGAGCGAATTTCAAAGAGACTTTGACCGTATTGTCTTCTCTTCGGCTTTCAGGCGGCTTCAGGATAAGACACAGGTTTTTCCGTTGCCGGAAAGTAACTTTGTGCATAACCGACTGACGCACAGTCTTGAAGTCAGTTGTATCGGGCGGTCGCTTGGAAATATTGTGGGAGAAAGAGTATTAAACAAAAGACCCGAATTGCAGTCATCTTTTACTAAGTTTCATTTTGGCGAGATAGTCGCAGCGGCATGTCTGGCTCATGATATAGGTAACCCGCCGTTTGGTCATTCGGGAGAGGATGCAATAGCCGAATATTTTAAGTTTGGTAACGGCGCGCAGTTCGAAAGTCTGCTTAACTTCTCCCCCAGGTGGAATGACTTTACAAAGTTTGAAGGTAATGCTCAGGGTTTTAGAATTATTGTTTGTTTGCAGAATCCAAATGTAATTGGGGGACTCCGGCTGACAGCAGCAACTCTGGCGGCATTTACTAAATATCCTAAAGAATCATTTATTGAAACTTCTAACTTCAATCTGTTGCAGGCTGAACAGCAAAATAAGATTTATAAGAAGTACGGGTTCTTTCAGTCTGAAAAGGACTTTTTTATTCAGGTAGCAAAGGAAGTCGGCTTAAGCAATAAAAGTCAGGCAATCTCATCGCTGTTTATGTGCCGCCATCCTCTTTCCTTTCTTGTCGAGGCAGCAGATGATATTTGTTACCGGGTAATGGATCTGGAGGATGGTTTTCATCTTGGACTTGTCAGTTTTAAGGAAACTGAGGATTTGCTAAGAGCATTAGCGGGCGATTCAGAGTTAAAATCATACTCATTTAGAGATAAAAATGACAGAATAGGTTACCTGAGAGCAAAAGCATTAAACAATCTTGTTTATCAGCTTGCGGATATTTTTACAGATGAAGAGGATAATATACTTAAAGGCAGTCTTGATAATGAGCTGATAAATCTTCTGCCTGCAGCCAGAATATTAAAAGAGATAAAAGATATATCGATTGAGAAGATATACTCATACGAAAGCGTGCTTGAGCGTGAAGCTGCGGGCTTTGAGGTTTTAGGCGGACTGCTTGATATTTTTATCACAGCCGTAACTGAAACAGCAAATAATTCCTTAAGCGGAAAGCATAAGAAAATTCTACAGCTTCTGCCAGATCAGTTTATATCTAAAAATGGACAACCCGGCTCGGATTTATATACCCGTTTGTTGAAGATAACTGATTTTATTTCAGGTATGACGGATTCATTCGCTATTTCTTTATTCAGGAAGATTAAGGGAATTTCAATGGCGAATAAGTAATAATGTTTTCTCTCCTAATCTTAATCCTGCCCATAATCATACCTTCATGATTAAGAGTAAGGGTATGATTCAGAGTACAGGTATGGGAGGAATTTGTCGGGAATACTCTCTGACAATTTATGTTGCGAGTGTATCCTTGTCCAGATGAAAAATAATTTTATGTTCTGTTCCGTTATCTGAGCCGGATGTTTTAAGTTCGCCGTTTATTTGCTGGCTCAGATTCAGAATTAAGAACAAGCCGAGAGTATTTTGGTCTTCCGCGTTTATCTCAGGCGGGAGGCCAATTCCATTATCTGAAAATGAAAGGGTGCAATTATTATCAGAGTCCGCTTTCATGGAAATAGAAACCCTGCCTTTTCTTTCATTTGGGAAGGCATGCTTTAATGAATTTGAGACTACTTCATTAACAATCAGACCGACCGGTATTATTATATCAATATTCAGAGCAATATTATCAATATCAAAAGAAAATTCGATCTGCTCTTTTTTTTCTATATATGAATGTCTTAAATGCTCGGCCAGATTAATAATATAATTTTTTATATCTATGGATGTAAAATCAGGACTTTTATACATTAACTCATGCACCAAAGCCAATGCCTGAATTCTATTCTGACTGGCCTGAAAAACCTCCGTCATTTTTTTATCAGTTAACAGATCAACCTGCAGGTCTAATAAACTGGATATTATATACATATTATTTTTCACGCGGTGATGAATTTCCCTGAGTAATACCTCTTTTTCTTTCAACGATATTTTAATTTTTTCTTCAGCAAGTTTACGCATGGTGATATCCTCTACCATTCCGTCAAAATAAAGAGTATTTCCATTAATATCGCGGATAACCTTAGCATGCTCTTTAACCATAATAAAACTGCCATCGTAACAATTCCATTGCGATTCCAGACCTTTAAGTTCTCCATTTTTTTCGATTTCTTCAATAAAATACCTTCGGGGATAAGAAGAATCAAATCCATCCTGTTCAAGGTTTCTCTCGGAAAGTTTTTCAAAAGACGGATAACCCAGCATATTAACCAATGACTTATTAGCCAGAAGAATTCTTCCATCCGGCGTTGTTCTGTAAAGACCTGCCGGAGCATTATCATAAAGATTACGGAATTTTTCCTCACTCTCAGACAACACCTTATCAGATTTCTTTTTATAATATAAGTAAGAAAGAAATAATGTCAGTAATACCAACAGAATAAAGAAAATGATTTGATGAAAAATTTGTGCACTTTTCTTATCAATCTCAAGGGACTGGATTTTAATCTGCTTATCTCTTAATTCAACCTCCTGTTTCTTTTCAATGTTGGCAATCTTAATACTGTTATCCTTAGAGAAGACAGAATCTTTAAAAGCTGAGTACTTTTTATAACAGTCAAGCGCATTTTTATTATCGCCCAATTTCTCATAGACCTGGGAAAGAATACGAAAGTTTTCCGATAACAATATCAGGTCATGGATTCTTTCCAGTAATTTTACAGAATTATATAAATACTTCTTCGCAAATAAAAGATTTTCCCGTTTATTATTAGAATAATACTGGCAATTATCAGCGGAGGCACTGCTATCGTTCGATATATTCAGATAAATCAACCCCACATAACCGTTATACTCTGCGCGGTCATAAGTAATATTTAACTCATCGCTAATTTTCACAGCCTGGATACCTAATTTTATAGCCTCGCAATAGTCTTTCACTCTCGTTTTATTATCAGCAATATTAATAAGTATCCGGGCGGCTAATTCTTTAGAGTTAATTTCACGAGTGATGTTTAACGCTTTATAATAATAATCGTCAGACTTTTGCATATCGTAAAGATCTCCGTATGCCGAACCAAGGTTATTATAATTCCTGACCAGTTCCAGTTTATCATTAAGTCCTTTATTGATTGCCACAGCCTTGTTAAAGAACTCAATAGCTTTATAAAATTCCTTCAGAATACGATAAAAATTACCCAGATTATTAGACAACATCGCAATGCCATGCTTATCGCCAATTTCGGTATATTTCGATAAGGATTTACTAAAATATTCCAGTGCTTTAGGGAAATTACCTTTAACCGCGTAATTAGTCCCTATGTAATTGCAGGAAAAAGCAATACCGGGTACCCAACGCAGATTTTCGGCAAGCGACAAAGCCCGCCCGCCATAATAAATACCCAGGTCAGTATCATATTTATAATACTGAAAAGACAATTGTCCTAACAATCTTACTTTGCTTGTATCCTCTATGGCACTTTCCAATTTAGACTTTAAAGAGTCTATTAGTTCAATACCTTGTTTTTGAGCAAATAAGTTAGTGATTAAGAACAAAAAGAAAAAAACAGGGATTAATTTTTTCATAAGTTAAGTATAATCTATTTGATTTTGGTACTGACCCGCCGGGAGCGTAAAATAAAAAGTACTTCCTTTCCTGTCCAGGCTCTCAACCCAGATATTTCCGCCATGTTTTTCTACAAATTCTTTACAAAGCAATAACCCTAATCCGGTACTTGACTCACCGTCTGTGCCTTCGCGTCCGACTTTTTCATCTATCTTAAATAACTTACTAAATAAATTTTCCGGCATTCCTATACCGTTGTCCGCTACAGATATTTCTACCATCTTATTATCCTCTGATTCTCTTGCTTTAACTATTACCTTTCCGCCGCACTCTGTGAACTTTACAGCATTTGATAAAAGATTACGCAAAATAGAATCAAGCATAGCCTCATCGGCGAAAACAATATGGTTTTCAGGGATTATCTCAATGCCTTTTTGCTTTCCGCGTTTAACTATCAAACTAATGTTATGAAAAACTATCTCTGCCAGAACTATTTCCTGCGGATTAAAACTTACCATACCCCGTTGCATACGAGCCCATTCCAGTAAATTATTTAACAACTTAAAGAGTTTTTTTGCGCTATAGTGGATTTCTCTACCTGCTTCGGATAATTCATCCTGAGAAAAACTACTAATATCCTCAGCCATTAATTCAGTTACTCCGAGAAATCCCTGAAACGGACCTTTTAAATCATGAGCAATGATTGAGAATAATTTATCCTTTGTAGCAATCAATTCTTTCAGCTGTTCAGAATAATGCCTGATCTGTTTTTCAGCCTCCTTAATAATCATAAATTTTCTGGCATTAGCAACTGCCAGCCCGCCAATACTGCCAATGATTTTCGATATCTCCTTATATTTCTCAATATACTGTGGAAAATTAATTCCAATAATATCAAATTCCCCTATTAACTCCTGCTGATTTGACAAAACGATACGGAAACTATTATCGTCCGGGCTGACATTATTATCAGCTGCCTGCCTGTAAAAAACAGGATTCTGTTTCATCTCATTATTGCAAGGAGTGTAAACAATATTTAAGGGAATAAATAACAGTTCAAGGAAATTAAATATTTTTCTGACAATTTCATTTTCATCTACAAGGTCAATTAAATTATTAAGCTGATTAAAGGCAAGTGCATAATCGGCAGCACGTGTGAAAGCAAGGGATAACTTATCATTTAAGGAATTTCTTTCATTTTCCTCACGCCATTGATAAATAATCGAATCTAAAAACAACCTGCAGTAAGAAAGCCCTACCGGTAATATTTCATACGGAAGTCCCATGTACTCTGACAATGCTTCAAGCTGTGGTAAGTAATCGCCTTCTATTTCAGTATCAAGCAATATTAATTTACGAGTGGATTCATTAAAGAAAGTCTTTGCTGAAACCGGGTCAAATCCCCAGTTATTAATATACTTCTTATAATCTCTCAGCCAGCCGTTGGAAACCAGATAATACTTTTTACCAATTAAATGATAGATTAGTGATTTGTTGACAAGGAGTTCAAAGCACTGATCAAGCTGGATAAACTCAGACTGCCTGTGGTTATTTTTTTTTTTATTATCAACAAAACAGGAACTGCCGATAAAAATTACTTTGGAATATAGCGGGGTATACTGACCAATAATTTCATTTATCTTTTCAAAATATAACGATGCTCCGGTACAACTGGAATGAAACCCCTTTATCACTACATCAGGGTAATTCCATGACTTTATAATATGATTTACTTCCGGCAAAAAACAATCACAAACGATTAAACAAAGTTTCCGGTCCGTCATGAATGAAGCCTTATCGGATATTCACCATAAGTGTGAACAGCTTCTGAAATTTCAAGAAGAACATCTTCCGGTACCAGGAACGGGATTTCGCCATGATTATCGGAAAGAATAAACCCGCCACCCGGTGCGGCCTGAGTAATGGCATTCTTTACGATTTGCTGTGTTTGCTCAGGAGTCCAGCGGCGCATTTCAATGCCATTCAGATTACCCAGTACTGTTAATTTATTCTTACATTTTTCTTTAATTACGCCAATATCCTCAAAGGTGCTAACGCCGATAACCGCTGTGCCGGTTTGCGCGACTTCATCTATTATCGGAAGGCAATTACCAGAGGCAAAGTGGGTTGCTGTAGGCCCTTTAATTCTTGCGATTGTATGTCTGGCGCTTAAGAATCCGGTTTGAAGATACTTTTCTTTTGGAATAACAGTAGTGGATGAAACCGGGTCAAAAAAACAGATAGCCGTAGCACCGGCTTCAAGCTGTGCATTTGCCCAGTCAACACAAAATTCCTCGTTAATCTTTATTAATTGTTCAAACAATTCTGTATGAAGGTGCATCAGATTAAGATACTGTTCAAATCCAAGCTGCATTACAGGCAGAGAAAAAGGAGAGATGACCACAGCGATTATAGGCACTTCATCTTTAACTGTTGCTTTGAGTTTTTGAATTGATTCTAATACTTTATGCAGCACTTTGGTATCTTTTACTCTCGGTGGCTGGAGATTCTTAATCTGATTAACATCAGTAATAAAGGGTTCCCCCGCATTAGGCGGACCGTCTTCAGAATAAATTACAGAACCGCCAAATGCTTCTATCTCAAGCGGCGTATAAAAGAAAGGATATATACAATCGTTCCTGTATTTTTTTCTTATTCTGAGCTGGCCTTCAACTACATTATCTCCTTTCGAAAAATAATCCTTAATTGTAACACCTAATTCTTTAGCTCCGTGCATTGCAGCCAAAAGAAATAAAGGAACTCTGTCAGGTTCTTTGTGTGAAAGCGTAGTCAGCACACGCTCCATCGATGACATTGCTTTTTTATTCATTATATGCCTCCCATCAGTTTAGTTACAATTTCGATAGCTTCATGCGGATCTTTGCCCATTGCGTAAGCGCCGATTTCCATCCAGAGTTCGTTGTCAAAACGAAAGGGAGCACCGCCGACAATTATCTTCACATCGGGATCGCCAAGTTCTTCTTTGAAATTTTTTATTCTTAATGCGGAAGGAAGCATCAGAACAGAGAGAAGCAATATCTTTATTTCTTTTTCTTTTACTATTTTTACAAGAGATTCAGTCGTAAGACCGCCACCTAAATCTGTAAGTTCAAATCCTGAGGCTCTGAGCGAAGAATAGATAATTCGTTTGCCTAAAAGATGATAATCTTCAAAGACTGCAATTGCCATTTTAGGCTGATTTTTACGTAGCGGACTTAACCGCGGCAATATTTTATCAATTACTTCTTCACAAATAATACCGCTCATATATACCTGCGATAAAGCTAACCTGCCTTTTTCCCAATCGTCTCCGATTTTATATAAAACTTCAGTTACCAATTCGCTTGCAACATGAACCGGAGCATTCATTTTTACAGCGGCTGAGATTAACTCTTCCACTTTTAAGCGGTCAAGCGTTAATAATGCCCGCTCAAATTCATTAACCATAAATTTTAACTCACTCAATTTCACCTCTGCTATTCAATATTAATCTGTTAATCATCCATTTCTAAAAATTTGTTCCAGTTCCCTTACTGGCAATTATTGATTTCCCCTCTGTATAGATATTATCAACCCTGTTATAAATATTTTGGAAAGCAGTCAAAAATAACAATTACCCTGAATAAA